>DASSED010000075.1:0-17949 GCA_035695405.1 Gemmatimonadales bacterium
ACCTGCATGACCACGGCTGCACCCGTGGCTGCCCAGGGGGCCACACCGGCACGCTGCGACAACACTGCCATGCCGGCCACAGCCCAGAGCTTGCCGGGGACATACTTCCCCAGGCTCGATACGATCCAAATCCGGGCGGCGCTCCATCCTTCCAATCGCTGTCCCCAATCCCGCAGCAGGCTGCGCCAGCCGTAGATGAGCAGAAGGTACATGAGCCATGTGAGTGCCAGACTGAGCAGCAGGAATCCGGGCCGGACCTGCCAGGCAAGCGACTGCGACCGCAGCTCGCCCCAGTTGCGTATCAGCGCTCGAACGGCGAACAGGATGATCAACAGCCCTGCGATCGCCTGAGCGAGCCGGAACCAGCCTTTAGCCACCCAGGGCCTCCCGATACCAACCCTGGCAGATATCGGCCACATGATCCGGAGCAAGTCGGGCTCTCCAGGACTCACCAACCAATCGCGCCATTTCACGGCGATCGGGGTCCTGCAGAATGCTTGATACGGCGTCGCTCAACGCCTGGGCTGAAGGCAGGGTCAGTCTTCCGGGCCCACGTTCGGGCACGATGTCGAGTACCCCTCCTCCATCCCAGCAGGCTACTACCGGGACCCCCGCCATCAGCGCCTCGGCCGCCGCTAGCCCAAATCCTTCACCTTGAGCGGGAAAGATCATAACATCCGCCCGGGCGAGATAGTCCCGCACGGCGGCGTTGGCGAGCGCGCCGGTAAAGCTCACCATCTTGGATAGGCCTCGATCGATTACCTGCTGCTCCAACGCTGCTCGCTCGGGCCCATCGCCTACGATGGTGAGCGGCAAATCATGACCACAGGACATCAGGGTAGCCACTGCATCGATGGCCAGGTGGACTCGTTTCTGCGAGGTGAGCCGCGCTACGACAATGGCACCCCCGCCGCCCCGGCTCCACGGGAAGTTGCGGGTCGCGACCGGCATTGGGTGGATGTGGGAGGCGTCGACGTGGACCTCGGTTCCGCTCTGGACCCACTCCGCCAGCTCGCGTGACACAGTGGTGACCACGCGCGCACGCTGAAACACCGGACGGGCCAATCGACGCGCCAGCGCCGATCGCCGCAGGAGCGCGGCGTCGGTCCCATGGACGGTAAGGACGCTGGGCACGCTGGATGGAAGGGCCAGACCGGATGGAACCCACCAGTGAGCGTGGATGAGATCGGCGCCCGCCTTGAGCTCTTCGCGGGCGGCCCGGCGCAACGCTCGCCAGAGACCCACGAGAGCCACCCACCCGCGCGGCCGGCGGAGGGCGCTCAGCATGGTACCGCGATAGGCGAGGACTTCGGAGGTGGGGGAGGCATAGCGGACCCGGCGGACAGCCACTCCGTCGATCACAGATGCGCTCCCCTGCCCTTCATCGCTGGGGGCGATCACCCGCACCTCGACACCCCGCCGCACCAAGGCCGAAGCGAGGGTAGCTAGAAACGATCCGGAGAGATCGCCAGACCAACGAGGGTAATTATGGGTCAGGAAAACGACCCGCATCCATCAATCCTGCGGGTCCGTCTTCTCGGGGCGCGCCAGGCCTCGAGCCAGCTCCCGATTTTCCTCCCGCATGCCGGCTATCATTTCTCCGAGAAAGCCGAAGCCGAACAGGACGAAGCCGCTGATGACCATCATCTCCACAAAGTTGAGCAGCGGGCGGAAGCCGATATCGTAGCCGAACCGGAGCACCAGGGCTACTACCCCGGCCAGAAACCCAATGGCGAAGAGCACCGCACCACCGACCCCGAAGAACAGCATCGGTTTGCGCCCGAATCGGAGCTGAAACCATACGGAAATCAGGTCGAACAGGCCCACTGGAATCCGCTTCCAGTTGAATTTCGAGATCCCCGCTCGCCGAGGATACAGCGGGACCGGTAGAGAGATGAGACGGTACCCATCGGCTGCGGCAATGACCACCATGTAGCGGTGCCAGTCGGGCCGCAGCGGAACCCCATTCATGACCTCCCGGCGATACGCCTTCACCGAGTTGAGGTCCGTCACCCGGACACCAAAGAGCCAGCGACACAAGCTGTTGTACACGTTGGAGACGAACGCTTTCTCGTATTTCCCCTGCTTGGTGCCGGTGACGATGTCGGCCCTTCCCTCAAGGATGGGCGCCACCAAAGCAGGGATGTCGTCGGGAAGGTACTGAAGATCTGCCGGGTAAAAGACGAAGACGTCTCCCCGAGCCACGTTCCCCGCAGAGCGCAGCGCTTCCGCAATTCCCAGCTGCCGACGGTGGGTGACCACTTCCAGGAAGGGGTATTGCCGGGAGAGATCCCGCAGGACCCGGTCGGTACCATCGCGGGATCCGTCGTTCACCACGATCACTTCGAAGGAAAATCCCGCGGGGCGGAGTGTTTCGGCGCAGCGCTGGAGAAACTCGGGGAGGTTGTCTGCCTCGTCCTTGGCCGGGACGAGCACGCTCACATCCAGCGCCTCGACCGGAGCGACGGTCATACTCGTTTCCGCATTCGCGCTGGGAGGATGCCGAGCTGGTCGCGGTACTTTGCCACGGTCCGGCGGGCGATCTGTATCCCCTGCTCCTGGAAGAGGTGGACGATCTGCTGATCGGTGAGCGGTTTGGCGCTGTTCTCCTCACTGACCATCTTCTCCAGCTTGGCTCGGATCGAGCGGGCGCTGGCGTCCTCACCGGAGGCGGTAGAGAGTGCGCTGGAAAAGAAGAACTTGAGTGGGAGCACCCCGCGAGGGGTCTGGACGTACTTCTCGTTGGTCACCCGGCTCACTGTGGACTCGTGCATGTTGATCACTTCCGCCACTTCGCGCAGCGTGAGCGGCTTGAGGTACTCGATTCCCTTCTCGAAGAATTCCCGCTGCCGGTCCACGATGAAGTTCATCACCTTGAGCATGGTTTGCCGGCGCTGTTCGATAGCCTGAATCATCCAGTTGGCACTGTTCATCTTGGAGGCTATAAACTCGCGGTTTTCCGGCGTCATCTTCTTCTTGTCGCGGGCGATCTCCTGATAGGACCGGCTCAATCGAAGCCGCGGCATTCCGGTATCGTTGAGGAAGACCTGGTAGCGGCCTCCGATCTTCTCCACGATCAAATCCGGAATGATGTAGCCGTCGCTCTGCTCCGAATATTTGAGACCCGGTTTGGGATCGAGCCGGGAGAGCTGGTCGGCCGCAGACTGCACGGCCCCAGGCTCGACACCAAAACGCTTGGCCAGATCATTCCACCGATGGGCGATAAGGTCGGGGAATGCTTCGTTGACCAGGCGGAAGGTGAGCGACGAGGTATCCGCCAGCTCCACCAGCTGGATGAGCAGACATTCGCGGAGATCGCGGGCACCGACCCCAGATGGATCCAGACGCTGAATGATACCGAGCATCTCCTCGGCCTCTTGCATGCTGTAGAGAACCGCTGAGGAAGCAGCGGACGAGGAGGGGGAAGCAGCGTCAGACGAGACGGAGGGTGCAGTGGAGACGATGGAGGGCACGGTAATGTTTTCCGGTCCGCTGTCGCGGTCCACCGCGTCACCGTCCGATTCTTCATCGTCAGCTGGGCTGGCGGTGAGATGTCCCGCCACCAACTGATTTACGGATCCTAGAATTTCCTCGAGGGATGCGGCGAGATAGCCCTCTTCGTTGATGTTGCCCAGGAACTCCTCCGCCAGCAGCAGCTGCCGGGGAGTGAGTGTCAGCATCTGGAGCTGCTCTCGCAGGTGGTCGATGAGGTTTCGGGTTTCAACCGTCACCGGCTCGGTGTATTCCAGTGCCTCGTATTGCTCGCGGGTGCCGCCGACCTCGAACCCATTCAGCAGGATCTCCTCCCAGTCCACCTCATCCTGCTTTTCCTTCTGTTCCTTCTCTTGCTCGGAATCGGCTTGATCGGGGGTCTCGTCCTCGGGCTCCAGCAACTCCAGGAAGGGATTGGCCAGGAGCTCCTGCTTCAGATGTTGCTGCAGGTCCATCATGGGCATGTAGAGCATGTCCATGGCCTGATAGAGCCGGGGATTGACCCGGAGCTCCTGCCTGAGGCTAGTGTGCTGGGATAGACCAGTTCTCATGCCACCGCCTCCAGCCGTGCCCGGAGCCGGGCCGTGAGGGTCGGACCGAGGTAGAGCTGGGCGACCCGATCGTCGTACACCAGGTCCCGCACAGTACCCGAGGCCTGTACCTTGCCTTCGAACATGATGTATGCCCGGTCGACGATGTCGAGCGTCTGTTCTACGTTGTGATCGGTGATGAGCACACCGATGCCCCGATGACGGAGCCCGGCCACGATGGTCTGGATATCGTGCACGGCGATGGGATCGACTCCGGCAAACGGCTCATCCAGCAGCATGAACTTGGGGTCCGAAACCAGGGCCCGGGTGATCTCCAGACGCCGGCGCTCGCCGCCGCTGAGAGCGTAGGCTTTGCTCTTCCGTAAGTGCTTGATGGACAACTCGTCCAGCATCCGGTCGAGTTGCCGCTGCCGTTCGTCTCGCGCCAAAGGTCGGGTCTCCAGAATGGCCAGAATGTTCTCTTCGACCGTCATCCGTCGGAAGACGGACGGCTCTTGTGCCAGGTACCCGATCCCGTTTCGGGCGCGTTGGTACATGGGAGCATCGGTCAATTCGACTCCATCCAGTAGTACCCGGCCTTCATCGGGCCGAATTAACCCCGTAATAAGGTAGAAGGTCGTGGTCTTCCCCGCCCCATTTGGGCCCAGCAGCCCCACGATTTCGCCTTGCTCCACCCGAACGCTCACATGATCGACAACCGGCCGGCCCTTGAAGCTTTTGCGGAGGTCTAACCCTTCCAGTAGACTGGCTTTGGTGCGCTTCGGGATGAAGGAGTTCGCCCGCTGGGCCGCGCGCCGGGCCGAGGTCATGAGTGCCTGGTAAACCGTCTCGCGTTCCTCCTTCGTGGGTCCCCACCAGGCTACCCGAGGCTTGACCGTCTGCCAGTAGCCAGCCGCAGTATCGAGAATCCACCCCTCGGTCGCGAGCCGCGGCAGCACGGATTGCGTGAGGTAGCCGCGGACCTCATCACCGGAGATCTCCTGATCTCCATCCCCCTGATAGCAGGCGAGGTAGGCCTCGCGATAGCCGAGAACCAGGTCAGCGAAGGCGATGCTGTCGGAGGGGCCCGCCGCCCGCACGATCGCCGCCAGCGCGATTGGAACCGAGGGATCGCGATCCCCCAGCGCGGAAACCCATTCGGGCGCGGTCGCCGTAGTCACGGTCTTCTGGAGGCGGGTGTCGGCGCGGGGGCTCGAGCGGTCGAGTCAGCCCGCGGCCGGGTAGAGTCGGGGGGCGCATCGCTGGCCTCGAGCTGAATGCCATCGACTTGGCCCCGCACATCGACTCGGTCTACCCCGGTTTTCACGCCTTGCTTCATGGTCATGACGATCACGTCGCCCCGGGCGTAATTGATCGAAGGCCGTTGGGGGAACTTCCCATTGGGATCGACGTGATACGACTGTGCGCCTTTTCGGGCGACGATCCGATTGAGGCTGGAGTGCTTCACCCCAGCCGAATCCCGCTGCACAAACTGAGCGACTACCGTATCACCTCGCATCCAATCCCGCTGCTTGGTTATGGCGTCGGTGGCGCCAGCCAGCCAGGCCTTGCCGAACCCACGGACCTCCTTCAACTGCTCGCCGGGAGTATCCAGAGCCAGCGAGTCCGCTCTCATGGCGTACGATGGCGAGTTGGCAAACGGCCGGATCGAATCGCCCCAGGCCAACGTTTGCTCCAGCTTGCGATTGTTGAGATCGAGACCGATGGTGTCGGCCACGAGATCCCACTCTTTGCTGACGGCGTGGCCAGCCCCCTTCGCGGTCACATAGGTCACTTCCCGGCGGTCGAGCTTGAGGTCCAGCCGTCGTCCCGCTACGGTGAAGCTGTCTCGCCCCACGCCCCGCATGACCGGGTTGCCGCCGACCAGTGTCCCATCACTTCCCTTTCCAGTATCCAGCCGGAGCGAGTCGCCCCTGGCAGTGAAATCACTTCGGTCGATGGTGACCTTTCCACCCGCCCACAGCCTGTCGGCGCCTTTGAATCGCACCCGATCGCCCACGATGATGTAGGGTTCCACCTGCCGCCCCGCCGAATCAGAGCTCGCGTACTGGATCTTGGGCCGTTCAGTGGCGTACATCTCCAGGGTGTCGCGAACCCCCTTGACCACCCGAAAGTAGTCGAGCGCAGGACCGGTGAGCGTGGATCCGGTCTTGAGATTCCGGGTTGTGACCCGCCCTCGGGCCTCCCATTTTTCACCTTTCTTGTAATACACCCCGCGATCGGCGTCCATCGTCACAGTCGAGTCCCGATACTTCACGTTACCGATGAACTGAACCATGTTGCCGCCGTACGCAGCGACGCTATCGCTTTGCATCGTGATCTGCGCGCCGCGGCAGCTGAGGCGCACATTGCCGCCGGCGAAATAATTGGTGCCTTTGGGTGTCTCGACCACGCTGCCCTGCCGGTCGACGTTGTCGATCTGGAAGACGCAGGTTTGGGCCGCAGCCGAGCTCGCCGTGCAGGCCAGCATCCCCAGAGCCGCGGAAACCACCCAACCTTCCTGCCTCATTGCCCCGGCAACAGCATGCCGTTCCCGCTCACCCCTCGCGGGCGGTCAGTTACGACATTGCGGAAATCGGGATCGGATCGAAAGCTGTTTCCCTCGAGGTGCTCTTCGCCCCGATCGAAGGTGAAGTGTTTGTCCGTAGAGATGGTGTTGGTCGCATTGTCGTACTTCAGCACCTGGGTAGCGAGCTTTCGCCCGTCGGGCGAGACCACCACCACGTTGCCGGTTGCCTCCATCGAGCCATCCTGCCAGCGATACGAGCCGCGCTTGGCGGTAAGGGTGGAGCTCTCCGCACCTTTGACATCGAAGAACACCACCTTGATATGATGCAGCTCGTTCATCTGAGTGGACTCATAGAAGAACGCGGTATCGGCCTCCACTCGGCTGCGGAGAATGCCGTTGTTGGTTACGTAATGCGAGAACCCCATCAGCACCTGATCAGCGCTGTCCGGTGCCTGCACCGTGGTGGTCGGCTTCACCCCGGTGTCCTCGCACGCGGTAGCGGACAGGGCGGACAGAGCGGACAGAACGGACAGAGTGCCTTGCCGGATGCGGGCCCGGCAAAGCAGACGAATCCTCGTTCCGCTGCTTCCGCTTTGGTCCATCAAACCGCCCCCGCTCTCATCAAATCATGCAAATGCACCACCCCGATGACCGCGCCGTTCTCCACCACCGGAAGCACGATGACGCCATGTCGCTGCATCAGTCCCACTGCAGCCGCTGCGAGGTCGTCCGGCGCCGCCGTCTTGGGTGACCGGTTCATGACATTCCCCACCGGACATTCGAGAAACCGGGGATCCCGCTCGGCCAGCCGAGTCAGATCGCCGGTGGTCAACACCCCAGTGAGATGCCCGTTGTCTGCCACCATGGCCAGTCCGCGATCATGGGCCAGAGTGACCACTGCGTCTTTCATCGGCGCCTCGGAACGAAGTAAGCGTCCGGGCGGCAACATCACGTCCCGCACCCGCAGCAACAAACGAAGGCCCAGGCTGCCTTTGGGGTGTCGTTCGGCAAAGAGTTTCGCGAACTCCTCGCCGTGAAAGCCCTTTTCTTCGAGCAACGCAATCGCCAGAGCATCACCCAGGGCCAATGCCACGCTGGTGCTGGTGGTCGGGGCAACCGCATGGGGACCCGCTTCCTCGCTCACACCCCCATCCAGCACCACCGTCGCGAGCCGAGCCAGCGCAGAATCCAGGGAGCCGGTAATCGCGATGACGGAGACGCTGAGCCGTTGGAGAGGGCCCAGCAACGCGAACAGATCCTCGGATTCTCCGCTGTTACTCAGGACAATGGCAACGTCATCTTTCCCCACGATTCCGAGATCGCCATGCAGCGAATCCACCGGGTGCAGGTACGACGCTGGAGTGCCGGTGGACGTCAGCGTCGCCGCGATCTTTCGCGCGATGAGGCCTGACTTGCCGACTCCGGAGACGATCACCCTCCCCGGTGCATCAGCCAACAGACGCACGGCACGGGCGAACGCGGGGTCCAGGCGCTGCGCCGCGGATGAGATTTCCGCCGCCTCCAGCCGAAGGACGCGCTGGCCGATCTGGAGCAACTCCGAGTCCTTAAGCCGCACCGGCCGCCTGCTCCTGGAAGTAGCGCTCCACAATCCCGGACCATTCCCCCCGGGCCCTCAGCAGAAGCTCGATTACCTCGCGCACCGCGCCGTGTCCACCAGCTGCCCGAGTGACATACGTCGCCGCCGCTTTCACTTCCGGCACGGCGTTGGCGACCGCGATCGGCAGCCCCACCCGGCGAAGCACCGGCAGATCAGCCAGGTCGTCCCCAACGAAGGCCACGTCGTCCCACCCGATACCCCGTCGGCTGAGCAGCTCATCCAAGGCCAGCACTTTCCGGGGTCCGGGCACTTGCAGGAGGTCCTCCACCCGGAGCTCAGCGGCGCGGAGTGCGGTGGCCTCGGAGCTACGGCCGCTGACCCACACCACGGGGAGCCCGGCCGTCCGAAGCAGGATCAAGCCGAGGCCGTCCTGGATGTCAAAGCGCTTGAGCTCGATCCGATCCCCGGCAATGGGCCCGATGTACACGCCATTGTCGGTTAGCACCCCATCCACGTCCAAGCCCAGGAGACGGACCCGGCCTGCGGCTTCTGCGTCGATGCCGGTCATACCCGGGCTCGTCCCCAGATGTCGAGGGCCTGACCCACCAAGTCGCCCAGCCCATCGAGGGGCCACTGAGTCGCGGCATCACTCAGAGCTCTGGCCGGGTCGGGATGAGTCTCCAGAAAGAACCCATCGGCGCCGGCTGCCGCCGCGGCTGCCAGGAGTGTAGGGATAAACTCGGGTTGTCCCCCACTGGATCCACCGGTGCCCAGACCCGGCTGTTGCACCGCATGGGTCGCGTCGAAGATCACCGCTGAGCCGGTAGCCTGGCGCAGCCGTACGAAGTTCCGCATATCGACCACGAGATCCCCATACCCGAAGAAGGTGCCTCGCTCGGTCACCGCCACCTCAGCGGCGCCGGCGCTGCGCACCTTCTCCACCGATCCGGCCATGCCCTCCGCGTGCATCCATTGGCCCTTCTTCACATTCACAGCCTTCCCCGTCCGCCCCGCGGCGATGAGCAGATCGGTTTGGCGGCAGAGGAACGCCGGGATCTGAAGCACATCAGCCACCTGGGCGACGGGATCAGCCTGCTCGGCTTCGTGGATGTCGGTGAGAATCGGGAGCCCGCTCGCGGCTCGAGCTCGCTCCAGGAGCCGAAGGCCTTCCTCCAAGCCAGGACCACGGCTCGCCGCCAGCCGCGAACGGTTGGCCTTGTCGAAGCTGGCCTTGAGACAGACGGGAATCCCCAGCTCTCGCTCGAGTCGAGCCAGCACCTCCGCCACCCTGGGCAGCACGTCGCCGGGCTCGATGACGCAGGGCCCGGCGATCAGGAACGGCGTACGACCGAACGACCACCCCATCAGCGCGTGCTCCGGGCCAACTCCTCCGCTGCCGCCCTCGCCGGAGCAGCAGCCCGGCGGCGCAAGGCCGCCGCGATGAATCCTGCGAAGAGCGGGTGCGGCCGAGTAGGCCGCGATTTCAGCTCGGGATGAAACTGGCAACCAATGAACCAGGCGTGATCCGGAAGCTCGATGACTTCCACCAGGCCACCATCCGGCGACTGGCCGGATAGGCGGAGCCCGTACTCAGCCAGCACATCACGGTACGCGTTGCTCACTTCCCAGCGATGGCGGTGTCGCTCGCTGATCTCGGTAGTGCCGTATGCCTGCGCCACCCGAGACCCGGGACGGAGCCGGGCGGTGTAGGCGCCCAGTCGCATGGTCCCTCCCAGATCGGATACATCCCTCTGGGAGTGCATCAGGGAGATGACCGGGGTCTCGCAATTGGGCTCGAACTCGGTGCTGTTGGTGTCGGGGAGGCGGCAGACGTTGCGGGCGAACTCAATAATGGCGACTTGAAGCCCAAGGCAAATGCCGAAGAAGGGCAGATCGTTCTCCCGGGCCCAGCGGATCGCTTCGACCATACCGCCGATTCCACGCTCCCCAAACCCACCGGGAATGAGCAGACCGTCGTAGCCTCCGAGCAGCTGGCCGGCCGTGGCTTGGTCGGTGAATTGGTCGCTGGCAAACCACTGGATCTCCACCTTGGCATCGCTGGGTATGCCGCCGTGAAACAACGCCTCTTCCACCGACTTGTAGGCATCCCGCAAGTCGGTGTACTTCCCTACTACGGCAATCCTCACCTGTTCGGTCGGGTGCAGGATCCGCTCAGTCATCACCTTCCAGCCCTGAAGATCGGGCTCTGTGGTTTCCAACCTGAGCCGCTGGCAGACCTCGCGGTCGAGACCCTGTTCGAAGAAGCGCACCGGTATCTCATAGATGGACTTCACATCCGGGCTTTCGATGACGCAGCCGAAATCCACGTTGCAGAAAAGCGCAATCTTGCGTTTGATATCGGCCGCTAGCGGCTGCTCGCTCCGGCAAATCAGGATGTCGGGCTGGATCCCGATCTCCATCAGATCGCGCACCGAGTGCTGGGTGGGTTTGGTCTTGAGCTCACCTGCTGCTGCGATGTAGGGCACCAGCGTGAGATGGATGAACAAGGCGTTGTCGCGGCCGATCTCCTGGCGGAACTGCCTGATCGCTTCCAGAAAGGGAAGCGATTCGATGTCACCCACCGTTCCGCCGATCTCGGTGATCACCACATCATGCCCTGGTGCCGTCCGCCGGATTGCGTTCTTGATCTCGTCGGTGATGTGGGGAATGACCTGGACCGTGGACCCGAGATACTCGCCCCTGCGCTCCTTGGTGATGACCGTCTGATAAATCCGACCGGTGGTCACGTTGTTTTGCCGGGAGAGAGAGCGATCGATAAACCGCTCGTAGTGACCCAGATCGAGGTCGGTCTCCGCTCCATCGTCGGTCACGAATACCTCACCGTGCTGGAACGGTGACATGGTACCCGGATCCACGTTGATGTAGGGATCGAACTTCTGCATGGTCACGCTCAGCCCGCGCTCCACCAGCAGCCGGCCAAGAGAAGCGGCGGCGATGCCCTTGCCGAGAGAGGACACTACGCCGCCGGTTACGAAGATGTACTTGGTCGCGTGGGGACCCGTCGTCATTAGACCTGTCCTTGATAAGCGTGCCAGTGGGTTTCCGCCCTTCGCAAATCTTCCGCCGTGTCGATCCCGGGGAGCGCGGCCTCGTGCAGCAATGCCACGCCGATAGTCATACCGTTCTGTAACGCTCGAAGCTGCTCCAGCCGTTCAGCCTGTTCCAGCGAACTCGGCGGCAGCCCGACCCAGCGACTGAGCGACGGCCGGGTGCACGCATAGATACCCAAATGCTGCCAGAACATTCCATCACTCGGACCGTTGAGCTCACTCCTATGCGGAATCGATGCCCGGGAGAAATACAATGCCCGGCCGTCGCCATCGGTCACAACTTTTACCCGGCTGGGATCCCGGGCGGCCTCGGCGTCGATCGGCGAGGCTGCAGTTCCAATGTCATCCCCGTGCCTAACACGACCCAGCGCTCCGGCCAGCGCTTCCCGGGGGAGGAATGGCTCATCTCCCTGGATATTCACAACGGTATCGAAGACTGCGAATTCGGGATGGCCAGCTACTTCAGCCACCCGCTCGATACCCGTCCCGTGGCGCTCAGAGGTCTGCAACGCGCGCACGCCGGCACGCTCAGCGACCCGCGCTACCTCCTCCGAGTCGGTGGCGACCACCAGTTGTTCCACCAACCCATGGTCCAGCACACGCTCGACGACCCGGGTGATCAGCGGCTCACCTGCCAGAAGCTGAAGCGGTTTGTGGGGGAGGCGGGTTGAGCCGATACGAGCCGGAATAACACCCAGGACGCGCATCACCGAAGCTAATAAGGCCGCGATGTGGAGTCAAAAGTTGTGCCGCACTACGTAGTGGATGCTAGTAGATTGTACGTCAAAGAGTTAGACAGCTACGGCGTGTTGGTCCGGAAGCCGCATTCCGGCCAGGACGAGAAAGTTGGCGAGGAGCCGTTTTCCCTGCTTCGTGGCCACCGATTCGGGGTGAAACTGGACGCCAAAGATGGGAAGCGTGCGGTGACTTAGCGCCATGATCTCCTGTCCCCGCGGCCGATCGGCGGACCAGGCAGTAACCTCGAGCTCACCCGGAAGATTTCGGGGGGACACCACGAGCGAGTGATATCGCATGGCTTCCACTGGGTTGGGAAGGCCGTAGAACAGCGGATGTCCAGTGTGAGCCACGTCCGTGGTCTTGCCATGCATGAGCCGATCGGCACGAACCACTTCCCCGCCGAAGGCCTCGCCGATCGCCTGGTGGCCTAGGCAAACCCCGAGAATGGGAACGACACCCGCCGCCGCACGCACCAGGGGCACCGATATGCCGGCTTCTCGCGGGGTGCACGGTCCGGGAGAGATCACGATGGCCGACGGATTGAGAGCCAGCACCTCGGCGGGAGTCAGCGCGTCATTGCGATACACCAGCGGCTCTGCGCCCAGCTCGCCGGCATACTGCACCAGGTTGTAGGTGAAGCTGTCGTAGTTATCGAGAACCAGCAGCATTCACTACGCTATCGCGATCGGGTCGAATCCGCCATTTGCTGGTGCGAAGTTCGACTACCGCGGGGGGCTCGGGGGGGCACGTGGACCCCCAGGGATTCGAGCGTGGGACGCTTTGCCTCTAAGATGGAGTCAGTCATCCGCTCGGTGGCTTGGGAAATGGAATCGGTATTCATGATGTGGGGGCCCGAGTCCGCTCCGACGAACACCACGTCGGAATCGGTCAGCTCGCGGATCGCGTCCCGAGCCATCAACAGCCGGAACGATTGGCCTCCTTTCGTCAGGGTGACGTCTCCCACCGTAACCAAATCTTCGTCGACCGTGTCCTGGGGAGTGGCGCATTGGAATGTCGTTCGCGAATTGATGTCTTCGAACCCCTCGGCCACCAGGATACACCGCTCGAGACGGCTAGGCCGAACCGAGTCGGCCAAACGCACGACTATATTCACGCTGCTCACCTGCTTGGGCGCCAGGCGATTGATTCTGATCCGCTGAATGGTCCCGAGCCTTTCGCCATCGAGCTTGAACGGCAAGAACGCCACCGGTACCGTAATCGGCCCGTTACCCTCGACCACGTTGCGCACATGCCCTATACCCTGCCGGGCCAAGGTCACGCCGACCATGCCGACCGCGAAGATGGCGAACGCCCCGAAGATGATTCGTAACCAGTAGTTTCTCATAAACCGCCTGTCCTGCATGAGAATAGCGTTTCGTTATGTGACGTTCGGGCCGAGTCGAAAGTTTCACCCCTCGCTCCGGAGACACCCGGCGTGATCGAGGTTGAGGGATTGCAGAAGCTATATGGCGAGTTCCCGGCCGTCCAAGGTCTCTCCTTTCGGGTCGGCCCAGGCGAGGTCCTGGGACTGGTAGGTCCCAACGGGGCCGGCAAGACAACCACTATCCGAAGCATCGCGGGGATCATCATCCCGACCAGCGGGACGATTCGTATCGCCGGACACGATTTGGGCAAGGAGCCGGTCGCGGCCAAGGCCAACCTGGCCTTCATACCCGACGAACCTCACCTGTTCGACTATCTCACGGTAGAGGAGCACCTCCGTTTCGTGGCCAGGCTCTATCGCGTAGACGACGTAGGAGACCGGATCCCGGGCCTACTGGAAGAGCTCGACTTGGCAGACAAGCGCAAAGCTTTGCCCGGGGAGCTATCTCGCGGCATGAAGCAAAAGCTGGCCATTGCTTGCGGCCTGCTTCATCGACCGCGTGCCCTTCTCCTGGATGAGCCACTCACAGGCCTCGACCCGGTGGGGATCCGAAAGATGAAGGCGACCATAATGCGGCGGGCAGCGGAGGGCGCTGCCATCATCCTCAGCTCCCATTTGCTTCATTTGGTCCAGGAGATCTGCACCCGGGTCATGGTAATGCAACGTGGCCGGACCGTGGCGTTCGGAACCCTGGACGAGATCGTTGCGGAACGACCTGAGCTGCGCTCACAGAGCCTGGAGAACGTGTTTCTGGCGCTCATCGGCCACGAAGAGGCCGAAGGATGATCCGAGTCTTCGGGTATCTCGCATGGCGCTCCGCCGTCAACCGGGTTGCCCGCCAGCTCCGCCACCTCCGAAGTCCGAGATATTTAGCCGCGCTGCTTTTCGGGCTGGCGTACATCTGGTCCATGGTGGTGAGTCAGAGGCCGGGCCCTGCAACCGGCGAATCACCCAACCCCTGGGCCTTGGAGTTGGTTGGCGCGCTGTTGTTGGTGGGCGCCGTGGCCTGGAGCTGGATTTTCGGAGTCGAGCGCCGAGTGCTCGCCTTTACGCCGGCAGAGGTCACCTTCCTCTTCTCCGGCCCGGTATCTCGGAGCGGCCTGATTCAGTTCAAGCTGCTGCACAACCAGTTACTGATCCTGTTCAACGCATTGCTCTGGACTTTGATTCTTTCGCGTGAGCGCTTTGGAGTCTCCCCCTGGCTCCGCGTCATCTCCATCTGGGTGCTGCTCACCACCCTATCCTTTCATCGCCTGGGGGCATCCTTCGTCCGCACCAGCCTCTCGGAACATGGACGGCTGGGCGCCCGGCATCGGGTTGTGTCGTTAGTTGTGGTCGGGTGCGTTCTGGTAGCGCTCACCTGGAGCATTGCCGACGCGCTCCCACAGATCGTTGCTGCAGGCGATGATCTAGGTCGGCTCCTGAAGGCGGTTTTGGCGACCTCGCATCGGCCCGTCCCGAGCGCACTCACCTATCCGTTTCGTCTCATGATCCGGCCGCTCGCGGCGCACACAGTACAGGAGTGGGCCCACGCAATCTGGCCGGCCACCCTCCTGTTAGTCCTTCATTATGTATGGGTAATTCGTTCGGACAGCTCCTTCGAGGAGACAGCAGCAGAGTTTTCGTTGCGCCGTGCCCGCGCGTTGGCAGGAGCCGGCGCGCCGGTCATGGTCAGCGGTTCAACAGGACCGAGTGCCCCGCTGTTCCACCTCGCACCCACCGGATGGCCTGCGGGTGCGATTCTCTGGAAAAACCTGCTGGCGGTGACCCGCCGGCGCCGGGTGCGGAGCGCTACCATGGCGATGCTCCTGGGCGTCACGATCGTGACGGCTCTGTCATTCCAGCCGCAAGGAACTCTGGCCAAGATCGCTGGATGGCTGGCGGCCACTTGGGGCGCCATGATGATCGTGATTGGGCCGCAGTACGTGCGTAACGATCTTCGGGGCGACCTTCTGAAGCTCGACCTCCTGAGAAGCTATCCACTGCCCGGTTGGTCGGTGGTGCTGGCCGAGGTATCGGCATCCGCGCTGGTTCTCACGGTGATTCAGTACGCCTTGTTTGGAGTGGCGTATCTCGCCTTTCTGGGTAATCGAGATATTACCCCGCCATTGGGTGAGCGCACCTTCCTGATAGTTGCCGCCATCGTGTATCTGCCGGGGATCAATCTTCTCGGTATGCTCATCCAGAACGCGGCGGCGCTGTTATACCCGGCCTGGGTCCGACTGGGCTCCGGCAGGGCGGGTGGAGTAGAGGCGCTGGGCCAGAACATGCTGATGATGATCGCCTTCGCCGCACTCCTGGCGCTGACGCTAGCTCTGCCCGCAGGCCTCGCGGTGGGGGGATTCCTGGTGTTGAGACCGTGGATTGGATTGTGGGGATCGCTGCCGGGGACCATCCCGGCTCTCGCAATGATTGCCGTCGAGGCAGCCGTGTTGCTGAAATGGCTCGGCCGGGTCTTCGAGAAGACAGACCCGGCCGCGGCCGGCATCACCGTGTAGGAAGGGAAACGATTCAGCTCGGACCGTTGCCGCCCATTGGCTTGGCGTCTGGCCGTTGGGCTCGAACCAGGAGCTCGAGCGAATCGACTGACCGCCGGACACCTGCCTGGATGTCGTCCCAGGTGTTCTCCGTGGCGCCGGCGAGGCGATCCAGGCTCCGGGCGACGGAGCTGCGGGCCGAACGGATATGCACGACGGCCGAGTCCCGAGCCTTGTCGGTATCCCTCTTTGCCGTGCGCTCCAGATCCGCAATCTCCTGATCCAGCCGCTGTAGCCTTTCGTTGACATCCTGCCTGAACTCGTCGCGCCGGGCATAGGTGTAGTCCGCCGCGACATCTTCCCGAACGTCTTGGGCCGCATCACGGGTGTCCTGGGAGACATCATTGACGGCCGAATCCGTGGCGGTCGCCGTGTCCCGGCGATCGCGAGGATTCGGTTTCTCTTCTGATGAACGGGTACAGCTCAGGATAGCTTGATGGGGAGCGGTTGAGCCGTGAGATGGCTCACCCGAGCAGGGCTCATCCTCGGGGGTGAAACTGCTTGTGCACCGACCGGAGATACTCACGGTCCACATGGGTGTAGATCTGAGTGGTCGAGAGATCGGCATGACCGAGCATCTCCTGGACTGCCCGGAGATCAGCACCGCCTTCCAGGAGGTGGGTCGCAAAGGTATGTCGCAGGGTATGCGGGGTCACGCGCTTTGTAATACCGGCTCGCTCGGTGGCGCGTTTGACGATGCCCCAGGCGCCCACCCGTGAGAGCGGTTGACCCCGGGCATTGAGCAGTACCCTACCCTTGCTTTTTCCCCGGTCCAGCTCGGGGCGCATGGTGTGGAGGTAGACCGATACAGCACCGATCACCGAGCGCCCGATTGGCACTAGCCGCTCCTTGCCGCCTTTGCCGAAGATGCGCACCAGGTTTTCGGTCAGCAGCAGATCAACCAGTCCCAGGCCGCAGAGCTCGGACACCCGAAGGCCGGCGCCATAGGCCAACTCGAGCAACGCGCGGTCGCGCCACGCGAGGGGCTGCTCTAATTGAGGGGCGGCGAGCAGCGACTCGACCTCTTGGACGCTGAGAGTGACCGGCAAGGTTCGGCCCCGCCGAGGGCTCTCCAGCCGATCGCTGGGATCGTCCTTGATCCGGCCTTCCCCGGCCATGAATCCGTAGTATGTCCGGATGGCTGAGACGCCACGCCGGATGGAGGCGGCACTGAGGCCCAGATCCTTCAGGAGAAACACGAACTGTCGCAGGAGGGGCCTGGTAAGACGGGCCGGATCGCGAATACCGCGGGAGGCCGCGAACTCACCGAGTCGCCGAAGATCGCGGAGGTATGCCTCTACCGTATTGGCACTATGACCCGACTCGAGCGCCAGGAAGTCGCGGAAACCTTCGAGCCAAAAGTCTCGCTCGATCTGGGTGTGGACCCGGGTGGCTGTCATACCTGACGCTGCACCTGGAGCCGCTCGCGGACCTCGAGCAGATCCTTCTTCTCGATGCCGAGCAGCTCACCCGCCAGATGCAACAGCCGGTCTTCCTGAAGCCCAATGGCACCATCACTGAAAGCCACGGTCCACAGCCGCTCCACCAGCGCCAGGCGCTGGCCCTGTCCGAAGCGATCGCGCAGGCGGTCTGCGTACTGCCGGAACCGGGTCCGCCGCTCGCCTTCAGTCTCAGGGTGAGGACGTGCTTTGGACCCGAGGCCCCAGCGATCCCGAAGATGGCTGGCCACCAGATTCCGGTCGACTTCGGTGAGCGCCGGATCGGCGTAAGCCAGTTCGAGTACCAGTAGTGCTGCGGCTTGCTGGGCCGAGCCTTCGGCAATCTCAGAGCCCTCCAGAAAGGATGGTGCGGAGGGGCTCAGAGCGTCACGCGTGGCATGCCACACGCGCTCGCGGCGGCGGCGGCGCCGGTTTACCAGATAGAAACCCAAAGCGATCAGAGCTACAATGCCGGTGATGATCCCGAGGGTCCGGTTTACACCCGAAATTATGTGGTTGATCCGCTCCCACTCGGCCCCGATCAGCGTACCCAGCAGGGTTATGCCTCCGTACCACAACGCGGACGCCACTCCCGTTGGGATCAGAGTGCGTAAGGGACTCAGATTTACTAGGCCGGCAAATGGCGGGACCACGGCTCGGATGCCCGGCA
>DASSED010000076.1:0-6679 GCA_035695405.1 Gemmatimonadales bacterium
CGCTGATTGGAGTGCCGGGCTCGAGGCCGTAGAGACGGCGCAGGTTGTCATCCCACGTGAGCGTGTTGCCCTCCACCGACCAATGCCAGGTTCCCATACGTGCGGCATCCAGCGCTTGTCGCCTCAGCTCCTCGCTCTTACCGAGGGCGCTGGTGGCCTGGCGGCGTTCCCACTGGACCGCCGCGGCAAGCACCAAGCCAGTCACCGCCACTGCGATCAGGTAACAGCCGAACGCGAACAGGGTCCGGGTCGAGCTGGCATTCACGAACGGCCCGGCTCCCCCAACGGTTCGTCCCACCGCAACGACCGCAATGAAGAACGTCACGAGGGTGGCGCCCCGGGCGCCCAGACGAAGCCCGGCCCAGACGACGAAGGGAAAGAGCAGATAGAGATAGTTCACATCGCCGATAAAGGACTCGCCCCGAAACAGGCCCAGCCCGAACTCCGCGGCCAGCGCCGTGCCCAGGAACAGGAGAAGCAGCTCCACCAATCCTCTGCCGTCGATCACCGGGTTGCGCGAAGCCGACCAGGCCAAGAAGAGCGGCGCCACGATGAGACCACCGAGTAGATCACCGATCCACCAGATCGCGATCGCGAGCGGGACGGCGCCCGAGTCGAGCGAGCCAGACAGCCAAAGGCTGATGGTTCCGATCAGGGCGCTGCATATGGCCCCGCCCGGTGCCGCAACGGCGACCAAGGTACGGACCTGACGAATGTCATCGAGATCGGGGCGGGAGCGGGTGCTGCGGCGGAGCCAATACGCCGCAACCAGCGCCTCCACCGTGTTCCCCACGGCAATCCCGGCCGCCGCGGCGATGGGGATCGGGGTAAGCGCGTTCGCGATGAATGCACCCAGGGCGATGCTGGGCCAGTAGCGGAGTCCCCAGAGCGTGAGTGCGGCAATCGCTATCCCGGTCGGGGGCCACACCAGTGAGACACTCGCCCCCACCGACGCGAAGTGGAGCCCGAGGAGCGCGGCACCCAGGTAGAGGCCGCATAGCCCGACGGCTTTCACCAGATACGACAGGTTCGACGGAGGTGCGACCCGAGAGCTCGAGTTCATGGCGAGAAGCGCATTATGACGACGAGAATAGAGACCATCGGCCCTGCCACCAGCTGCTCGGTGTGATTAATAGCTATGAGCAGCCGGAATCGGCAGCGGGATGGTGGGGGCTGGTGTGTATCTCCTTGCCCTTGGCCCCGGGCGGACGGACCGCCCAACGGGCTGGTTGTGTCTAGCCGATTCCGGTTGCAGATTTCCGTTTTCGATCCAGGCTCCGATACTGTATCGCCTCGCTGACGTGTGCCGGATTCAGCTCCTGGGCTCCGGCCAGATCGGCGATCGTCCTGGCAATCTTGAGTACCCGGTGATACGCCCGCGCGGACAATCCCAGCCGCCCCACCGCCTGCCTGAGGACCGATTCGACCGGCTCACTCAACCGGCAGTATCGCCTGAGATCGCGGGGGCTCATGTGCGCGTTGGCATGGATACCGGGCTGCGCCCGAAAGCGCTCCCGCTGGAGGGCCCGCGCGCCCTCGACCCGCGTCCTGATTCGGGCGCTGCTGTCGCCCGAAGGCTCTTCTACCAGCTCGCCGTACGCGACTGCGGGAACCTCGAGGTGGATGTCGATGCGATCGAGCAGGGGACCGGAGATGCGGGATCGATAGCGCTGGATGGCGAGCGGCCCGCAGCTGCAGGCGTGCGCCGGATCCCCGAAGTATCCGCAGGGGCATGGGTTCATCGCCGCGGCCAAGGTGAAACGCGCAGGATAAGTGAGGCTCACCGCTGCCCGGCTTAGGGTGACGACTCCGTCCTCCAGCGGTTGACGCAACACCTCGAGAACGTTGCGGCGAAACTCCGGCAGCTCGTCGAGAAATAGCACCCCGCCGTGGGCCAGGCTTACCTCGCCGGGACGGGGCGAGGAGCCACCACCAATGAGGCCGGCGTCACTGATCGTGTGATGCGGCGCTCGGAAGGGGCGCACCGTCAGCAGTGAGAGTCCGGCCGGCAGCGTGCCGGCGACGCTGTGAATCTTGGTGGTTTCGAGTGCCTCCTCCAGGCTCATGGATGGAAGAATCGAGGGAAGCCGCCGCGCCAGCATGGTCTTCCCCGCCCCGGGAGCGCCGATCAGAAGAATGTTGTGGCTGCCGGCAGCGGCAACTTCCAAGGCCCGCTTGGCCGCGGCTTGACTCCGCACGTCGGAGAAGTCCGCCTCGTCCTGGCACCGATAAGCCATGAGTGCGGCGACGTTGGCCTCGGTGGGTGCGATAACCTGGTTGCCGGACAGGTGAGCGCAGGCTTCGAGCAGCGTGTGCGCTCCACACACCTCGAGTCCCTCGACCACCGATGCTTCGGGCAGGTTGGCGCGAGGCAGCAGGATGCCGCGATGGCCGGCCGCGCGCCCGGCCAAGGCCATGGAGAGCGCCCCGCGCACCGGTCGCAGGTCCCCCTCCAGGCCCACCTCGCCGACGACGAGTTGGTCCACAAGCCGTTCGGCTGGGAGTTGGCCGCTGGCCACGAGGATACCGAGCGCGATTGGCAGGTCGAACGCCGAGCCGTTTTTTCGCACGTCGGCCGGAGCGAGGTTGACGGTGATGCGGCGGAGTGGGAAGCAGAACCCGGCGTTGGTGAGCGCAGCGCTGACCCGTTCCCGGCCTTCTTTGACCGCGCCCTGGGGCAGCCCCACAGTGGAGAACGATGGCAGCCCGCTGGTGATGTCCACCTCGACGTCCACCGGGTACGCGTCGATGCCGAGCACGGCGGCGGAGCGGATCCGGGCGAGCATGCCCGAAGCTAGTGGCCCCAAAAGAGGCGCGTCGGATCCGGCCCCTGCGCTGATGGACCGAATCATGCAGCAAATTTGGGCGGTGCCTTACCCTGGAGCAGTGGAATGCGTCGGTTTCTTGGCGGGTTAACCCTCGTCCTCACCGTTGGCGCGTGTGCCGCCCCACGAATCGCGGGCGCTCCCCTCGCGCCGCTGGGCCGATCCTGGGCGGTTCCCACACTGGGGCTGTACCAGGAATGGTGGGATAAGACCGTCGCCTGCTCCGGCCACGTGGGCAATATGACTGACGTCAACTTCTACGCGGTGGACGCGCCCTCAGGCGCGATCGAGCTGGCCGGAGAGATGGCTCACGCCTGGTGGGTCCGGGAGGGTAATCGGATCTACCTTCCTGCCAACGCGTTGGGCGAGGAATGGCTAGTCCGGCACGAGATGCTCCATGCCCTGTTGCAGAAGGGTACTCACCCGGCTGACATGTTCGTCCATGCCTGTCACCTAGCGTCGGCGGCGGTCTGGCGAGATTCGACGCTGGCGGTAGACCCAGGGAACCCCCAGGGGCAGTGACCCGGCCCTCATTTTGCTACCTGCTTTGAGCGGGTAATTCTTAGTAGTGCATTCCCTTTTCGGTGGGATGCATCCGGCAGGTCTTGTGGCATTTCGCGGGAGAACTTCACATGATGGGACGTGCTGCTAGGGCCCGCTGGTGCGGGCTGTTGGCGATCGTCGCCCTCGCGGTGATCAGTGGCGGTTGGCTCCTTCGCCGCAAAGCTGCCCCTGATGGGACCGTCTACCAGCAGGCCCGCCTGTTCGAGAACGTCGTCGGCTCGATCCACACCCACTACATCGATTCGATTTCCGAAGGCGATCTGTACCAGACCGCTGCCAACGCTCTGGTAGGATCGTTGCGGGACCCTTACGCCGAACTGCTGACCCGCGAGAGCTATCGTCAGTATCAGCGCCAAATGTCGGGCACCGAGGTCGACGTCGGCTGGACACCCGAGGGCACCAAACACTCGGTCCTGAACCCAGGTGACGAGGTCCTGAGCATCGACGGCAAGAGTACCCGCGGCTGGTCGGCGCGGAAGGTGGAAGAGGCGTTGACCGGAGGGACCGGCGCCTTTGTCACCGTGGTCCTTCGGCCTCGCGGCTCGACACTGCCGATCGTTCGACGGCTCACCCGCACTGTGGTACACGTGCCGGCCACGTCGCGGGGAGTCGTCCTCTCGCATGGCGTTGGCTATATCCAATTGCGTCGGATCAGCGACGGCGCGGCCAGCGAGCTGCGTGGCGCCGTGGACCGTCTGGTGTCCGACGGTATGTCCGCGCTTATCCTTGACCTCCGAGGGAATCCCGGTGGACTGATCAATGAGGGCGTTCGCGTCGCCAGCCTGTTCCTCAGCCCGGGGGACACTGTTGCCGTCTCCCGAGGTCGCTCAGCCGAACATTCGAAAGTGTACCTCGCGGGACTCTCAGGGAATTGGAACGATCTGCGGGTCGCTCTGCTGATCAACCACGGTACCGCGAGCTCCGCCGAGCTGGTGGCGGGCGCGCTCCAGGATCACGACCGGGCAGTCATCATCGGAACGCCAAGCTTCGGCAAGGGTGTGCTGCAGACGACGTATCCCTTGGGCGACGAGGTCGCCATCAAGCTGACTACCGCTCGGTGGTACACCCCCAGCGGACGGTCGGTGCAACGTCCGCGTCCGGACGGCCAGGGCGGGATGGGCAACCGGACACCATTCCAGATTCCCCGCATCTTCCACTCCGATGCCGGCCGTCCCATCCCCGATGCGAGCGGGATCCTGCCAGACCTCTCGGTGCGGGGTGTTCCCCGCACTGACGCTGAGCGCGCGCTGCTGGCCGCGTTGGGCGACGATATCACCGTCTTCCGTTCGGTGATCTCGGACTACGCCACCGAGCTGGGACCCCAGGGTCCCAAGAGCATCGCTTTCACCGTTACCCCCGAGATGCGCGACAAGCTGTTCGAGCGCATTCAGCAGGTGGGGATCGAGCTCCCTCGCACGACCTACGACAGCGCGTCGAGCTACGTTGACGAGCAATTGGGTTACGAGATCACCCGCGCCGCGTTCGGGCCTGAAGCAGAAGCCAAGCGGCGGGCGCTGTATGACCGCCAGATGCAGGAGGCCATTCGGCTCCTGCGCTTGAGCCGGACTCAGGATGGAGCGCTCGCGATGGCCGTGGCGGAGCGGTCCAAGGTGGCTCTTCCGCGCTAACCGAGGTCAGCGGCTCAGCTCCACCGTCACCGTGGTTCCCCGCCCCGGCTCACTCTCGACCGACACCCGTCCGCCCCAGCTTTCCACCAGGCGACGCACGATTGCGAGTCCCAGTCCCGATCCGCTGGTGTTGGTCGAGAAGCGCGGCTCGAACACCCGGGGTAGCAGCTCCGGGGGAATCCCAACTCCATTGTCGGCCACTCTGATCAACCCGGGCGCCACGTCAATCCGCACCAACGACGCCTGTGCATTCCGGGAGTTCTCCAGCAGGTTCACCACCACTTCCTTGACCTCGTCCACCCGGCCGGCGCCGAATGCGCCGGGCTCCGCCGTGAGCCGAACCTCGCAGCCATCCTCCGCCAACCGATAGAGCTGCACCACTTCTCCCACCACGCCGGCTAAGTCGATTCGGTCGAGTGCCGGCTCCCGCGTTGACGGCGCGGCGAATCGGCTGAAGGCCCGCGCGATGGTGTCGAGGCGATCGATCTCCCCCAGAATCCGCTCCGACGTTTCGTCCAGCGTGCGATCGAATTCACCCCGCTGCTCCCGGTAGACTCTCCGGAGATGCTGCACGCCGAGGCGAATCGGTGTCAGCGGGTTCTTGATCTCGTGCGCCACCTGCCGGGCCATCTCGCCCCAGGCGAGGATCCGTTCGGCGCGGGACACGTCGGTGATGTCGTTGAGCGCCATGACCACACCTCGGACCTCGGGGCCGAGCGACGCGAGCTGCAGCGTCAGCCGGCGGCCGGCCACCTCGATCTCGGCAACACCGTTGGCCTCGGGGTTGAGGAGGAAATCCCGCAGGGCACCGGCGAGGGGTGACCACTCCTGAGAGAGTCGCTCCAGCAGCGCCTCACCCTCCGACAGCTGGGTGCCCAGGATGTCGATCGCTTGCCGGTTGGCGATCAGCACCTTGCCCTGCGGGTCCATGCCGATCACTCCCGTCGCCACCGTGGCCAGCACTGCCGCGGTTCTGCGGCGGGCGTCCTCGAGCGCCGCCTGACTCGACCGGATGTCGGCTGCCATCCGCTCGAAGGCGCCAAATACCGGCTCGAACTCGAGCGGCGGCCTCTCGGAGTGTGTCGGCATCGGCTGTCCCCGGCCAAGAGCTAGAGCCGAGCGACGCAACTCGTCCACCGGCCGGGACAGGGTCCTCGCCGCGAGACCAGCTCCGGCCAAAGCGGCCGCAACGCCGGCAAGAGTGGCCAAGAGCAACACCAACGCTAGGTCGAGCTGACGAGCCCCCAGCAAAGCATCATCGGCAAGCTGGGGCGTGGCGAGCACGCCGATGTCGCTGGGCGAACTGGACTGGACTACCCGGTAGCCGACTCGTTCGGCCAGCTGCGGAATCGACCCATCCTGCGTGACTTCGATCTCGCCATTCAATGCGAGAGTCTCAAAGGCTCGGGGATCCATCAGCTGTCCCACGACCCCCAGATCTTCCAGCACCGGCGTGCTGGTACCGACCAGACGTCCGCCATGGAAGAGAGCCAGGTCCGCATCGATGTGCCGACTCAACTCAACCAGGTCTTCTGCTGCATCGGCTTCGCGCAAAGTGCTTCCAGCGCTCAGCACGGCATCGCGAAGCGTTTGGGTGATCAGCAAGTCCCGGCTTCGCTGTACCTCTTGGGCGAGCCGGGTAAAACTCCAGGTCGCGAAACC
>DASSED010000077.1:0-9191 GCA_035695405.1 Gemmatimonadales bacterium
CCGGCTTTGCCAATTTCCGGGACTACATTTTCCCCGCGAAATTCCGCTTCGATTACACCCCGGAAGATTGCGAGCGCTTCCACGCGGCGGTGGAGCGCGTCGTCGTTCCGGCGGTCGAGCGGGTCTTTGAGGCCCGCCGCCGGCGGCTCGGCTTAGCTGAGCTCCGGCCCTGGGATCTCGCGGTGGATCCCTACCGAAACCAGGCGCTCCGGCCTTTCAGTAATGCCGAGGAACTCGTCACCCAGGCTCAACGGGTCTTTACTCGAGTGGATCCCACTTTGGGAAACGAGTTTCAGACCATGATCGACGAACATCTCCTCGACCTGGACAGCCGCAAAGGCAAGGCGCCTGGGGGTTACTGCGAAACGCTTCACTTTCAGGGCAGGCCGTTCATCTTCATGAACGCGGTTGGCTTGGTAGACGATGTTATGACCCTGCTCCACGAGGCCGGCCACGCGTTCCATGCTTTTGCATCGCACCCGTTGCCGCTCATCTGGCAACGGCACCCGGGATCCGAGGCCGCAGAGCTCGCTTCCATGTCCATGGAACTGCTGGCTGCTCCCCACCTGGTCCAGCCCACCGGATATTTCAGCCAACAAGACGCGCGCAGCGCCTGGCTGGAGCACCTGGAAGATGTCCTCGTGAGCTTAGCCCATATTGCATCGGTGGACGCCTTCCAGACCTGGATCTATACCAGCGGCCAGGGTCATGACGCGGCGGCTCGAGATGAGGCTTGGTCACAGATCCGGGGACGGTTCGAGCGCGGGGTAGACTGGAGTAATCTTGAAGAGGAGCGCAAGGCCCGCTGGTATCGCCAGCTGCACATATTCATGTATCCGTTTTACTACATCGAATACGGGATTGCCCAGCTGGGTGCGGTGCAGGTCTGGCGCAACAGCCTGGAAGATCCGGCGCGTGCCGTGGCACGCTATCGCGAGGCGCTCTCACTCGGCGCCGTGCGGACGCTCCCAGAAATTTATCGCACGGCCGGCGCCCGGCTCATTTTTGATGTGGATGAAATGGGCCAACTGGTGCAGTTGGTCGAACGTCACATCGAGCGTCTCAGAGCCGATCTGGACCGCGGTTGATTCCCGTCCCCAAACCGGCAAGATTCCAGCCGCTTTGATCCGGCGGATGTTCGGGATTTCTGGCTTTCGGCAGAGAGGGTGGATGGCCAAAGAAGAAGGTATCGAGATGGAAGGCGTCGTCACCGAGGTATTACCCGACAGGAACTACCGGGTCATGCTGGAAAACGGCCATGAAATCCTGGCGTACGCCGCGGGAAAGATGAGCAAATTCAAGATCAGAGTGCTCGAGGGAGACCGAGTAAGCGTGGTGCTCTCGCCCTATGATCTCACCCGCGGGCGGGTCATCTATCGGCACAAATGAACTTCGAGAGTCGAAAGTCTCGACTCTTGACCATCGACAGCAAAGCGGCCGCTCGAGAGAGCGGCCGCGTTGTGTTAGACGGAGCCAACCGGACGTTGGCCTTACTTCACCTTGGTGACGTTCTCGGCGGCGGGGCCCTTCGCACCCTGCACGATGTCGAACTCAACCCGGTCGCCCTCAGAGAGGCTGCGGAAGCCTTCTGCCTTGATGGCGGTGTGATGGACAAAGCAATCCTTGTCCCCATTCTCCGGGGTGATGAAACCAAAGCCCTTCGCGTCATTGAACCACTTCACCGTGCCGATGGTACGAGCCATTATGCCTACTCCATGTTTGTTTGCCTGCGCCGGCCCGGGTGTATCCTGAGCCGAGTCTTTATGAGCGCAGGCCTGTCCTGCGTCATAAAAAATGAAAGACCACGGGCAACGCACCCGGGTCTCGATTTCCGCTAGTCGGTCATTCGGACATTCATCTGGTGCTGAAGCGTGGACAAATCTGTAACAATGGGCTGTTTAGTCAAGGGGGGAGCCTCGAAGCCAACGCGCTGCCGCGCGAGCCCAATCCGCCACCGGCTCACGTGGAGGGGATCCCGGCGCGTGATTGACGGCCTGGAGAAACTCGGCCGCTGAGGCATAGCGCAGGGAGACGTCCGACTGCAGCGCTTGGTCAAGAATCTGTTCCAGCGCCGCACTCACATCCTCCCGCTCCCCGCGTGCGGTGGGGAACTGGTTGGTGGTTTGCTTGGCAAGCACCTGCTCCACAGTCCGGCCCGGGAACGGAGGTCTCCCCAGCAGGGCGTAGTACGCCACGGCGGCCAGGCTATACAGATCCGATCGCTGGTCGACTCGTTCGCCCAGGAGCTGCTCCGGGCTGGCGAACTGCGGCGTCCCGCTCTGACTCGTGGCTCCCCCGTACTTACCTCGAATCGCCAGAGCCAGCCCGAAGTCGGTGATCTGAAGACTGCCGGTCGAGTCGATCAGCATGTTTTCCGGCTTGATGTCTCGATGGACCAGTCCCGATCCATGCGCGTGGGCCAGGGCCGAGAGCGCCTCTCGCAGGATCCGCAACACCCGGTCGACGGGGAGTGGTCCCTCACGCTCCACCAGTTGGGCCAGGCTGGGCCCGTGGACCAGCTCCATGGTGTACCAGAGAAGTCCGGACCGCCCGCCGATCTCGTAAATGTTCACGATGTTCGGATGGCTGAGTCCGGCCGCCAGCTGGGCCTCGCGGCGAAAGCGCTCGATGACCTCGGGATCCCGAGTCGATAATGGTTGCAGCACCTTGAGCGCCACTTCCCGTTCCAGATGAAGATCGCGCACCCGATACACCCGTCCGAAGCCACCAGTGCCGAGCAGGCTCAGGAGCTCGTAATCATCGCCCAAGGCCCGGCGCAGCCGCTTTTCCCAGCGGGCATTGTCCTCGGCATCACTCAATGGGCTTTGGCCCATGGGGACCAGCGCGGTCTCGAAGGTCCCCGCGTCGGATGCAAAATCCTCGAGCATCTCGGCGGCGGTGAGATACCGGTCGTCCGGTGTTGCCTGTACTGCCCTGAGGATGACACGCTCCAAGGCTCGGGGGCACGCGGGTCTGAGCTCTGTCGGCCGTCGCAAGGCTCGAGGGTCGAGGGG
Organism: Gemmatimonadales bacterium; assembly: GCA_035695405.1. Classification (GTDB taxonomy): domain Bacteria; phylum Gemmatimonadota; class Gemmatimonadetes; order Gemmatimonadales; family GWC2-71-9; genus CAVVWJ01. Next base: position 3,015 of record DASSED010000077.1, read on the forward strand.
TGGCTCCTGTCCCGTGATGGCAACGTAGAGAAGAGCCCCGGCCACATACACATCACTGGTTGCATCACCGGTGGCGCCGTTCCGGACCTCCGGCGCCATATAGGCCTGCTTCGAAGGTTCGACGTCCGAAGGAATCGCCGGGAGGACGTAGCTGCAGAACCGGAGATCGGTGACCAGGCCACGTCCGGATGTGCCGAGCAGGAGTGAGGCCGGCACGATGCGTCTGACGATGATGGCGCGGCTATGGGCATGTTCCAACGCGCCGAGGATGTCGCGAGCGAGTGTGTGCACCATGGGGATGGGACGAGGTCCGCGCCGCAGCGCGTCCTCAAGCCCTTCGCCCTCGACCCAGTTACCCACCCGGTACGCGAGATCATCCATCATGCCGGCATCATACACGTGGCGAATGGCGGGATGATCGAGCCGGCCAAGCGCTTCGGCCTCTCGCAGAAACCAGGGGCGGGTGGCGGGGTCGAAATCCACCCGAAGGCTCACCCGGCGTTTGAGGATCTGATCCCAGGCCTCGAAGAGCACCCGATCCCGAGACACCGCCACGCTGCGCTCCAGACGATAGCGGTTGCCCAGCGCGGCCTGGGTCTTCTGAAAGTACCTGAAGGGCTCTGGAGCGCTCAGCGAAGCAGCCCGCGGCGCCGCTCGACCTGGCTCTGGCAGCCGCACACCGCGGCGCTGCACCACAGGCGGCTCTGATTGGGCGAATCGTCGATGAAGAAGAGGGAACAGGTCGGCGCGGCACAGCGTCGCACCAGCCGAAGGGTATCAGAGAGGCTGGCAGCCGCTGATTGGGCTATGGCCTCTAACAACGAGGGGCGCCGCTCAGGAGTAAATCGGAGCCGCCACTCGCCACTGACCCGGGTGAGCTGATGGCAGCCTTCGCCCTGCGCCAGGTGCTGATTGATGGCGGCGATCGAGCCGGCGGGGGGCTGGAGACCCGCGTTTAGCGCCTCGGCCAAAGCAGACAATCGGTCTCGGAAGCCGTGCAGCAGGACGACTGGCGGGGCGCCGCCGTTTACATCAAGCTGCTGACTGGTGGCCCAGCGAAGCACCGCGGCATCATCCGGCAGGAGATCGGGAGGATTGCTCGACCGCCCCCGCGCGGTGTTGATGAAGTCGAGCCACAGGGCATCGCCTAACAAGGTGAACTCGTGCTGCATGGACCGCTTAAACCTCCGCAACCTCGACGGTGTTCCTGCCTCCCCGCTTGGCCCGGTAGAGCGCGTTGTCGGCCGCGGCCAGGACGCTGCCCACCGTAGTGCCGTGCCGGGGCGATTCGGCAATTCCCATACTCAGAGTGCAGGCGCCGAATTCCGGGTTGGTCTTCTCTATCTCACGCAGGCTCGTCTGGACCCGGGCCACGAAAACTTTGGCCTCTGCCGGTTTGGTCATCGGCAAGATGACCAGAAACTCATCGCCGCCCAGACGGCCCACCACGTCCAGGGCCCGACATTGCTTTCGAAGGATCTGTCCCACCTGCACCAGCAAACGATCACCGGCGGCGTGACCCATCGTATCGTTCACCACCTTGAAGCGATCCAGGTCCAGCAGCAGGACGCTGGTGTGCAATTGATGGCGTAAGCTCCGCGAAATCTCCGCGGCGAGCCGTTCCTCCAATGCCCGCCGATTGCACAACCCGGTCAGTTCATCCGTGGTGGCGGCGCTGTGGAGCTGTTCCACCAACTCCGAGTTCTTGAGTGCGATCGCAGCCGCGAACGACAGGGTGCCCGCCAGCTCCGACTCGGCCCGACCATACAGCTTGTCGCTGATCCGTGATCCCAAGACCAGCACCGCCATTCGCTCGGCGCCGGCATCCAGAGGGACCACCAGTTCGGCGCCCGGGCCGACCAGCTCCGCCACCGAGACGTCCTCACCACCGGTTGCGGTGCTGCCCGGAGGCAGCGCCTGATCCAGAGCCAGCCGATTGATAGGAGCCGGGCGTAAGCGGTCGTTGAGCGAGCGAAACACCCGAGGAGCATAGGTCTCGCCTTCGGGCCGGTACAAACACGCCCACCACGCGAAGAACACCTCCGCCATGAAATCCAGGATCAGCTGCTCGGTCTCTTCGGTGGAATGGACCGACGACAGAAGCCGCGCCACTTGCCGCAACGCGCGGAGCTGAAACACCGCGTCGTCCAGCGCGGCTTGTCGTTCCAGCAAGATGCTGCGAAGCTCCAAAACGACACTGAGACCCAGTGCCAGCGACATAGCCACTGGCCGCATCTCCGCCGCTGCCAGAGGGTCCGCATGGATGATCACTTCCGTTTGGCCGCTCCCCAGCCGGGCCACTTCAACCGCGTCCTCGAACCCGGCTGCGGGCCCTACCCGGGGAAGAGTCTCGGTAGGCGAGCTGAGCGCAAACCAGATGCGTTCGCTCTGAAAACGCCGGACCAGCGCTATGCGGCAACGCTCAAACAGCTCTCCCTCGGTGCGAGAGAGCCGGCAGGCTGCTGCAAAAGCGCTGGGTAGTGTGGCGAGCGATGGGTAAGGCGTTAACCCCATGGCCTATAATACCAAGACACAGAGGGCCGGGGGAGCCAGCCCGGGTTGTGTGAAATCCGGCCACCTGCTAAATTGCGTCAGCAAGTAGTTGATGGACATAGCCCCTCTGGGGCCCCAGGGATTTCGGCTTTGCAGCCTGGGTGATGAAAACTGCTAAAGCTGACTGGTCCCGGCGAGCAAGGCTCAGCCGGGATTTGTGTTTCTTGGCCCCGCCCGAATGATCCTCGAGCTACTGGGTGCCGCGATATTGCCCTTCAGCGAATCGGTGATGTAGCGGGTCAGCAGGTCCAGGGCTCGAGGGGCCTCATTCCTTCGCATACATGCTTTGGCGGCTTCCGGCACCGAGTAGCCATCGCCTCCGGTACATGCCGAGTAGGTGCCGAAGGCCAGCGTCAGCGTATCGCCGGCCTGGAGCACGTGACCGCTCTCCCGCCGGATGTCTCCGGCAATGCGACTGCCTGAGGGCTTGGCAGGATCGAAGGTGAACGACAGTCCTGACACCTGGAGGAAGCCGCCTGAGCCCAGGATGCCTTCAGCGACGCCGTGTTCCAGCAACCGCCGCACGCCGGCCCCGGATATCGGGAAGCTGATGACCCGAGTTTGATCGGCGAAGGGCAGTGCAGCCTCGAGCTCATAGTTGGTGATCGGTCCCGGAGCGATGTTGCGCTCCAGCCGCAGCGCGCCAGCATTGATGAGCGCGACGTCGGCTCCAGTACCGGCCCGCATGGCATCCGTGACCAAGTCTCCCAGCACCGACTCATGACGCCGGGACATCGTGCCGGATGCCTCGATCGTCACACTCGTGCTGCCCACCTGATGCACCGGTCCCAGCCGCTGGCGCAGGCTGTCCTCCCACACCTGAACCACGCGCCCAGTCAGCGTGTCCGCCGGCAGGGACGCATCGATGCGGACCAGCCCGGTGGCTTGGCGCCACTCGTTTTTACCGCCCCACACCGTCACGAACTGCGCGCTCCGGGCATTGGCGTCGGCCTTGACCACATGCCGGTTGGTGACCGCTGAATCCAGGGCGATGTGGTCATGCCCGCCGAGAATCAGATCCAGCTTGGGCTCCTGTCCGAGCAGCTCCCGGTCTGCCGCCATGGTCTGGTGGGTGAGCCCGACGATGAGATCGGCACCTTCGTCGGCGAGGGCCTGAATCATTCGATGCGCCACGGTATCGGGATTGGCACAGCGGACGTATGCAGGGTACCGCTCTTGAAGCGTGAGTCCGAACAACCCCACCTTGTGACCGGACACCCTCAGCGTGTCCCAGGAAAGGACGCCGGGAAAGGCGGTACCGTCGGCCTTGGTGCAGTTGCTCGAGATCCATTTGAACTTGGACTCTCGGATCCGGGCCACCAGCGTATCGGCCTCGAAGTCGAACTCGTGATTCCCGAACGTGGCGTAATCCAGTTTGGCGGCATTCAGTGCGGCGATCATCTGCCGACCCTGGAAGTACTTGCTTCCGAGGCTCGGGCTCAGCACGTCTCCCGCCAGGACGAACAGAATGGGTCCGGTGTCTGCGAGGCGGTTACGAACCGTCGCGACCCGGGCAAGACCGCCCTGTCCCTCGGGCGTCGTGTCGGCCACGTACACGTCATTGATGACGAGAAATCTGACCGGCTTGAGGGGAATGGGCGGGGGTGCGTTGCCGATGCATGCCGAGATGAGGGCGATGAGCGCCGGACCGAGGTACCGTTTCATAGATCCTCTTCCCGCTCCCGCAGGCTTCGCACCAGGTCGGCGCTCATGAGCCGCAGCTCGGTCATCATATCGCGTTGAGGCCAGTCCGACCGGCTGGCAAGAATTTCGAGCATCGATCGATACCACCAGATGGTCTGTTCCGAGCCGGCCCGCGATACCGTCCGCAGGTATTCCACGCCGAGTCGGCGAAGAGCGGTGACGGTGGATCCGCAGGCATGAATTTCGTCGGCCACGCAGATGTCCAGGGCCCGAGGCTCGGCGATGGCGAGTTGAGTGAGATATTCCTGCTTGCTGGCTTGCCAGGCACGCTCCTGTCCCCGGCGATCGAACTTCGGCTCGAGCGCATCTTTGGCCACGGCTAGGGCCACAGGTCCGAACTTATCGGCGATCTTCCGTTCCAGGAGCGGCCGGGCCTCCGGTACCGCTTCTTCCAGAACATGGTGCAGGATCCCGGCGACGACGGTAATCTGGTCACAGCCGTAGCGTGCTAGGATGATCGCCACATTCGCCGGATGAGCCAGGTAGGCCATGCCCGCACCGACCGGCGCGGCTGCTCCATAATATTTGGCGGCAAAGGCAAACGCGTGGTTTATCCGGTCGGAATAACCGTGCATTCTCAGCGGGGAAGCGGGGATGCGGGGAAGGCCCCGCTCACGGAATCCCGAGAAGCTTATGCGTCTGGAGGCTGAGCCGCCAGCGCGGATGCGCCAGGCAATACTGCAGCGCCGCCGCGGTATTGGCCTCGAGGTTCGGACCGTCCATTGGCTGAAGAAAGTAATGACCGAATGCGAGCCGCTCGTAGCGCTCGGGCTCGGCGCCCGGCTGAGGATACACCAGCTTGATCTCGTCGCCCTGGCAAAGCAACAAGGCGGCGCCGGCCTTGGGGCTAACGCACAGCCAGTCGATTCCAGCCGGCGCCCGGATAGTTCCGTTGGTCTCGACCGCCACCTCGAACCCGCCCTGGTGCAGCGCGGCTATGAGAGCGTCATCCAGCTGCAGCAGCGGCTCGCCCCCGGTACATACGACGAATCGCCGGGTGGCGGAGTCGTGCGGCCAGGTGGCCGCCACAGCCGCCGCCAGTTCGTCCGCTGTGTCAAAACGCCCGCCGCCCGCGCCATTGATCCCGACAAAATCGGTGTCACAGAACTGACAGACCGCGTCGTGCCTATCGGATTCTCGGCCGGTCCACAGGTTGCATCCCGCAAAGCGGCAGAACACCGCGGCTCGTCCGGTGTTGGCGCCCTCACCCTGAAGAGTGTAAAAGATCTCCTTGACGGCGTAGGTCATTGGTCCCTGCTTCCCTGCGTCCCCGTTTCCCTGCCGGCCATCTTATACACCGCCGGATCCTCGATCCCGGCCTCACGGAAGCCCTTCAGTCGGAGAAGACAGGCTTCGCAATGTCCGCAGGCTTCGCCGATCAGGCTGGGATCGTAGCAGGTGAGGGTGAGGGAGTAGTCCAGCCCCAGGGCCACACCTCGCTCGATGATTTCCCGCTTGCTGAGCGAGATCAACGGCGTGTGAATGGTGAACCGGCGCCCGCCCCCGCCCTCGATTCCGGCCCGAGTTGCGAGGGCTGCCACATTCTCAAACGCACGGAAGTATTCCGGCCTGCAATCGGGATATCCGCTGTAGTCCAGGGCATTGGCTCCAATGAAGATGTCGAACGCACCCCGAGCTTCGGCCAGACCGAGAGCAAGAGAAAGAAAGATGGTGTTCCTGGCGGGCACGTAAGTAATCGGAATGCGCTCGCCGATGCGGCCGAGCGGTGTGTCCTTGGGTACGGGGAGATCTTCGGTGAGGGCGGAGCCGCCTATGCTCCGTAGGTTGACCTCGAGCACGACGTGCTCCCGAACGCCGAGTGAGTGGGCCATCCGGCGAGCCGCCGTGAGCTCGGCAGCGTGGCGCTGGCCATAGCTAAAGCTCAGGGCATCGATGTCATATCCCTGATCCAGAGCAATG
>DASSED010000078.1:0-11106 GCA_035695405.1 Gemmatimonadales bacterium
TGAAGGTACGGCAGAGCGTTATTCGAGTGAGGAAAGAGACTGAACCAGAGCTCGTAGCGCTCGGCCTCGGTGGCTGACAGAGTCTTTCTCCTCATCGGTTGCCTCCCCAAAAGTCTTCTTGAGCTCGTCACTCAAGAACAGTGGGTCGTAACCGAACCCGCTGTTGCCGCGAGGGGCCTCCAGGATGCGGCCGGTGCAATCGCCTTGACAGACGGTGGGCACCGCACCGGCAGACTGGAGGAACACCAGCACACACCGATAACGCGCCAATCGCCTGGATTCGGGTGCCCCTGCCAACCGCCGCAGCAGCTCGGCGTTGTTCGCCACATCGATCTCGTGATCGTTTCCGTTGGCACCCGCGAAGCGTTTGGACCGCACCCCCGGGGCTCCCCCCAGGGCGAACACTTCCAGACCGGAATCGTCCGCAAATGTGGGCAACGAGCTCAATCGAACGAAATACTCGGCCTTACGGCGCGCGTTTCCCTCAAAGCTATCCGCTGCTTCGAGCGAGTCTCCATCGGACAACTCCCGCAGCCAGATATCCTCGGGAAAGACGAGGTCGATCTTGGCGGGGCCCAAAATCCGACGGATTTCCCGCTGCTTACCAGGGTTGCGGGTAGCGGCCAGGATCTTCACCAGCCGAGCACCTGTCGTTGGTTACGGAACAGCTGGCTGATGCCGGCATGGGCCAGGTCGAGCATCGTATCGAGCTGAGCCCGACCGAAGGTGGCATGCTCACCAGTTCCCTGCACCTCGACGAACTCCGCCGGCTCCAGCATTACGACATTGGCATCCACCCCGGCATCCTTATCCTCGGCGTAGGCGAGGTCGAGCCGCTCCTCACCCTCTACCATACCGACGGACACCGCAGCAACCAGGCGACCGAATGGCGAAGGACTGCCGGTGCGCTCGGCCAGCCAGGCGCAAGCATCGGCCAAGGCTACACAGCCCCCGGTTATGGCTGCCGTGCGAGTTCCTCCGTCGGCCTGGAGCACATCGCAATCCACTTTGATGGTGAACTCGCCAAAAGCCATGGTGGACATGGCCGCACGAAGTGACCGGCCGATCAGTCGCTGAATCTCCTGGGTTCTTCCACCGGGCCCGTTCCGCTCGCGGGCGGTTCGCTCCAGCGTGGCCCGAGGGAGCATGGCGTATTCCGCAGTGACCCAGCCTTCGCCGCTTCCCTTCTTGAACCCGGGAACCCCAGGCTCTACACTCGCCGTGCAGTGGACCAAGGTGCCACCCATGCGTATCAGGCAGGAGCCTTCGGCGTAAGGATTGGCCCGCCGCTCCAAGGCGAGTGGTCTCAGCTGCTCCGGGGACCGGCCGTCAGGTCGCGGCACGAAGTCGCTCCACAATGCTACTGGTTGAAAATCCGGTTAGTAGAGGGATTCGGACCACCCGGCCCCCTCTCGCCTCGACCACATCCGCCCCCACGATGGCGTCGCGACTATAATCGGCGCCCTTCACGAGCACGTCGGGCTCGAGGCTCTGGATCAAGCTCAGCGGTGTATCATCGTCGAACAGAACCACGCAATCCACCGCCGCCAGCGCTGCGATAACCCGGGCGCGCGCCATCTCACCGTTGATCGGCCGCCGCGGTCCCTTTTCCAAGCGACGAGCCGACTGATCGCTGTTCACGCCCACGATCAGCGCGACCCCCTCTCTTCGAGCTCCTTCCAGGAGCTCAACATGGCCGGGATGGAGCAGATCGAAAACGCCATTCGTGAATACCACCGGTCCCCGAAGCGCACTTCTCCATGCCGTCGCCTCGGCGACGGAGCGAACCTTGTTCGCGGTCGCGGTCACGAGGAGGGAACCCCTCGGGAGAACAGCGCTTTCAGCGCGGGAGGTGCCACGAAGGTCGTGGCCATCACCATGAGAAGAATGGCGCCGAACACGGCCTCGTTGAGAACGCCGGACCGTCGGCCGATGTCGGCGAAGATGAGACCGACTTCTCCACGGGGGACCATACCGACACCCACCACGAGGCGCCGGAAAGGCACCCAGGGCGCGGCCCACCCCGCGGCAATCTTTCCCACAGTCGCCAGGATAATCAACACCAGGGCTACACCAAGAAGTCCCGCATTGTCCTCCCGTACGGGATTCAGCAACCGGAGATTGACCGAGGCCCCAACGCTGACGAAGAAGATTGGGGCGAATATGGAGGCGACCGGTCGGATCTCATGTTCGATGGTGTCGAACTGATTGGTCCCCGACAGAATGATTCCAGCGGCGAAAGCACCGATGATCAGCGCCGAGCCCGCAAGTGAGGCAACGGCGGCGAGGCCTAGAGCGAAGGCGAACGCAAAGACGAGGAGCACGAAGCGCACCCGCATGCGGACCACCAGATCGAACAGGCGAGGCACCGCAAATCGTCCGATCACAACCGCGAACACCAGAAAACCCACGGCGAGCGCTGAGATGCGGAGAACACCCCAACCCGACACGGAGCTGCCGGCAGCGAGGCCGGATACCACGCTCAGGATAACGAGTCCGATCACATCGTCGATCACCGCGGCGCCAACGATGATCTTGGCCTCTTGGGTGTTCATTCGCTCCAGATCGGCCAGAACTCGGGCGGTGATGCCTACCGAGGTGGCCGTGAGTGTGGCACCCACGAATATGGCAGCCGTGGTCAGGTCAGTGGCACCGCCTGAGGCCGCATGAGGCACGAACGCCCAATAGGCAAATCCGAGGGCAAAGGGGATCACAACGCCCACGGTCGCGACCGAGAGCGAGGCCGGCCCCACGCGGAACATCTCCCGGAGATCCGTTTCCAGCCCGATCTCGAACAGGAGCAATACCACCCCCAGCTCCGCCAGGAGATGAACGACCTCCGCCTGCGTGCCGGCGGTCGGCACAACGCCCAGTACGCTTCCGCCCAAGAGCACTCCGGCAAACAGCTCGCCCAGAACTGCAGGCTGTCCCATTCGCTCGGCGAGCTCGCCCAGCAGCTTGGCTGAGACGAGCATGACCGCGAGGACCAGAAAAAGCGAAGCTATCGAGAGTTCCACGATGGCAGGGAATGAGGACGGATCAGCGCCTTACCACTGTGACTGGGCTCCCTCCACAATATTGACCACCAGATCGTCGAGGGCCTTGCGCCGACCCTCTGCCTCTTGCCCGGTCTGGTAGTCCCCGCGAACCACCAGACCGTTGCGCTGCCAGATCGGCTTCCCTTGCTTCTGGTCGAGGATCTCCACCGAGAGAGTGATCTGAACCTGGCGGCGAGTTACGGTGACTCGACTGCTGTCGTCCCCGGTGTAGGCAACGGGGAGATCGGGCTCATACCGGGTGATCGAGCCGCGGACCACGGCATCAGCCTGGGTCTCGGCTGATTGGCGAAGTCCCAACCTGCGCTCGACAGCTTCGCGGACAGCTTGGGAGATCTCTTGAGTGAGGGTCGGCTCAGGAGTCTGATTGTCAAACGGGAGCACTGCCACGGTCTTGATGGCCGGCGGCAGTCCACCGCCGGCAAAACCATAGCAGCCGCCCAGACTGATGGCGCTAAGGCCTAGCAGGCAGCCAAATATCAGGCGCAAAGGAGGTCGGAGTGCTGGAGAGGAAGGTGAGATCCAGCTGAGCCGGGGCACTCGGCACGGTGAGCCGCGCCTTCAGTGGTCTGCCGTCAGGGGCCAGCTCGGCCTCGGACTGCCCGATCAGGTGGCCGCCCTGGTGAACCGTGGCAATGAAGTGCACCGGATTTCCGGTTCGTCGGACATACGCAATGGTGTCAGAAGCTCCGGCATACTGCCATGCAACGACCTCACCCTGGCTGAGCCCTCGCAGATTCACTCCGTCGGGCGGCATCCGGGCCACACCGAACATGGCCCACATCAGAGGATAGTTAGGAACCATCTTGGCAATCGCGTCGGGCGGCTCGGTCCACACGGCGCGATCGCCAACCACAACCGCCGAACCTGCTCCACTTCCGAATGGGCCCGCCACATCGAAGCGCAACGAGTCGGGCGGAGCTACCCGAGCACTTCCCTGCCCCCCAGCGCTGGCGCGCTCATCCTTGAAAAGCCATTTGAAACGATGCAGCTGGTGATCGGACGGCGTGGTGGAGGCCACCCACTGCGAAACCTGGTCCAGGGTCACCGGCTCTGCGCCGGCAGGGATCACCATCCCCGGGTCGCTCCGGCAGGCTGCTCCAAGGCAGGCAAGATAGACCAGGAGGTACCGACGGTCCAGACGTTGTCCCATCAGTAGTTATAGCCAAAGAAGAAGTGGAGAAAGCCGGGCTTCCTCTGGTCTGAGTCGAGACTGTACCCCCGGTAGTTATGGTCGGTGAACCGCCGGCCGAGATCGAGGCGCAAAACCGCCAGCGGACCCAAGGCCATGCGGAAGCTGATGCCGTAGCTCCCCAGGAGCGCCCGATTGGAATCGAAATGCAGCAGCGCCTTTCCGACGTCGGTAAACAGTCCTGCCTGGATTTCGGGGAATGTTATGTCACCCAGTGGCGTTCCGAATGTCAGGTGGTTCAACAGCGGAAAGCGAAGCTCCTGGTTCAGCATGTACGCTCTAGTTCCGACGATGTATCCGAACTCGGGATAGCCACGCATCCCGATGGTGCCTCCGATGTTGATGCGCCGAGGACGGTCGCCACCACTGTAGAATCCGAAGGCCCTCAGGGCCCAGGCGCTGCGCTGGCCCAGTCGGAAGTAGCGGCGCCAGTCCCCCGTAAGGAGGTAGCTGTCGAATCGACTGTTGGTGAAATCGCTGGAGATTCCGGCCGTCAGGCTTATACGTCCACCATCGATCGGGCCAGACGGAACCCACAGCGAGTTGTCGTGAACGAAGCTCAGATAGTTCGATGCGATCCAGCCAACCCTGCGAGGCTGGTCCACATCGAGCGTGAAGTCCACCCGATCCGAGTGCTCGAGCACCGCGGTCCCTTCGAACCGGCTGAACCGCGTCAGCGGGTAGCGCAGCAAGGCCAAGCCACCGGCCGAGGTCTCCTCATATGCGACGATGAGGTTGCCCTCGAGATTCCGGCTCTTGGTGCGAAAGGCCCCCAGGCCCCAGTTCAGGCGCCGGTGCTGGTTGAGGTACACCGCACTGGCGCTGATGTTCTCCAGTAGGCTGCCGAGCCGCCGACCCTGAAACGAGTTGACCGAGCCGAACACCAGGTTGTCGCCTAGGAGGTCACTCATAATGAAAGCGACGCCTTGGGCCGAACCGTACCCCGGCACCAGCACGGCTTCACCCGCGGCGATGTCGAGCGTCATCTTCCGGCGATACGGCTCGCCGGTGGCAATTCCTGCGGGAGTGGCCGTCCCAGTATTCCAATTCCACTGGCCGGCCGGTGGTCCGGGATCCAGGCTAAAACGATCAGCTCGGGCCGCCGAGTCGATGGGATAACGATACAGGTTCCAACTCAGGTCGTGAAATCCTCCGACCAGCAGCCCGCCGCTGTCGGGCAGTGCCACAGCATCGAAAGCCCCGCTCCAGGCCGACGTCTCGCGTCTTCCGTCACCAAGAGTATCGGTGGAAAAGACGTTCAGCACCCCGTCTCGGTCGGAGGTGAAGTAGATGCGCCCGTCCGGCCCCCATGAAGGGGCCTCGTCCACCCAGTTTCCCCGGGTGAGCTGGGTTATGGTTCCGTCGACAACATCCAGCAGGAAAAGGTTGATGGCGCCCTTGAGGCCGCCGGCCGTTCGGTCTGATGTGAAGACGAGGTGGCGGCCATCAGCGCTGGGACTTGGATCGAGGTCCTGAAACCGGTCTCGGGTCAGTGGCTCCAACTTGCCGCCCGGTAGTTGCACGCGGTACAAGTCAGACACCCCGCTCTCGCTCAGGCCGCTGAACACGATGCTTTTGCCATCGGCCATCCACATGGGCGAGAGGATGGAGACCAGCCGGTCGAACTGGTAGCGTCCAGCCATTTTCGCGCGCTTCAAATCCCACACCACAAGCGCATCGCGGTCTCCGAAGCGTGCGGTAAAGAGCAGGTACCCGCTACGGGATGCGTCCATCCGGGAATCGAAGGGGTGAAACGATTCGAGATCGGCGGAACGTCCCGCGGCCACCACGGAGCGGGATCGCCCTCCATCAATGCGCTTCCGATAAATGGTGACGTAGCCGGTGGAGGGAGACAGATAAATCACCTCTCCCTTCCCGTCACCCGCCGTATCCGGCAAGTAGGCAGGCTTGATGGCCAACCGGGATATTTCCCGAGCCAACACGGCCAGCGGAGCCATGCTGTCAACCAGCGGGTAGAACTCTCGCCGCATCGCCAGCTGGAATTCTTCACTCAGCTGGTCGAGACTGCGGCCATAGGTCGCGAGAATCGCCTCCTCGAAGTTCGTGTGGCGGTTCAACTCTTTATACATGTATGCCACCCGCCAGTCCCCGTAGGTGTCGGCGAGCCAGCGATGGATCCGGCCGCCGAGCGGATAAACAATTCCTCCTGTGACGTAGGTCAGTTGTTTGAAGGTGGGGAGCCGTCCACCCAGGGTGAGGTCGCGTAGCACCATGTTGTCCCGGGCATCCTCGCCGGCGGACCAGAGCTCCGCCAACCCTTCGGTCCACCAGAGCGGAAGGTTGTAGCGCGCCGACCGCGGTGCCTGGAGGTAACTGTCGAGCTGAAGATCGAGCTGGAAGACATGCACCATTTCGTGCCGCATCGTGTGCCGAAACTCGGCGAAATTTCCCCGAAACGGCAACGCGACCCGCCGCTTTAGAAAATCAGTGGCCCCTAGCAGTCCCTCGGGAGGGGTGAAAGGAAGGATGTTGGTCTGCTCGAAGTCGGTGTGCGAGGCATAGATGATCAGCGGGATCCGCGCCGCCACATCGTGCCCAAACTGGACGGCGAGGGTATCGTAGCTTGCCTCGGCGTAGGCCAAGGCCGGCCCCGCCAGCTCGGCCTCGGCCGGGTAGTAATAAAGATCCACATGGCGTCCCCGGATGATGCGCCAATCGAGCTTGCGATACTGAATCTTATTTTGGCCGAAGGCAAAGAACTGGGCGTAAAGAGGGGACCCAACGAAGGCAAAGAGAATGGAGAAGGCCGAGAGGGCACAGAGGGTTCGGCATAGCGGCCAAGCTTTATTCAAAATGGCCTCTCAACGATGGACCGATCGAATTTGGTCGCCCTGGATCAGCCGACTCAGCGCACTGATATCACCCACTACTCTACCAAACGCGGTGTAGGTGCCGTCCAGATGCGGCTGGGGACCCAGGGTGATGAACCACTGGCTCGAGCCGGTGTCGGGACCCGAGAGCGCCATTCCCACGGTCGGTTTGGCGCCATAGCGTTGCCGATTGATCTCGTCTCTGATCGAAGTTCCACCCCCTCCAAATCCGTCCCCCCTAGGGTCTCCATCCTGTACCACGAAATTCGGGACCACCCGATGCCACCGGTTCCCATCGAAGAAGCGCCGGTCTACCAGCCGAAGAAAGTTGCTCACCGTGAGGGGAGCCTCCGGACCGAAGAGCTCGATCTCCAACGTACCGCGATCGTTAGTGATGATGAACACGTGAGGGCGGGCCAACGAATCCGGGACCACGATGAAGCGGCGCACCACCTCGCGATAGTCCTGGAGGGATCTCCCGGTAGCCACAGGAAAAGCCGGTCCCCACTTCTCCGCGGCCTCCGGCCAATTGGCCTCGGCCCACCGCCGCAAGAGGTAGTTCGCGGGCCGGGGGACCACGCCGAGGAACTCGCGATTCACCCGAGATCCAACCACTGGACTGCGCCGCGCGATTGCCACAATCGCGCCAAGGGCCGAGAGGGCCGCATCGGGAAATGAATCGGCACCCGTGCGGGCATACATTGCCGCCAGGGCCGGGAGATCGGCCGGGTCAGCCGCCCGAGTCACCACATCGGCAGCGATGCTCCGGACTCCCGCGTCCGCATGCGGAAGGAGCTTCCGCGCCGCCGCAAGCAAGGCCGGATCGGGCCCTTCCACCAGGACAGCCCAGCCTTGAAGTCCCGCAGCCACAACTCGCCCATCGCGGTCACCGGTGAACCACGGGGTACCTTTTGCTCCAGCCAGACTCCATCCCTCGGCTGCGGCGGCCCGGCTGCGCCAGTCCGGGTCGGTACGCCACACCGCAGCAGCAGCCGCGAAGCGGGTGGGGTTGACCTTGGCCATACCGAGAAGGGCCTCACGTCGCAAGGCGAAGGTACCCTTCCCAGCCAGCGCGCGGGTCAACGCGGCTTCCGATGCGGGGCCTCCCAACTCCCCCAGAGTCGATGCTGCCTCGATCCGTACATTGGGATCCGGATCATCGATCCTGGGTGCGACCGCCGAGGCCAAGGCCGAGTCGGGATAGGTGCCCAGCGAGCGCAGTGTGCTGATCCGCACTCCGGCATCATCATCCTCCAGCGACTTGGTCAGCAGTCCCGAGACCGTCGAAGCCGAAAGCTTGGTCTGGCGCGCGTACTCTGATGTGAGCGCCCGTGCAGCCAAGGCTCGCGTGCCGGCGTCGGCAGCCCCGAGGGCATTGATCAACTGACTCGAGGCCACTGGCGCCCGGAGCCGCCCCAGCGAGTAAATGGCTCGCCAGCGAATGCTCTCGACGGTATCGTCGGTGAACGGCAGCAGGGCCTCTGGGTGAGCGTCGGGTCCGAGGCGCCAGGTCTCGACCAGGATCTGGCTGATCGTGGTGAGCGAATCCGGGACCGACAGGCGAGCCTTGCCTTGGAGGACGGACGCCAGAAATTCGCCGCTTTCTCGCCCGCCGGTCTTGGCGAGCGCTGTCACCACCTCGTTGGCCGTTGCCGTGTCCAGCGGTGGCAAGCCGGTCAAGTGATCGATGAGGGGTCGCACTGCCGTGCTGTCCCGCAGCAGCCCCAAGGCGAAGGCCGCCGCAACCCGGGTGGTGGAGTCCGGCTGATCGAGCAGTTTGAGCAGGAGTGGCGTGGCTCGCGGGTCTCCGATCCGCCCAGCCGCCAAGGCGGCAACCCGTCGCACGACGGAGTCGGGAGCCACCAGCACCCGCTGAAACAGTTCGGGCTGCCATTGCCGTGCATCCTCCGCAGCCAACACCGGAGCAAGCTGCTCGACCACCGCCGCGTCTTGCGCTCGCCCATTCCGGGTGAGCGCGCAGCATAAGCCAGCAAGCAATAGAGCAAATTTGCCTTTCACAGCTTCACCGGATCGGCTACGGGTTGCAGCGCAGCCCGCAGTTCCGGGGGCAAGCGGGTCAACTCCATCGAACGGTCGAGTGCCAGGAGGCTGGTCTTTGCCGTGGCCAGCAAGCGTCCGTCATCGGCGTGTTCCACCGCATAGCCGAACTCCACCCTGCGGGAGGCTGCCTCGCGAATCCAGCATCGAACCCGGATCGGGTCATCGTAGCGAGCCGGCAAACGGTAGCGGATGGAGACTTCGCTGACCGCGAGACGGAGTCCACTGGCCTCGAGGTCGCGGTACGTCATGCCCCGTTGACGAAGGTGCTCGGTCCGGGCCACGTCCAGCCAGACCAGATAGCGAGCATGGTACACCACCCCCATCTGATCGGTTTCGGAGTAGTTGACCCGCACCTGCGTCTCGGTAATTGGCGAAGCATCATTCACCATGGAGGCTCATCGGTTGTAGACGCTCGAAGTGTCGCTCCCGTCACATCATTGCCATGGCCCGAAGGTGAGCCCATCTTTGGCGCCGTGCTGGGGTATACGCTTGTGGTCGTCTCCGATGCCCACCTCGGGGCCGCACCTCCTGGAGTCGAGGAGGCGCTCCTCGACTTCCTCGAAGCCGTCCCTGGCCTGGGCGATTGTCTTCTCATCAACGGCGACCTCTTCGACTTCTGGTTTACCTACGCCCGGGTCATACCCCGCCGGGGCTTCCATGTGGCTGCCGCCCTGGCTCGCCTGCGGCGGCGGCTCCCCATCGTGATGGTCGGCGGCAATCACGATCGTTGGGACTCGGATTTCTGGAGACGGGATCTAGGGCTCCATTTCGAGCCCCGTCGGGCGACATTCGAGATCGGTCAACGAAAGGTTGCGGCCATTCACGGCGATGGTCTGGGGGAGACCCGCTGGCAAGCACGCCTGATTCACGGAATGATCCAGCACCCCGCGACCGCAGCCGTTTACCGGGTGTTGCACCCCGATCTTGGGCTACGGATGGTCGATGCCCTGAGTCCCCTGCTGGGCGACCATACTGTTGATGAAGTGAAGTTGGCCCGCGCGGCCGCCTTCCAACTGGAGCAGGCGCGACAGCTTTTGGCGAAGGAGCCCTCGCTCGGATTAGTGATCATGGGACACACTCATCGAGCCGTACTGGCCGAGCCCACTCCCAGGAGACAATATCTCAATCCCGGAGCCTGGTTCGATGGGTTTCGCTTTGCCCTGGTAACCGAATTCGGAGCCGAGCTGCGCCGATTCGAGTCTCAGGCGGAGCTGGTACCGAGCTAACCCAGCGGTACCACCTCCGCCTTGGACAGCCTCTCACCGATAAACCGAGCACCTACCTGGCGGAATCTCGCCTCATCGTCGCTCACCACGAAGCGATGGTACGTGGCGCCGTCGCGAGGAGCATCGAGTCCGGCCTTCCGAAGTGCGTCCGCCACCACAGCGGCGGTCTCTTCCCCGCTATCGATGAGCCGGGTATTTGAGCCCATGATACGTTGAAGCAGCGGTTTCAGCAGCGGGTAATGGGTGCACCCCAGCACCAGAACGTCGACCCCGGCTCGCTTCAGCGGATCCAGATACTCCTGGGCAATGAGCTCGGCGGCAGGATGCTCGAACCAGCCTTCCTCCACCAGCGGCACGAATAGGGGACAGGCTCGCTGCTCCACGGTGGCGCCCGGCCTGGCCTTCTGAATCGCCCGGGCGTAGGCCAGACTCGCGATGGTTCCGGCAGTCCCGATGACCCCGATCGGTCCGCTGTGCGGCCTCGACACCGCGGCTCGCGCCCCCGGCTCGATCACGCCGATCACTGGGACCGGCGACTCGGCCTGCAACGTGTCCAGCGCGTGCGCCGTGCTGGTGTTGCAGGCGATGACCACCGCCTTCACCTGCTGCGACAGCAGCCAGTGCAGGATCTCGAGGCTGTAGCGCCGCACCGTCTCCGGCGACTTGGGGCCGTAGGGCACCCGCGCGGTGTCACCGAAGTAGATGGTGGACTCGTCGGGCAGGCGCTCGTAGATAGCGCG
>DASSED010000079.1:0-9406 GCA_035695405.1 Gemmatimonadales bacterium
ACCGCGCCGACCCGCCGGCACTCCGGCGCGGTTCTTCGCAACCAGTCGGTCAGTTGGTCATCCCGCTGGTTTCGGGTCTTTACGCCGCTCACCACTAACAGCGAATCGATCTCGCCCGCCAGCTCCCGGTAGTGCGCCTGCGCCACCAGCGACAGTCCGCTTTCACCCGCAATGACCTGATCGCGGGTGGTGGAGACGACGCGGATCTCGTATGGCGGGTCGCGAGGCCGCATCAGGCGGCTCGCCGTACTGAAGACTTGCACCGGCCCGACCAGATCCAGCTCCTCGATGGGAGGGACCACCAGCACGACGATGCGGCGAGTCTTGGGCATGGGAGAAAGATGCGTGCCGGGGCCGGGCTGCCTCAACCGTTTGGCAGAAACGACGGGAATTTCGTCCGGTTTGGCAGTCGAATCGACGATATACTGCGGCGGTGAAGACCATCGAGTTCGAGGTCGGGTATTATTCGACATCTCGAGTGGCACAGGCAGTCCCACTTGGTCACCACAATCACGATCGAGCTCTGGACCTGCGTCCTGCGATGACTCTGGGACTGGAGGTGAGGGTAGTCCGAGTTGGGAGATAGGAGTGATCACGTATGCAGTTGATTCGAGATCTTGAAAGGACCAGAGACGAGACGTTGGGCTACTTCTCGCTGGACCCCGGCGCGCTGAAACGCACCTACGGCCCCGGCAAATGGTCGGTCAGATTCATCCTTCACCACCTCTCCGATAGCGAGACGGTTCTGTTCGACCGGATCCGGCGAGTGCTCAGCGAGCCACGACAGGTGCTTTGGGTCTACGATCAGGACGCCTGGGCCAAAGGCCTCGATTATACTCAGGTGCCACTCGACATTTCCCGGCGGGTGTATGACGCGGTACGCGCCGCAGTCATCTACTACGCCGACACGTACTACGCTCAAAAAGGACATCTTGAATTCGTGCACAGCGTCACCGGCGTGCGGACCCTGAAGGACGAATTCGATAAGGTGGCCTCCCACAACCAGCATCACCTGGAGCAGATCCGGCGCGCGCTGCAACACTGAGCATATGAATGCCGCACACCTGACAGCAGAATCCGCGAAAATCGGCCGCGACGATTCGCGATATCAGGCTGTTCTCGCCAGGCGCTTCAACAAACGATTCAGTGCTACCCCCGACTACATCTGCCTGGTTGGCTCGACCGCTGAAGTTGTGGCGGCCGTCGAGGTAGCAGTGCGGGAGGAACGGCGCCTGGTGGTGACCAGCGGCGGACATTGCCTGGAGGGGTTCGTGTCGGATCCCGAGGTGCGGGTGATCCTCGATGTCTCACCCATGAAGCGCATATACCACGACCCCGAACTCCGCGCCATTGCAGTTGAGGCCGGCGCCACCGTGGGCGAAACATTCAAGGCTCTGGGCGAGCGCTGGAAAACCGTCATTCCGCTGGGTGAGTACCCGGCTATTGGCATGGGCGGACACGTGGCTGGAGGCGCCTTCGGGTTCCTCTGCCGACAGCTGGGACTCGCCGCCGATTATCTCTACGCGATCGAGATCGTGACCGTGGACCAGCACGGGCGGGCGCGTCCTATAGTCGCGACCCGCGAGCCGTCCGATCCCAATCGCGAGCTCTGGTGGGCGCACACCGGAGGTGGTGGCGGGAACTTCGGGGTGGTCACCCGTTACTGGTTTCGAGCCTGGGATGCCTCCGATGACGACCCCACCCGGCTCCTGCCTCAGGCACCGGAATCGATCGCCACCCTCAGAGCGGAATGGAGCTGGAGCGACATCGACCGCCGCTCCTTCCTCAGACTCCTGGAAAACCACGGACGCTGGTGCGAGCGAAACAGCCGAGCCGATTCTGCGTATGCTAGTCTCTGGACCCTGCTCGAGATCCACCGGAAGCAGTTCGGGAAGATTATCGTCCGGGGCGTGAGTACCGCGGGATCGTCAGGCAGGCGGCAGATAGACGACCACCTGGCCGCCTTGAGAGAAGGAGTGGGTACACCCGATGCCATTGAAGTAAAGCGGATGTCTTGGCTCGACTTCGCTCTTGACCCATTGCCGGACTTATTTGCCATGCCTCCGGGAGGAGCCAGCGTCAAGGTGAAGGATGCTTTGCTCAAGAAACGGCTCACGGACCGGCAGATCGAGACCGCTTTCGATCACCTGACAAGCAGCGCCGATGACGTGTTGGGCGGGATGCTGGGGCTCGCCACCTACGGAGGCCGCATCAATAGTGTTGCCTCGGACGCCACGGCCGCCGCTCAACGCGGTGCGATTCTCGATATGGCCTGTACCACTGGATGGCTGGAGCCGGCCGAAGAGGCGGCGAACTTGCGCTGGGTGCGGGCCTTCTATCGAGACTTGTTTCAGGAGACGGGAGGGGCACCGGTGCCCGGCGAGCGTTATGACGGAGCCCTAATCAACCATCCGGACACGGACCTGGCAGACCCGTCGCTCCATACCTCGGGCGTTCCCTGGTACTCGCTGTACTATCAAGGGAACTATCCACGCCTTCAACGGGTCAAGGCGAAGTGGGACCCGAGGAATGTCTTCCGGCACACGTTATCCGTCCGGGCCGGTTAAGGAGGAGCCATGGCGTTTAAGTCTCCGATCTGGCAGCCGGTTGCCATCGCACTGAGCGCCGTCAATCTGGTTGCCGTCGGCTTGGCAGCCGGCGGCGCCGAGCCGTGGCACGCCGCAGTGCACGCGGCGCTGGCGCTGGCGTTCGGGCTGGGAGCCCAGCGCTTGCGGCAGCGCCCTCCCATCATCGGGGAGGACACTCGGCTGGACGAGCTGGAAGCTGAGGTGAGTGGCCTTCGAGGTGAGCTGGGCGAGGTGCAGGAACGTCTGGATTTCACCGAACGGGTGCTGGCACAGGAACGAGATCCACGGCGAGTAGGCCCGGAGCGTCAATAGCTGTATTCAGTTCCAACCGCTGATCCGCAGGAAGAGGTCTGATAAACCGGGTCATTGCCGCCCGGGGCGGTGTCTCCGTAGCCATTTTCCGAGCGCTAGAGCGACTTCATTCCATCCCCTCTAGTAAAGAGCAAGGTGGTCGTATGACTCTCCCAGGATGCTCTTACCACGTTGACCTGGTCGGCAAAGCGCTCGCAGAGCACGGTGCTGTTGACTTTCACTCCCGATAGGCCATTTGGGATTGTCGCCGCGAGGCGGATCAGAACCACATCGCCGCTGCGCTCGAGGCCAATCCAACGAAGCGCCAATGGCAGGCCGGACCGATCCAACAACGAGACCTTGCCGGCGAGGTACTGCCGCACGGCGACGCTATTCGACCAATTCCCCACCGCGGCGGCGAGATCGTCCATAAAGACGCGCAGTTGGAGATTCGCCGCCCCGGTAGAGGCGTCGTAACTGATCTGGGTGACGGCGGTGTGCATGGGGTGTTGGGAGACCCCGGCCGGTGATAGCAGCAGCAGGAAACCGAGCAGGCTCACCATGGGACTCGAGTTGCCGTCATCCAGGCCGCACTCAGCACCACCGCTGCGGAGACACCGAGCACTCTCAAGCGGAACGCCGAGGGTACCGGGTGTGGACTCACGAATGCCCCAAGCAGCTGATCAAGCGCCATAAGGAAGAGCAGCGCCACCGCCAGCACCAGCATCTGTCCCAATTCGATCCCTACATTGAAGCTGACCAATGGAACCAGGATCGATCCTGTGAAGAGGCTCTGGAGGTAGTTGGCGAACCCCGCCCCATGCACCAGGCCGAAGACCGCCGCGAAGATGGGTCGATAGTGTCCACCGAGCGGGGCGCGTGCGCGCTCCCGTACCACGATGTTCTCGACGCCGGTGGCCACGATAGTGAAGGGAATCAGGATCTCGATCAATCGGTTGGGCAGGTTCAGGGTTCCGGTGGCTACCAGTGCTAGGGTCATTGAATGCCCAACGGTGAACGCCGAAATCACCCAGAGGCTGTCGCGCCAGTCACGGCCCCGGTAAATCGCTGCGAGAGCCAGCAGGAAGAGGATGTGATCCAGGGCCGTGGCGTCCACGATGTGGCGGAAACCCAAGTGAGCAAAGCTCAGAACCTCCGACATCATGGGCGCCAGTGGGGATTGGTCTCGCGCGCGAGCTCCAGGTACTGCCGGGCCTGAGCCTCGTGGCCGAGGGAGTGATGGATCATGCCCGCGTGATAGAACAGCATCGCATCGCGGGTGCCGAGCGCCAGCGCGCGCTGTATCGCCGGCTCGGCCTCAGCGTCGCGGCCGGCCGCATGGAGCGCCCAGGCGAGGAGATCGTAACCATAGATATCGCGGCGAGTCTGGATCTCCTGCTCGGCCTTTGCCAGGATCTGAGAGACATCGCGCCGGTGGTCCAGGAGAAAGAGACTCCAGGCCCGATGAAACGGTCCCGGTTGTCGGCTCACCGCGACTTCCATGGCGTGATAGTACTCGTCGGCCCTACTACTGTTCCCCAAGGCGGCGTATGCGTCTCCCACTACGCCGAGCGTACTGGGGTCGAGCGCCTGAGCGATGGCCCGCTCGCCGTAGTCGATGGCTTGGGCCCAGCGATGGCGGACGAGCTCCAGCTTCGACAGCTGGCCAAGGAGGCGGTAATCCGCGGGAGCAATCCTGAGGCCGGCGCGAAGCTCGTGCTCCGCCTCGCTCAGATGGCCGTTGCGCAGCGCCAGGTCTCCCAGACGGAGGTCGAACCAGGCGAGCTGCTCCGGCGGCAAACCATGGCTCGTCAGAGCCTTGTCGCGCGCGGCGCGCAATAGTTGGCGGGCCTCCTCGGGCCGGCCGTGCAGCTCCGCCCAGCGCGCCAGCCTCGGCGCCGCACTCAGGTCTTCTTTATATAGATGGAGAGATCCCAGGGTCCGGCCGGCCTCGAGATAGCGGCCCAATTCGAGCTGGATCTCCCCCAGAAGCCCGCGGGCCGATACCGAGGCAGAGTCCATTGCCACCAGCCGCTCGGCAGCGCCGAGTGCATCGGTAAAGCGGTGTTGCGCCAGGAGGCTCGAAGCGAGCACGCCGAGTGCGGCAGCGTTTCGAGCCGTACGAAGCTCGAGCGAGTGCTTCGCCACAGCCTCGGCTTTGACCAGGTCTCCGTTGTCGGCCGTCTCCCGGGCGCGCTGGAGGTAGAGCGCGGCCAGCTGGGTGAAGTCACGCGCGCTCCGAGGATCGCGCCCGACCCGACGTTGGTAGAAGGAGATGTCGAGGTCGCGGGTGAGGCGGGAATCGGAGGTGGGGAGCTGAGAGTCGAGGGTCGTGAGTCGCCTCACGAGTCTGGACACCTGCCCCCCGATTCCTGACTCCCGACTCCCGACTAACAGCAGAAGCCCCAGCCCAGCCACCAACAAACGGTTCATCTCAGTTCGGAGGTGCCAGGTAAGGGAACGTGTTGGTTACTCCTGGTGAGTCGAAGGCCACGTTGTCGGTGGTGAGCGCTTCCTTACCCGCAGCACCGTTGGGATCAGCACCAAACGGATCGCCGAACAGCGCGAGCAACGCCAGATCGACCACGTCGTCCTGGAGTTTGCGGCCACCCCAGCCATTGGCCAACGGCGGGAGTCCCACCCAGTTGAGCCAGCCGGCGGTTCCGGGGTCCTTGTCGGTCTGAACGATCAGCATATCGGGCAGGAGCACCGATCCCAGTGTGTTGGCATAGTCCTGCGAGCGGCCGGCGACGCTTCCCGGTCCCGTCACGAAGGACAGGATTTCCGGGCCGAGGAGGGCAGCATCGTCCTGGGGTCCAATCGATCCGTGGGTCGCGTGGCTCCGCTTGGCCAGCAGTACTTCGCTCACGAGCGGGTTGCCCAGCCGCTGTACCTGGTTGTACATCCGAGCCGTGCTGGGACCGTTGTTGTCATCGCTGCACGCCATGATTGCTAGACCACATGCAATGACCACGGCGGATAGGAGTCGGTGTGCGAGGCTCATTGGCTGATGGTCCCCCAGATTCCCAGCTTGCCCGGCGCGCCGTTTTCCAACATCGAGCTGGGCAGCTCCAGGACGATCGAGTTCACGTTGAAACCGTTGACGTAGTTGATACCGGGATTGCGAAAGAAGAACGGCGCCTGGGGATTCGGCTGCAGCGCGCATGATCCGGACAGGGTACCTCCCACAGGACGCCGGTCGGGCAGGATACAGAAGGCTGCCTCGAGGTCGATGAAGAAGGGATCATCCCGCGGTCCGGCAAAAACCTGAATACCGTTCGCGTCGCCCAAAGCCGTGTTCAGTGCCCCGGTGACCACCGGCGACACATCGGCAACTACGTTCTCCATCGCACCCTGCGCCGGTGGCGTGAGCGGGCCCCGCACCTGCACCTGCTGCGAGGCTCCTTCGCCGGTGAAGCTGATCTGGATGACCTTGTCTTCCCGGGCGTCGCCGTTGTTATCGATCTTGAACTGGTAGAGCAGATTGGGATCGAAGGACGCTTGTGAGGGATCCTGGGTCTCAGCCGGCGTGAGAAAGGCTCGGGTATCCATCGCCAGGACGATGCGTCCGGCCGACGCGCCCGGAAAAGCATACACGTCGGTGAGATCGGTCTTTGGGTTTAACTCCACGAACGGAGTGTCCTGATGATCCGATCCTATGAGTTGTCGTCCCGTGGCACCGGCGGCCGCGATCACCGCGAGCCCCAGAACGGCGGCGCGAGTGCGGAATCCTGCTCTGAAGGGCATGGCCCACTTCTCCCTGTCGGATGTTTCAGGTCTGGCGAGGAATGCGCCTGATGCTTTGATGTACGCCCGTCCTAGTGAATTGGATCTGTGGAGGCAGGGTCTTACCGACTTGCAATCTGGAGGGTAACTTCGCGCTCAACCGATGAACTTCCGGCACATATCGACTGCAGAGCCAATTCATGTGGCGCTCGACCCGAGCTTCTCGCCCCTGGCGGTCAGGTACCGCGCACCCGGCTGATCACTTCACGCCAAAGACCATCCTGCTGGTGGAAGACAATGAGGGAGTGCGGCAACTCCTCAGCCGGGTGCTGAGCAGCGATGGCTACCAGGTGGTGGAGGCAAAGGATGGCAGAGAGGCATTGGGCATTCTGGCGCAGGACACCCCAATCGACCTGCTGCTCACCGATGTGGTAATGCCCGGGCCAACCGGTTTCGAGGTCGCATCACACTTCATTGCGGCCCGCAACGTCCCGGTACTGTTCATCTCCGGTTACGCCCAGGACCGGACCGACATTCCAGGCCCCATCCTTCAAAAACCCTTTACGCCCTCCACCCTGCTCGAGACCGTTCGGCGCCTGCTGGAGATCTCGAATCCTTCAGTAAGGCATTGAGCTGAATCGTCGGCCCAACCCCAAGGAGAACCCATGTCCATCGAGCGCACCCGGGAGGCCATGTCGCGGTACTGGGATTCCAATCACCGCGACGTGAGCATGATGAGTCAGGACGTGGTCTTTACCCACATGGCCACGGGAGATGAGCACCACGGTCCGGAAGCGGTTCGCCGGATGCTCGACTACATGTACCGGGACGCATTCGATGCGGCCGCGGAATTCCGAAGCCGCATCTGCACCGAGGACCAGGCGGTCGTGGAAGGCGAGTTTGTGGGAAAGCACACCGGCGAGTTCGCCGGCATCCCGGCAACCGGCCGCTCGGTCCGGGTACCGCTCTGCGTGGTGTACGATCTGGAATCGGGCTGGATCAAGCGGGCGCGGATCTATTTCGAGATGCCGGTGCTTCTGAGGCAGCTGGGCGTCACAGGCGCCGAGACGGAAGCAGTGAGGGCGGTGGGACTCGAACCCACGACCTAGGGATTAAGAGAGCCTTGGCCATTCCCGGCCATAGCCCTAAGTGGCTACCGATACACCCCGATAGCCCAAACCATTTTCCGCCATTCCTACCCGAAACGCTTCCGATACTCGGGCAGCGTCACACTGTTCGTCACACAGCCGCGACCCTTCTGTCCTCCTGCGTCCGGTTTAATCCGCTACCGGTCGCCCCTGTCTCCCCATAATCTCCTCACACATGCCGACGGTGACGTGTTCCGACCGTGAGCGGGTCGCTGCGCTTGTACGGGCCATTCCGAGCCTATGCCTTACCTACCAGCTACCCAGGGCTCAAAGTGAACACCCTGGACGTTTTCTGTGCAGCCCGCACGCCGCGAGGCCGCGAAATGTGCAGGATGTTCGAGCCAGGTTGCCACAAAAGTTTGCACAGCCTTCCCGGCAGAACTCGCCGAAACTTCCGTCCAATTGGACGGAAGTGATCCGACTAGGCAAAGGGGAAGAAATGGTGGCACTTCCACCACAATCCGATGCACTCCAAGAAGGGCTCTCTGTGAGTGGGGACTTGCTCTGGGCAGTTCCGAACTCATAATGCCAGGGTTCGCGGGTTCGAGTCCCAGTGCGCTGGTGGTCGAGCCGGCGATCTACCCCCGGGTCCACAGAATCCCGCTCGGACAAAAACGCACCTCCGGCACGGAAGCGCGTTTCCTGTCTACAACGTCACCACAACCCTGCAGGCTCACTACGGGATATACTGCAGGTTGTTGCCGGTTCCGATCCCGCCCAGCACCTCGATCCGCTCTTGGCCGTTGACGGACACTTTGCTCGCAGCGATGTGCTCTCGAGGGCTTGGCAGATCGGCGCGCCGGGTCCAGATCCCGGTCGTGGGGTCGAACCTGATCGTGATGGCCAGTACTTCCATGGCGTCCTTTGAGGCATTGTAGCGCGCGCCGCCGAAGACGTACAGCTTTCCCCCCGACACCGCCGACGCGGCCCCGGGGCGGCCCAGGCCAAGAGGGTTCTGGGGCGTCCACCTGTTCGTGGCCGGGTCATAGACCGCCATCCGTGCGTCGTGCGTGTACCGCGATCCGGTCATCACGTAGAACTTGCCAGCGATCACCCCGCCGATGGACGGCCCAGCTGCGCCCCACTCTGAATCGGCAAACGGATTGGGCAACCTGGCCCACTGATCGGTCGCCGGGTTGTAGCGGAAGAACAGTGGATTACAGGTTTCGAAATAGCCCCATGGGTCATCTGCCTGGAAACACCCGCTGACGACGTAGAGCTTGCCACCGATGACCCCGGTCACGCCATTGCCAGCGGCTCTATCGCCTCCTATGTCGGTCGGCAGAATAGGGATGCTACGCTTCTGAGTCCAGGTATTCGTGGCGGGATCGTACCTGTAGAGTTTCGGCCCGGGGAAGCTGCCGCCGTAGTCCGAATACCCTCCGCTGACATAGATCTTCCCGTTGATCACCCCAGCTCCACTGGACCCGGCCAGCCGCACGGGCAACGGGCTCCGGAAGGTCCAGGTGTTCGTAGCGACGTTGTAGGCCATCACCTTCTCGGACGGCATGCCAGTGGTGGTGAGCCCGCCGATCACGTACACGACGGATTGTCCCGCCGCGTTGGTCACCGTGGCGACAGCCATGTTGGTCCGGTTGACGGGCATCTTGGCCCGGATGAGCCAGCTATTGCTGGCGACCGCCAGCTCCGGCA
>DASSED010000080.1:0-14159 GCA_035695405.1 Gemmatimonadales bacterium
CTCCATTCGGAGCCGCCTTTTGTTTTGGCTCACGGCAGACTGGTGAGCGAGGTCACGCCAGGGGGCTTACGGTGACTGGCTTCACACCTCCACTCCCCCCGGGTTCACAGCCGCACCCGGCCCGATTGCACTAAATGTGGGGGGCACAAGGAATTGTCTCAATCAACGTAAACCGTCACAGGAGTGTGTCATGTCAATTCGCACGTTCCTCGGTATACCCAGCCTCGTCCTGGCACCGCTGGTTGCGGTCAGCGTCGCGGCGTCACCAGCCGCCGCCCAGGGTGGGGTGGAACTCACCCCCTGGGCCGGAATTTACGTTCCGACGAGCAACTCTTTTTCAACCTTGACCGACGACTTCAAACGGGATGTGAGTGTCATTGGGGGTGCCCGCCTCAGCTTCTGGGGCTCCGGTCACCTTGGATTCGAGGTCACCGGCGGATATGCCCCCGCCAAAGTCGGGGGAGAGACCATCAATGAGACCAACACCAACTTGTTGCTCGCGAACGCCAGGCTGCTGTTAGCGTTGACCCCCGTGACCAGCAGTGTGGGTGTCTTCGTCGGCGGCGGTGGGGCGCTCCTCACTCGAGGCAAGAACACCTTCGATGACGACCGGAGCAGCACCGATCTGGGTGGCACGTTGGGCCTGGGCTTCCGCTTCGGCGGGGGCGACAATAACCGGGTCGGATTCCGGCTCGATATCGAGGACTACCTCTATAATGGCGATTTCGGTGGCGGAAACGATTTCCAGAACGATATCGTGACGTCGCTAGGTGTTTCTATCGCCCTTGGCGGTAAGGCGGGCGATTAACCAGCAAACCAAGACGCACCAAAAGAGGGGCGTGCAACCGATTCCGGCTGCACGCCCCTTTATCTCCAGAGCTGTTCCTACCTCCGACTGCTGCGCTTCCTGCTGGTTCGGCTCCTGCTGCTCGAGCCTCCGCGGGTGGAGCTCTTCCGCCGGCTGCTTCGACTCCGGCTAGCGCTCGACTTGCTCCGACTCCTGCTGGTGCTCGACTTGCTCCGACTCCGGCTACTGGTGCTTCCGCCACTCCGCCGGCGGCGCGTGGCAGCACCGCGGCGCGCTGCCGCTGATCGGCTCGATTTGGACCGCGACGCGGTCGCGCGGCCACCCCGCCGGCCACCCTTCCTGGAGGAGCTTTTGCTCCGCTTCTTCCCGCGCCCCGAGCCACTCTTCTTGCCCCCACCGGTCTCCTTATTCACCGTCGCCCAGGCCCGACGAGCAGCCTCCCCTCGAGACACCCCTCGGTTCTCATAACCTTCCTCGATATGCTCGGCCTGGCGTTTCTGTTTGCTGGTGTAGGATGATTTGTCGCCTCGTGGCATGGTGCTGGCCTCCTCGTTAAGCCGGAAAAGACGTGAGGTGGGAAGTAAGGGCCGGGTGATGCTAGTGGCTGTGGGATGGGTCACAAGGAGACCGAGTCGCGAGCGCGGTTGCCGGTCGACAGTCGTCAGTCGTCAGTCACCAGTCTGTGCAGTAGCCGCGTTAGTGACTTCGCCATGCTTCTAGCGACTCGCGACTGGTGACTGGTGACTCATACAAAAGGTGGGTGGAACGGGCACTGAGGCCCGTTCCCAGCGAGATAAGAAAAGAAGGGGAGTTAGAGGGGAGACACCAGCGAAAGCATCAGGTCAGACAGCTCGTCCGGCCGCAGAGCAGGGGACTCAGGGCTGGTTCGGACGTCTCGCGGTTCGCCGTCCATCCACGCTCTCACTGCGCCAAGTATAGAATCGCCGACCCCGGTTGCTGTGCCGTGGATCACCAAGGCTGCCGGACTATCTCGGCCAGATAGGCAGAACTAGCTAGCCGTCTTCGATTACATCACCCGTTCGAGACGCGGATTTACACGAAATTCCCGTCCGACCTTGGCGCAGGGCCGGCCGTCGAGAAGGACCACATCGGCGGTGAAGTCAAAGCTTCCTTGAAACAACGATGAGCCCACTCCGTAGCCGTCGACCCGCACACTGCCCTGCTCGAACGCTCGGATCTTCTCCGCGGTGAAGCCGCCGGAAACCAGGATCTTGACCTCAGGGTGGCCGGCGTCATCCAAGCCCCGGCGGACGTTCGCCACCAATTGCGAGTTCACCCCAGTTGGCTTGAAGCTCCCCAGCTGGTGCCAGAGGGAGCGATCGACGAGCGTCTCACTGGTGTCGAGCCGAACGGCGTAGAGGCGCCGGCCTACCGCTCGCGCCACCTCCTGCGAGGTTCGCACGCAATCGTTCTCGAAATCAACCAGGGCGATGAGCTTGACCTCGGGAGGCAGATACTCGGCGCATTTCCGGGTAGCGAGCACCGTATCGCCTCCGTAGGCAGCGATCAGGGCATGAGGAACCGTGCCGACGCCTTCACTCCCCCACCACGACGCCTGCGCATCGGTGGAAACTCCAGCCGCTCCCGCCAGACGGGCCGCGTACCCGTCGCCCGGCTGAACCAGAAAATGATCGTGCCGCGCAGGAAAGAAGATGACTTCCTTCCCTGCTGCTGCTTCGACCGCGCGCCGGGTGTTGGTGCATACCCTCGTCCGGCGCGACAGCACGCCCAGATAGAGGGTCTCCAGGTGGGCAACGGCGTCGTAGGGTCCCTCGATGAGCAGAACGGTCTCCCAGGGGGCAACCTGGTCTCCATCATATAAGGCGTGCACCTCGAGCTCCCGCCACTCGAAAGCGCAGAGCTTGAGGATGGCGATCGCCTCATCCAGGCCGGCAACCAGAGCCTGGCTCTTGCCGAAGACCTGCATGGTAATCCGCGGCCGCAGCTGATCGGCCAGAAGAATCTCGCGCGCGCGCACGAAGTACTTATCGGAGTAGTAGCCGGCTCGGATCGCCGCGACTGGTAGCTGGAAGACGTCCGGAGCAAGCCGCGCCCGGCCGGACATCAGGAGCCCGGCTGACCGGACTCGAACCGGCCTGCCTTGAGGCTGCTGAGCGCGGCTCGAAGCCGGCGGGCTCCATGGGCGGTGGGATAGCGGTCGATCAGGCGGCGTAGCTCCGCCATGGCACGTCCGGGATCGTTCAGGTGATGCTCGTACAGGTCGACCAGCGCGAGCCCGACCCGGAAATCGTCCCGGCTCGCGAGCCGATGACATCTGAGGCTGTCGAGCTCTACCGCGGCGTTTTCCGGCTGCGACAACGGTCCGGCGAGCAGCGCCGCCCGCCTCAGTGTGGCCTCGACGCGCTCATCCGGGTTGCGGGCTCGTTCGGCGTACTCCTCTGCCGCCGCGGCATAATGACCCCGAACCACCAAAGCCTCGATCGCCGAATAGCCGCCTCCGGCTCGCACCAAGCCGGCGTTCGCGAGCAGCTCGAAGAACCCATCGATAACCGGCTCAAGCACTCCGGAGAGGAACCCAACAGTCAAACCGTATACCGCCCAGAGAACGCCGACCATTTCGAGCATGCGGGCATCGTGCGAGGCAACAGCCAACACGACGGATAGGACGGTACCCAGGAGGGCGATCGCGCCGACCACCACTCGAACCAGGCTGAAGGGCTCCTCGGCCCATCGCTCGCTGGACCAGCGTCCGAGGTGCTCCGTTGTGCTGCGGGGAGGAGATGTGGTCAAGGCAAGAAGTTAGGAAGCGCACCGGGGCGGAGCAAGCGAAGGTCGGACCGAGTTGACTTTCGTTCTGCCCATGGCCTAAATCCCCGGGCGCCGTCATCCTCCACTGGGAGGCCGATCCATGCAGGAGCCGCTTTTTCACAGGTCCGCCTGATGCCCAAGCTTGGATGGCTGGCGCTGGGACTCGTGTGTGCCGCACCACTTCGAGCCCAGGATACTGTAGCCCCACCCAGGAGCACGCCTTGGCGGCTCAGCTATTTCCCGTATCTCACCGGAGGCACGAACGACGGTCCGGTCCTCGCGTTCCGAGTCCGCTACTGGCAGCCCGCCGAGTACGAGGATCGAGTCACCGCCAACGCAGCACTCAATGCAGAAGCCGGGATCACGTCGCGCGGCAGCCGCTATGTGTACGCCCAGTTCAAGGCCCCCCAGCTGGTGGATCGCTGGCGCTTCGACATCAAAGGCGGCGCGATACGCGAGGTCCGGTTCGGATATTTCGGGCTGGGGAACGATGCTCAATACGACAAGGATCTGGTGAACGATGCGACACCCTTCATCTATCGGGTACGCCGCGCTCGCTACCGGGGCATGGCCGAAGTTACTCGCCAGTTGGGACAGGTCCCGCTTCAACTCGCATTTTTAGGAGAGGTGGAGCAGGCCCACTTCACCGCGCTCCCGGGGCCATCGGTTTTTCGGACGGACGTCGCCGATGGGGACCTGACCGAGACCGACGTCTCCGGCCGACTCGCCCTGGTGTACGACACGAGGGACAACGAGTACAACACCCATCAGGGACTGTTGCTCGAGGCCGGCGCCCAGGTCGGCAGCGGGGGAGACGGATACACCCGGCTTTATACGATATTGCGTGGGTATCTCACGGTACGCGAAGGGACCGTCGTGGCCGCGAGATTGGCCGCATCGGGAATGGGAGGAACACCGACTCTCGATGCGCGTTACATGATCCCGGGCTGGGAGAAAGAGATATTGGTGCTGGGCGGGCAATACTCCCACCGCTCTCTGGATAACGGCCGGCTTGCCGGCCGTCACACACTGTTCGCCAATCTCGAGGTGCGCCACGACCTGCTTGCGTTCGGCGACCTCGGCGCGATCACCCTGATCGGCTTTGCCGATGCCGGGCGGGTGTTCGAGGGCGAGAACTTTCGATTGACGACCAAGGACATGAAGGTGGGAGGAGGCGGAGGGGTCGGACTCCGCATCCTTCGTTCGACCATCTTCACTTTCAACTTTGCTGGAGGACCCGACGGATTCAACTTCTCGGTTGGGAGTGGGTGGATGTTTTAAGAGGCGGGGAAGCGGGAAGAATGGAATGAACCCCTACGCTACTCCGCTCACCGCATCCACCGAAAAGCCCGCAGCCTTCAATACCTCACGAATCGTTGTCTGGCCCCGGTCCCGGGCGTACCACTGCCGCACTTTGGGATAGAGCTCGGTCTTGGGCAGGATTCCCCGGTTGGCCATTACCCAACTCTGCAGCTCGGTGGGACGAGGCCCCCAATGCCCCACTTCCGAGAAGGTCTCGTCCAGGGCGATGACGATGGGGATCGAACGAGACCCATTGGTCAAGTATTGATTCATGACCTCGGGATGTTGGTCCCGCATGATGATCTTGAGCTCCAGGCCGGGAACCTGGTCCACCAATCGCGCGATCACGGGAACGGTGTTCGACGCGTCACCACACCAATCCTCCGCAATAACCAGCAGTTTACGCTGAACATTGCCGGGGATTGCCGTGATGGCCCATTCGGGAATCCGGGCCAGCCGGTAAATACCCTCCCAGAGCCCACAGTACTGGGCCTTGCACGCCGCGACAAAGGCATCGAACCTGAGCCCCTCGTCCCACAACTTCTTGAAATCCACCATGACTACTCCTGTAGCAACAACCACCCGCTAAACAGCCGGAACCAGAGGGCGGTTCCCTGCCCTACAGCTCTTCAATCCGGATCCCTCGCCGGCTCAGCTCCGAGACATAGGCCTTGAACGGCATCGCCTCATCGGGCGTGTGCACACCTTTCATGGTAACTCGCCCATCGACCTGCATCTGGCCCGTGATCGACAGGGAGTATCCCGTGGTCCGCATCATGGCGCTGATGCCGTGCTCCGCATCGTAGTAATCGATCAATCGAAAGGTGATCGACTGGGGTTTGCCACCTTTCTTTCCCGTGACCCGAACCTGCAAGGCCACGAGATCCCGCCCGTCCGGCTTGTACAGCCGCGGGTGCACTGCCGCGATAAACACGTCACGGGGCACCACCTTCCTTCCCTTGACCTCGATCGGCTCGTTCGCGAGGAGCCCGAGATCGCGGATCGGCCGTACCAGAGCGGCGTGCCCGGGATAGCGGAGGGTCTTGTACTCCATCACATCGATCTTGCCTTGATAGGCAAAGGGCAAGGTGCTGATTCCACCTCCGGTGTGGAATGCCTCCAGGGTGCCCAGCGGCGGGGGAAACTCGACCGGCTCCACCTCACTGAGCGCATCGACCTGCACCGGCCGGCCACCCCTGAGTACCCAGGAAGGAGTGGTGTAGTAATCGAGGGCCCCTTCCAGTGAATACACGATCTGGTAGTTGAGCGGCGGCTCGGGAGCTTGCGGCAGACCTCCCACGAAGATCTTCACCTTTTCTGCCTCATCCAGGCGACGGATTCCCTCCGCTGCCAGGATGTTTACCATGCCCGGCGCCAAGCCGCAGTCGGGGATTATCGAGATCCCCTTCGCCACAGCCGCAGCATCCAGCTTCTTCTGCTCCAGAACGATGTCGGTGTTGCCGCCCAGATCCGAAAAATGACAGCCGGCTTCTACCGCAGCCTTGGCCATGGCGGCGTTGTAGTAATACGGTATCGCGCTCATGACCGCCGCATGGCCCTCAAACGCTGCTGCCACAGCCGCGCCGTCGGCCACATCCAGTCGCACGGTGCGCAAGCGCCCTTTCCAGTCCCCCTGGAGGAACGGCGGGAGAGTGTTGGGTCGGAGGTCGGCCAGCGTGACCTGGGAGACATCCGGGTTCTGCAGCAGATCGTACGCGCAGGCGCAACCTTGCAGCCCGGCGCCGAGGACCAGCAGTTTCATTTACTGCTCCGAAGAGGTGGATCGATAAAAAGCCCTGCAACATAATGGTGAGCAGTGAGAAGAAAGAAGTCAGAGGCTCACTGCTCACCACTCCCTTCTGCCCCTTCACCTTTTACATTGTTCTCGTGTCGACCCTTCCTCCCTCCAAACGCGGCGGCGCGGCCACTCGGCAGAAGCTCCTGCGGGCCGGCCTCGAGCTGTTCACCACCATCGGATTCAGAGCGACGACCACTCCGGAAATCGCCGCGCGAGCGGGAGTGGCCGAAGGAACCATCTATCGCCATTTCAGCGGGAAAGAAGATCTGCTCATTGCCGGCTACCATGAGGCGCAGCGCTGGGGCGTGGACTTGGTGCGGAATCAGGACACCGACAACAGCTTGTCACCGCGCGAACGCCTGCTCGCCGTGGCCCGCCGGCTGGTGAGCGCCGCCGATACTGATCCTGCCATGACCCGGATGCTGCTCCGCCGGAGAGACCAACGATATCTCGACGACGGAGCTCGCGAGGCCGCACGGGCCTTCCGCGATGCCTTGCTTCAGATCGTGGCGAGTGGAAAATCCGACGGCCGGGTCCGGGCCGGCCCTGCAGATCTCTGGATGTCGGTGTGGCTGGCGCTGGTTGCGTTTACCGCGGAACGGGTGAGCGGCAAAGAATGGCAGCCGGACCATCCCCAGGTTGAGCTCACCCTGGAAGCGGCGTGGGACGCGATAGCGGCGGGGAAGCCGGGAAGCGAGGAGGCGGGGAAGTAGCTGCAGCGGGGCAGCGGGGCAGCGGGGCAGCGGGGCGATACTATGCTGGCTCACTGCGCATTGCTTGGCGCCCCGGGAAAGAACGTCGGCTGCCGCGGGTTATCCGGCAGATGCGACCATGCGAGCCGGCGAGGGCGTCCGCGGGCCAGCGGTCGTATCTCCAATCTCGTGCCCAGCAGGAACGCCACCGAGTCCGGTCCCCACCGCAGTGGGTCGTGGGCTCCCCGCGCCAGAAATCCGGGCGTGCCGGTGTCGCCCACCACACAGAGCTCGTCCGCCGCCTGGCACGATACAACCCGCGCGAAAACCGGATCGCCCAGCAAGATCGCCAGCGCCGAGTCCGCCTGATGCTGCAGTCCCGCTGGGACCGGCCTTCCCCTAGTCGGTGCAGGAGGCGCGTCGAGCAAATAACGTCCCCGGTCGGTCTCGATCACCAACGTCGCAGCGCCTCGCAGCCAGCCCAGTCGCCGGGGAACTCCGGCACCTTTGGGGAGC
This sequence comes from Gemmatimonadales bacterium, assembly GCA_035695405.1. GTDB lineage: Bacteria > Gemmatimonadota > Gemmatimonadetes > Gemmatimonadales > GWC2-71-9 > CAVVWJ01. The sequence continues at coordinate 7,907 of DASSED010000080.1, forward strand.
TGGAGCTCTCGATCGGCGCCGCTCAGCAGATTCAGAACCCACACCGTTCCCGGAGTGGAATCCCGCAGCGACTTCGCTCTGAGAAAAGCCACCGTGGAGCCATCGGGCGAGAGCGCCGGCTTCGATTCCGCCACCGGCGTATAGGTCAGAGGATAGGCCGGTCCACCGTCGGCGCTCACGGTGTAGAGATCGCTGCTCAGCGCACCTCCCCCGACGAACACGGCATATGCGTCTCGCCCCACGTCGAGCTTTCCCCGGAGTGGCGGAAGCGTGGCGTCACAACCAGCCAGCACCAACGTAAGCGGGGCGAAGACCGACGTAACCAGGACAGACGTTACGTCCTTCAGTTCTCGCTCACCTTCTTGACCTGAAGCAGCCACCATCCCTGGGGATCGACCTCCACCTTCTTTGGCTTTCGCGCGATCCCTTCCACTACCTGCCGCGTCTCCCGGCCATTCACGTCGACCTTCACGGCTCTGCCGTCGACCACGAGCTCGAGCCCCGGAATCCGGTACGTCCCCCACTCGGGAGCCTGAGTCTGGGTGATATCCACCGTCAGCTTTTTACCCTTGTGTTTCCATCCAACCTCGAGCACCGGATAGCCCGGCTGGGTGAGTGACTGGCGGAAATACCACTCCAGGTTCCTGCCGCTTGCTTCCGACATGATGGTGGCGAAATCCTGAGATAGTGCGGTGCTGTCGCGGTAGCGCTGATAGAAACGCCTGATTCCCCCGAAAAAGGCAGAGTCGCCGATCAGACCCCTGAGCTGATGCAGCGCCCACGCGCCCTTCTCGTAATTGTTGTGATTCAGGAGTGACAGAAGATCGGTGGCGCTGCTGTCCAGTACGGGTCTGGTGGTCTGGCGCGACTGGAATATGGTTTCTGCGGCCTTCTGCATCACTTTCTTGAACGCACTGTCGCCGTCAGCGTGCCGCACCCAGAGCGCCGAGAAATAGGTGGCGAAGCCTTCCGAGAGCCAAAGGTGGTGCCAGTCTGACTCCGTCACCGCATCGCCGAACCATTGATGCGCCGTCTCGTGAGCGACCACTCCTTCATCCATCTTGCGGTTGCGATACAGCTTCTCGTCGTAAAAGATGGCGGTCGAGTTTTCCATCCCCCCGAAGCGGGTGCTCGACTCGACGTGCGCCAGACTGGGATAGGGAAACTTCCCGACCAGGCCGCTGAAATAGTCCACCATCTGGCCGCTTCGCCGAAAAGGGCCCGTGACCGCGTACGACGAGTCTTCGGGATAGGTCCAGATGGTGACGGGGACGCACCGGAGCGCGCAGGCGGCATCCGGGAGCCTGGTCCGGGCCAACCGCCCGATGCCAACCACCATGGTGTACACCGGGATCGGCGTGTCCATCCGGTAATGCCACACCGCATGGCCGTAGGCCAGCGTGTCGATCTTCTCCAGCACGCCGTTGGCGATCACCTGCTCATCTACCGGCGCCTGAATGTGGAACGTCACGCTGGCTTTGTCGCTGGGGTGATCCTGGGATGCGAGCCACAGATGGGCCCGATCGGGCCAGTTGTCGGCGAAGATGGTGCGCCGCCCATACTGGTTGAGTCCGATGATCAGGCCGTCTCGCACCTGTCCGTGGTAGCGGATCCTGGTGGTGATCGTGTCGCCCGCCTGCTTTTCGTGCGGCACCTCGACTTCGGACTCGGATCGGGCGTACAGCGTGCGCGAGAGACGGGTGTTAGCCTTGCCGTCGACCAGGACCCGCACCACCCGCATGGCCGAGTCGAGCTCCATCTCGACCGGCTCGGCTGAACGAAGGCGCCAACTGGTCTGCACCTCACTCAGCACGTGACGTCCGGAGTCGCTCGGCACCAGCGTGATGTCGTAATGGAGTGCGTCGTGGACCGGGTGGATCGTGTCCGCTCGAACCGCAAGCGGCGCAGCGGCCGCCGTTTGCAAGAGGAGAACGAGCGTAAGCATGCTGAGGGATCCTTCGCTTTGCTCAGGATGACGGTTCGCCCCACGGGCGTCGCACCGTCACTTCCCTAGGCGCGCCCGGTAAAACTCCAGGATCCGCTTCCAGGCCTTTTCTACCTGAGGCGTGTCGGAACCCTGGCGTCCCGGTTTGAGAAATCCGTGGCCGGTGCCGGGATACACCTCGTAATTGAAGGTCTTGCCGGCCGACTGCATCTTCGCCGCCACGTCGGGCAGGCTGCCGGTGATCCGCTCATCGTTCTCTCCGTACACCCCGAGCACCGGCGCCTTGATCCGCTTGATGGAGGCGGAGTCCGGCGGCGGTCCATAGCAGACCACGGCCGCCTTCAGATTCGGGTTGTTGGTGGCGTAGCGGAAGCTCTGTCCCCCACCCCAACAGAAGCCGATGGTCCCAATGTGATCCTTCTCCACCGCAGGAAGATTGTTGACGTACGCGTAGGTGGCGTCGAGATCAGCGGTGATTCGATCGGGCTCCAGCTCGCCGATGAGCTTGCGGCCCTGATCCTGATCCTTGGGTGACTGCCCGTGCTTCGACGACAACAGGTCGGGAACGATCGCGACGTATCCCTCCTTGGCCAGCCGGTCCACCACGGTGGGCTCCCAATCCGTCAGACCGAAGATCTCGTGAATGACGACAACCGCCGGCGCCTTGGTCTTGCGCTCCGGATAGGCCACGTAGGCCCGAATGGTCTCGTTTCCCTTCTTGATCTTGACCCACTCGCCATGGGTGGTCACCGAATCGAGGGCCGCCCTGGACCTGCCTCTCCCGGCGTGGAGCCACATCGCGGCGGCGCCGGTCACCGCGGCAAGCACGGCAACCAGAGCATACGTCGCCGCGCCGCGGAGGCTGAGATGTATCATGGGACCTCCAGGTACTGCACTTTGTTGAGCATGAGCTGGGGCACCGCGATGCGGGAATCCTTGGTATCGATGTCGATATCAGCGGGCGAGGCAATACCGGACGCCACCTTCCGCGTCTGTCCGTTTTCCATCACAAAAAGACTGGAATCCGCCCAGCTGGTGACCACCAGACGTCCGTCGGGGAGCACCAGCACGCCATCCTGCTGCCCGGGACCGGTACCGAGTGACTCGAGATCCTTACTGCCCGGCTTCCAACCGAAGATGCCCTTGCCGAGGAAAGCAACGATCACGAAACGCTTCTTGCCGGGATCCCACGTGATGCCGTTGGGCCCCTCGAGCTTGGGCGAGGTGAGCGCCACGGTCGCACCGCTCCGGGTGATGCGAAAGATCTGGTCCGGACCCGGATGAGCCACATCTCCCTTGAAGCCGAAGACGATTCCCGTGTCGGTCATGTAGATGGCACCATCGGGTCCCACGGCGGCGCCGTTGAGGAACCGGGCCTTGCCGTTGGTGCTGACGTTGGCAATCAGCTCGCCGGTGCGCTTGTTGAAGGCCCGGGCAAAGTCGATATCGGCGACCCAGAGCGTGTCGCCATTGATGGCCAGCCCTTTCGGCGCGTTGAGCGTGATGCGATTTCTGCCGCCTTCGATGAACTTGAGATTGTAGGGTGTTCCGTCGGGCCGGAGCCGGCTGATGTATCCGTTGTTGTCCTTCTGGGACGGTTGCCCGTTGACGTTGGAGACGAACCAGACGTCGAGATCCCGGTCGTAGCGGGCCGACTCCGGGCCTGCCAGATCCGGCGTCTCACCCGACTTGGAGAACATCCCTGATACCTTCTCGTAAGCGGCGGCGGAGTCCACCAGCGCGCGCTCATCCGCGGCCGTTTTGGTGCGGTCGGAATTCTGACGATTGCAAGCCAGCAGACCTCCACCCAGCGCCGCGGCGAGAGGTACAGCGAAGTGGCGCAAGCGGGATAGGGACCACATATACCGATCTCCACTCAAAGGGAAAGCAAGTATAGACAGTATCCTTCACCCGACAAAGATCGACGTCCAACACCTGGAGCTGCCATGGGGATCGAACAGATCCAGCATTTCGTTCTCATCATGATGGAAAACCGGTCCTTCGACCATTATCTGGGAGCATTGAACTTTCCGCCGGAGAATCGCACCGATGTCGAAGGGTTGTTAGGCAGTGGACGCTTGCCGGTCAACCGCCACGCGGGAGACCCGCAGTCCGATACCGGCGTGCCGCCCTGGCCCCTGGACAACGTGCGCCTCGATTTCTTCGACCCGCCCCATGAGGCGCCCGAAGTGCGGCAACAATGGAACCAGGGCCAGATGGACGGTTTTGTCTCCACCTACGAGAAGTTCCATGCGCGCACGGTGGCCGATCTGCCGCCGCCGGTCAACGTGAGTCCGTTGCTGGGAACCTCCGCTCCGGCACCGCCCGACCTGCGGCAGATGGCGCGGGTGGTGATGGGCTACTACACCAGGAAGACACTCCCAGTGCTCTACAAGCTGGCCGATGAGTTCGCGGTCTTCGACCATTGGCACAGCTCCTTCCTGGGGTCCACCCACCCGAACCGGATCTTTGCGACTGCCGGATACTCGGGCGACGTGGTGACCACCACCTGGAAGACCGCCTTCCGGCACAAGCCCCCTCCCGTCTGGGCCGCCTGGGAAAGGAAGCGGGGAACGAACCCCGGAATCCAGTGGAGATCCTACAAGCTGACCTCGGAGCTCTCGATCTTCGCGCTGTGGCCGGGGTTCGCCAATGGACACGAAGCGAACGCCGGGGACCTCAAGGATTTTGTGGCCGACTGTAAGGCCGACACCCTGCCGCAGGTCGCGATCGTGGAGCCGCCTTACAGTTCGGCCGACGACCACCCCACCCACGACCCCCGCCGGGGGCAGCAGTTCCTCGGATTCATCGTGGACGCAGTGCTCCAGAGCCCGAGCTGGAAGAGCACAGCGCTGATCCTCACCTACGACGAGCACGGGGGCTTCTTCGATCACGTGCCGCCTCCACCCACGCCGGAGGGAGCAGCCGAACCCTGGGATGTGCTCGGGATCCGGGTGCCGACGATCGTCGCCAGCCCGTTTACGCCGCCGAAGGTCGTGAGCGAGACCTTCGAGCACACCTCCATTCTCAAGACCATTGCGGAACGGTGGGATCTGGTGATCCCGGCCGAGGCCGGCCCACGATTGCGGGGGGTGCCTTCCTTGTGGGACAGCTGCTTCGAGTTCAGCCGGGGGCGGGGACGGGCGGGACGATCGATTGCCCTGCCATCAGTCGCGGCAGATTGGCGGGCCCAGATCACTTCCGACGGGACGGGACCGGTCAGGTCCGACATGGCCGAGTCCCTGGTAAAAGCAACTCAGCTCTCCTCGCTGGCCGAGCTGGATTCTTTGCTCGAGGAGAAGGGCTAGGAGTCCTCGGGGGCGCCGCCGGCCTTGGCCACCTGGTCGGCGCGAACCTTCCCTGCGTCGAATCGCCGGGCCGACGACAACATCGTGTCGATGGTCTCGTCCACATCGGGACTGCCGCCCCGCTTGAACCGCAGCGGGTTGATCCGAGCAACCACGAACGGTCGAAGATACGGACTGTCGAAGCCGCGCTCCTTGAGCCGCTTCATCGCCTCGGTGACGGCTGCGTCCAGCTCCAGCACCCGCTGGGCCCGCTCGCGCCGGATGTCGAGGGCCTTGGGCAACGGATCGTCCAGGAACGTCTCGGCCCGCCGAAGCACGGGATGATAAGCTCCGCCCGCAAAGCGCCCATTCTGCTCGTAACAGAGCCCGATGGTGAGCAGTGCCGGCTCCTCGAACTCGATCTCGAAATCCCGCTCCGGACGATCCTCGGTCTGCGCCAGCAGCTCAGCCAGACGGATCACCTCGAGCGACCGCTCCCGGAGATTGTGCGCCTTCTCGGTATTGAGCAGCAGGATGCGATGGGCGACTTCGACATCCGGCACTACGATGGCCACGACCGAACGCGCCCCCAGATGCCGCAACGCCGCCAGGCGATGGTTCCCGTTCGGCGTCCAGTAGAGCGTCCCCGACTCGCGGCTCTCCTCTTCTCCGCTGCGCACCACGATCATGGGATCCAGGTACCGGCCCAGCCGGTCCATGGCACTGGAGAGCCGCTCGACGTGCGGCTTCGAGAGATCCCGTTGATAAGGCGTCGGCTGCACCGCTTCGATCGGCAGCGCAGCAAAAAGCTGCCAATTACCGCCCAGTGGATCCTTATATGAGGCCAGCACCGTCCCGCCGTCTGACTCGATCGCCTGGGCCAGCTGGGTCACCGGCCCCGGAAGTGGTCCGGCTCCGATTGCTTCCGGCCCAATCCCACGGGATCTCGGCTCGGCTGCCGCCTTCTTCTTGCGGCGCTTTGTGCCGCTCTTCCCCTTGGCCGTCTTTGGTTCTGCCATAC
>DASSED010000081.1:0-25399 GCA_035695405.1 Gemmatimonadales bacterium
TCCCCGGCACGCCTAACTCCTTAGCTCCTCCAGGTCCCGGAAGTGCTCCAATGCCCGGGGGTTGGCCAGCGCATCCACATTCGCCACCGGCCGCCCGTGGACCACGTCCCGGACCGCCAGTTCGGTGATTTTCCCACTGACGGTGCGGGGTATGTCCGCTACCTGCAGGATTTTGCGTGGCACGTGGTGGGGAGTGGCGTGGTCCCGGACCCGTTTCCGGATCCGCTCGATCAATGCCTGATCCAGCACGAGACCCTCACGCAGGCGCACGAAAAGCACCACTCGTACATCGCCCTGCCACTCCTGACCGATGACGAGGCTCTCCACGATCTCGGGAAGCCCTTCCACTTGGCGATAGATCTCTGCCGTTCCGATGCGTACGCCACCCGGATTCAGGGTGGCGTCACTTCGGCCCAGGATCACGAGCCCGTCGTGCTTGGTGATCCGGGCCCAGTCACCGTGTCGCCAGACGCCAGCGAATTGCTCGAAGTACGCGCTCCGATATTTTCTCCCCTCCGGGTCGTCCCAGAACTTTACCGGCATGCTGGGGAACGGTCGAGTACACACCAGCTCACCGTCCGCACCGCGCAAGGGTTGCCCCCGGGGATCGAATACCTCCACACTCATTCCCAGTCCGCGGGTCTGCAGCTCTCCCCACCACACCGGCCCAATGGGGTTCCCCAACGCAAAACACGAGACGATGTCCGTGCCGCCGCTGACGCTCGCGAGGTGAACATCCCGCTTGATCTTGTGGTAGACATAGTCGTAGCTGTGCCCTGCGAGGGGACTCCCGGTCGAGAGAATCGCCCGGAGCGCGCTGAGATCGTGGGTCGCGCCCGGCTCGAGCCCTTCCTTCTCGGCCAGGGCCAGATACTTGGCGCTGGTGCCAAACACCGTCACCCGCCCCCGCTCTGCCATGTCCCAGAGAATGCCAGGGGGTGAGAGCGGCGCACCGTCGTAGAGAACCACGGTCGCGCCGACGGCCAGGCTGGAGACCAGCCAGTTCCACATCATCCAGCCGCAGGTGGTGAAGTAAAAGATGCGGTCGTCTCTCTTGAGATCGGTATGCAGCACCAGCTCCTTGAGATGCTGGATCAACGTGCCGCCGGCGCCGTGCACCATGCACTTGGGAAGACCGGTGGTGCCCGAGGAGTAGAGGATGTAGAGAGGGTGATCGAAGTCGAGGCGGTGGTACGGTGGGACAGGACCGCGGGACGATGGCTCTACCCAGTCGTTCCAGAGAACAGCGCTCGTGATCGCGGCGATGTCCGGCTGCTCCCGAAGATAGGGAACCACAACCACCCGCGCGATCCCAGAAATTCGCTCGCGGACCTCGCGCACCCGCTGGAGAGAATCGATCTCCTTGCCGGCATACCTATAGCCGTCGGCGCAAAAAAGAATCTTCGGCTCGATCTGCCCGAAGCGGTCGAGCACACCGTTTGCACCGAAATCTGGGGAACAGGAGGACCAGATCGCCCCGATGCTCGCGGCACCCAGCATAGCGATGATGGTTTCGGGCAGATTGGGGAGAAATCCGGCCACCCGGTCGCCGGCAACGATCCCCTCCCTGGTCAGCGCGCGCGCCACCTCGGCGACCGCCTCACTCAACTCGCGGTAGCTAAGCTCCCGCTGCCGGCCACGCTCATTCCAGAAGACGATCGCCGAGTGATCATCGGAGTAGCGCAGCAGATTCTCGGCGAAGTTGAGGCGGGCCCCGGTGAACCAGCGTGGGCCCAGCTCCTGATCCGGCGGCGCCATACGGTCGAGCCCGACCACCACTTGATCCCAGGGCTGGCGTCCGGGCCGCTCCTCGGCCACGACGCCACAAAAGCGCCAGACCTCGGGCCAGAAGGCATCAGGCCGTTCCACCGACCAGCGCCACAACGAGGGTAAGTCACCGACCTCCTCGGCTCCTGCCGGCCTGGCCGCTCGGATGTGACGGATGAATGCGGTGAGATTCGCGCGCTCTACCCGCTCCGGGCTCGGGACCCAGAGCGGCTTCTCCGCCTTCACGTCGTCGGCGGATTGAACTGCGCGTGTTGCGCATCCAGCCAGGATTTGTGGTAGTCCGGATCCTCGATCGACAGGGCCGGCTTGGCCACCTTGAGCGGCCGGAAGGTGTCCATCATCACCGCAAGCTCTTCCGTGTATTTGGCCCCGATACTGGCCTCCGCGCGCCCTGGGTGGGGACCATGCGGGATCCCGTCGGGATGGTGGGTGATGCTCCCGAACTCGATTCCCTTGCGGCTCATGAACTCACTCGATGCGTAATACAGCACCTCATCGGAGTCGACATTGCTGTGATTGTACGGCGCCGGGACCGCCTCGGGATGGAAGTCATAGGGCCGGGGGCAGAAGCTGCACACCACAAAGCCGTCGCCCTGAAACGTCTGATGCACCGGCGGTGGCTGATGAACCCGCCCGACGATCGGCTCGAAGTCGTGGATGTTGAAAGCCCACGGGTAGAAGTATCCATCCCAGCCGACCACGTCGAACGGATGATGGTCGAGGATGATCTCGTTCAAGCCATCGTACTGCTTGACCAGGATCCGGAAATCGCCCCGTTCATCGTGGGTCCTGAGCTGGGTGGGCCGGCGGATGTCCCGCTCACTGTAGGGTGCGCCCTCGACCAGCTGGCCGAACTCGTTGCGGTAGCGCTTGGGCCAACGGACGTGGCCTCGGCTCTCCATGATCAGCAGCTTGGTCTGCTCGCCGCTCAGGTCGATCCGATAGCGGTGCATGATGCCGCGGTGGATAACGAGGTAGTCCCCTTCGTGATACGGCAGGTCGCCGTACATCGTCTCCAGTGTCCCACTCCCTTTGCTCACGTATACCAGCTCGTCGGCCTGGGCATTGCGGTAAAAGTGCGCATCGTTCTCGTCCGGCTCGACGTAGAGCATCGCCACTTCGTTGTTGAAGAGAAGCGGCACCCGGTCGAGCGTGGGGCTCCCGCCTTTCTTCACCTTGGAGGTGCGAAAATGCCGGTGACGGAGTGTATTGTCGGGATCGGCCTCGTACTTCATCTCGCGCAGCCGCTTGGCCGACTTGACGGTGGTAGGAGGATAGGTGTGATACAAGAGCGATGAGGTCCCGGTGAACCCCTCGTGACCCATCAACTCCTCGGCGTAGATCCCGCCCTCCGGCTTCCGGAATGCGATGTGCCGCTTGCGAGGAATCTGGCCCATGGTGTGGTAGATCGGCATCTCAACCTCCAAAACGTCTCACAGATTCCCTCTCAGGGCCTGCTCCCGCTCGATAGCTTCGAACAGGGCCTTGAAGTTCCCCTTGCCGAAACTCTTGGCGCCTTTGCGCTGAATGATCTCGTAGAACAGCGTGGGCCGGTCCTGCACCGGCTTGCTGAAGATCTGGAGCAGATAGCCCTCGTCGTCGCGGTCGACCAGGATACCGAGCTCCTTGAGCGGCGCGATATCTTCGTCGATCCGGCCGACCCGATCCTTGACGGTATCGTAATAGGTCTTGGGAACCTGGAGGAACTCAACACCGCGGTCGCGGAGCGCGGTAACGGTCTGGACGATGTCATTGGTGGCGATGGCGAGGTGCTGCACCCCAGGCCCGCGATAGAACTCCAGATACTCGTCGATCTGGGACTTCTTCCGTCCCTGGGCCGGCTCGTTGATGGGGAACTTGATGCGGTCGTTCCCGCTGGCCACCACCTTGGACATGAGCGACGAGTATTCGGTGGAGATGTCCTTGTCGTCGAAGGAGATCAGATTCCGGAACCCCATTACGTCCTGATAGAAGCTCACCCACTTGTTCATCGCGCCAAGCTCGACGTTGCCGACGCAGTGGTCCACGTACTGGAGTCCGACCGGCGGTGGACTGTATCGCGGGCTCACTGGCTGGAAACCGGGGAGAAACAGGCCCCGATAGTTCCGGCGCTCGACCAGGCTGTGAATCGTGTCACCATAGGTGTGGATCCCGGCGATTACCACCTGACCGTCACCATCCTCGAGCACGGTGGGGCGTTGGGCAGGCCGGGCCCCCCGCTCGACCGCCAGCTCGAACGCTTCCCGGGCATTGTCCACCCACAGAGCAATGTCATGGACCCCATCTCCATGCAGCGTCACATGCGCGGCCGCCGGATGGTCGGGGCTCAGTGCCGTAGTCAGAACCAGTCGAACCTTGTTCTGCTGCAACAGGTAGCTGGCGCGGTCCCGGGTGCCGGTCTCGGGTCCTCGGTAGGCAACCAGTTGAAAGCCAAACGCCGAGCGGTAGTAGTGACTGGCCTGCTTGGCGTTGCCGACGTAGAACTCGACATAATCGGTACCGTTGATGGGGAAGGTATCGGTTACTGGCTGGGTGGCTTGGGCGGTACTGGTCTGCATGGTCCCCCCTGCGCGGGAACGAACGTTCGCTCAGTGTAAGCGAAAAATAATCATGCAGTTACCGTCCGACCACGGGCTGGGCTCGGGGTGAGCTCCTGAGCCACGGCGTGGATCAGCTCTGCTGCGGTAAATGGCTTCTGGATGAACGATCGGGCACCGGAGACAAGGCCCCGGCTCACCACCTCGTCCCAGGAATATCCCGACATATAAAGGAGAGGAAGCGCGGAGCGGTTGGCTCGAACCTTCACCTCCAGCTCGACCGCTGCGAGATCGGGCGTGACCACATCGGAGAGTACCAGGTCGATATCCGGTGACCCTGAGTCCAGGGTTGCGACAGCGTCGGCTCCGGTCTTCACCGCGACGACGGTATACCCTTCCTCTTCCAGCACCCGCCGAGCGAGCTCTCGGACGCCGTCTTCATCCTCCACGAGCAGCACCGTCGCGCAACGCCGTGGCGTAGCCGCCAACTCGTCGGGCAGGCGTTCAGCGGGCGCCGCGGCCCGGGACGGGACCTGCGGTAAACAGACAGTAAAAGTGGTACCGATGCCGGGTTCACTGTCCACCCAAATGAACCCGCCGCTTTGCTTCACGATGCCATACACCGTCGCCAGGCCGAGCCCGGTCCCCGTCCCGACCGGCTTGGTGGTGAAGAACGGCTCGAATATCTGGCTCAGTACATCCGCCGTCATCCCCTGCCCGGTGTCGCTCACGGAGAGGACCGCATACTGTCCCTGGCCAACCGGAATACCGATCAGACGCAGCCCGTCTTCTGGCTCGAAGTGCCGGGAATCGGTGGCGAGGCGCAAGGTGCCCCCCAGCGGCATGGCATCGCGGGCATTGAAGGCGAGGTTGATCAAGACCTGGTCGATCTGGGCCCGGTCGGCGTGCACCGTAGCCGGAATGGGGGACAACGCGGCTTCCACCCTCACATTCGCGGGCAGCAGGTGTTGGAGCACCGAGCTCATTTCCATCACAATTTGATTGAGCTGGAGAGGGGCGGGCTGAAGGATCTGCTGGCGGCTGAAGGCCAGCAATTGCTGGGTCACCCGGGCCGTGCGTACGGCGGCCTTCCGGATTTCCTCCACGTCCCGCTGCCGGCCCGGAGGCACGTCCGCAGCATTGGAGAGGAGGTCGCTGAACCCCAGGATGATGGTCATCATGTTGTTCACTTCGTGAGCGACGCCGCCGGCCAAGCGACCAACCGCCTCCATTCGCTGGGCCCGGCGCAGCCGTTCCTCCGCCAGCTTGAGGTCGGTGACGTTCTGCACCGTTACCACATAGGACCTGGCTCCCGGGGCGGTCTCCAGAGCGGTGACATTGGTAAGAACGGGAAAGTTGCCGCCGTTTCCCCGCAGGTGTACCGACTCGTACGCCTCGGGGCGGTCGCTTCGACTCATCCACTCCTCGGGCTCACGAGTCCGACCTTCTGGAAGCAGAATCGAGTACTGCTGCCCGATGAGGTGTTCTGGCTCGGCATACCCATGCATGTGCGCGAACGCTGGATTGGCGGCATCGATCCGCAGGTCCGCAGCGTCCACGATTGCCGCTCCCCAGCCCGCGAGATCGAACACCCGAATCCATTTCTGGAGGGTCTCCTCCAGCCGGGCCCGCCGCCGCTCTTCGTCCGCCGAACCCTGGCGCAACTCGGCAGTCTCGATCCCTATAGCCGCTCGGCGGGCGACGACCTGTGCCAGGGCGAGGTCCGCCGCGTGGTAGGCCTCAGATTTTCCGGTGCGGGCAAATGCCACTCCCCCCAGAAGCCTTCCTCCGGTGCGGAGGGGAACCACCATGAGAGAATGGATTTCCAGGAGGGCGAGCAGACGGCGCAGCTCAGGCTCGGTTCTTAGAAAGCGTGCAGAATCAGTACCGACCTGAGAGATCCAGCGAAAATACCGGCCGTGTTGCCAATCACGAAGTGCCACGCGGGTGAGAGTGGGCAGGGCACTCTGTACCAGGTCCGCGGCCCGCTGTTCGAGAGCACGTTCCCCTCCACCGACCTCGATTCGAACGACTGAACTGTCCCGCAGTAACACGACGATGGTCAAGTCGGCCAACTGTGGGATCGCGCTGGTCACCGCCGCCCGAACCGCGGCCTCGTGATCGGCCGCGTCCGCAAAGGCCCGGGTGACCTGGTCGATCAGGCGGGTAGTCTTCTCTGGGATCGGAGTATGAGCTGGTCCAGCCAAAGAATCCCCGGTGCCAAAGTGCAGCTCCTTACAGGTGGCCGCACGGTGCGTGTGTCGTTGAGCGACTCTGCCAACTTGATACAACTTCAGGAGGGGGACAAGCTGTGATCCGGGTAACCGCTGCAGAAGCGTCCCACTGCGGATGTTTGCCCTGCATCCGACTTGACGCTACCTTAAGTTTCTGGCACGGGAGCTATGATGGCAGTGCGCGATATAGTTGTGGTGGGGGCTTCAGCGGGCGGTCTCGAGGCTGTCACCGAGGTAGTTCGGAACTTGCCGCCGGATTATCCCGGCTCTCTCTTCGTCGTCATTCACTTTCCCAGCTTCGTCACCAGCACACTCCCGCGCATCCTGAGCCGGGCGAGCCCTCTTCCGGCTCACCACGCCGTCCATGGTGAACCGATCGAGCCGGGTCGCATATATGTCGCCAGTCCCAACACCCACCTCCACCTGAACGACGGGCAGGTGCGCTTGACCCGCGGCCCCAAAGAGAACGGCTCCCGTCCCGCAATCGATCCCCTGTTCCGCAGCGCCGCCCGCAGCTATGGGCCCCGGGTGGTGGGGATCGTTCTCTCCGGAAATCTCAATGATGGCACTGCCGGCCTGCTGGCGATCAAGCAGGCCGGAGGCATTGCCGTGGTGCAGAGCCTCGAGACCGCCCCCTACCAGGGGATGCCTCAAAGTGCCCTGGATCATGTGACCGCAGACTATGTCGTCGCACCGGCAGAGATGGGCGCGATAGTGAGCCAGCTCGCGAGACAGCCGGTTCAGTCAGGGGAGGAGACCACCATGTCTGAGGATGTAGCCCCCGACGAAATGGATGAGTTCGGGTTGGCGGACCGCCACACCCAGGCGGGCGTTCCCTCAACCATGTCGTGTCCCGAGTGCCATGGGGTACTCTGGGAGGTCCGGGACCAGGAGCTGGTGCACTTCCGCTGCCGGGTAGGGCATGCCTACAGCGCCGAAGCGCTCCTGGGACACCAAGCCGATAACCTCGAGGCTGCCCTCTGGACCGCGCTGCGTGCGCTGGAAGAGCACTCCGCGCTGGCCCAGCGGATGGCCACCCGCGCGAACAGCCGGGGGCACTCGCATACTGCCTCGTCCTTTACCGAGCAGGCCATGGACGCCGAACATCACGCCTCCGTCATCCGGAATGTCTTGCACAACGGCATCCGCGCCCCGGATGCTACCGGGTTGCCGGTTGGTACCGCCGCAGGCTGAACCCACGTAGCGACATGATGGATACCGAACGCGATCCCCCTGACGGGGCAGCCGTCCAAGCCGACGAAGATATCGACCGGCAGACGAGCGAGGTCCCCAACCCGGACACTAATCCCTATTGGCGCGATCTCCTGTCCTACTTGAGGGATCAGCGGGGCTTTGACTTCCACGGGTACAAACCAGCCTCGCTGGCCCGGCGGATACGCAAGCGGATGGATGCGGTAAACGTGCAGGACTACGGCCAGTACCAGACCTATCTCGAGAGCCATACCACCGAATTCGCCGCCCTTTTCAATACCATATTGATCAATGTGACCGGCTTTTTCCGGGACCCTGCGGCTTGGGAGGTGGTTCGAACCCAAGCGATCCCAAGCATCCTTGAAACGAAGGGCCCGGAGGAGCCGATCCGGGTGTGGAGCGCGGGCTGCGCCACCGGGGAGGAGGCCTACACCATCGCCATGCTCCTGGCGGAGGAGCTCACGCCGGAAGGCTTCAGCCAGCGGGTCAAGATCTACGCTACCGATATCGATGAAGAGGCGCTCAACGCGGCCCGGCAGGCCTCCTACAATGACCGGCAGATCGAGGGGGTACCCGCCTCCCTTTTGGGCAAGTACTTCGAGCAAGTCGACGGGCTCTATTTCTTTCGCAAGGATCTCCGGCGGCAGGTAATCTTCGGGCGTCACGACCTCATCAACGACGCTCCCATCTCGCGGGTAGACTTGCTGACCTGCAGGAATACGTTGATGTACCTGAACGCCGAGACCCAGGCGCGGGTACTGACCCGGCTGCACTTTGCCCTCAATGAGGAGGGCTATCTTCTGCTGGGCCGGGCTGAAACTCTGATGACTCACACCCAGACCTTCGTTCCGGTGGACCTGAAACGGAGGCTATCCCGCAAGGTCGCTCGAGGAGGCCGGCGAGTTCGCGCCTTTCCCCGGGAGGAGAGACCCGAGATGGATCCGACCAGCAATCTAGAGAGCCGGATGCAAGCCGCCGCGCTGGAGTTGAGCCCGGTGGCTCAGCTGATGGTGGATGCTGCCGGTGTCGTGACCTTGGTGAACGATCGCGCCCGGACACTCTTCGACCTCCGACCCAACGATGTCGGAAGACCGCTTCGGGATCTCCAGCTCTCCTATCGTCCGGTGGAGCTGCGTTCGCTCATCGAGAAGGCGGAGGTGGAGCGGCGACTGGTCGTCGTCAAGGAGATCGAGTGGACCAACCGCGCGGGCGAGACCCGATTCCTGGACTTGAGCATCGCTCCGGTGCTGAACGTGGGCGCCGTCATCGGTACTGCCGTCACCTTCACCGACGTCACCGCCTATCGCCGGCTACAACGCGAGCTGGAACAGTCGCATAACGAGCTGGAGACCGCCTACGAGGAGCTCCAGTCGACCAACGAGGAGTTGGAGACAACAAATGAGGAGCTCCAGTCCACCGTGGAGGAGCTGGAGACAACCAACGAGGAGCTTCAATCCACCAACGAAGAACTGGAGACCATGAACGAGGAGCTCCAGTCCACCAATGAGGAGCTCCAGACCATGAACGACGAGCTCCGCCAGCGAGGAGACGACCTGAACTCGGCCAATTCGTTCCTCGAGTCGGTTCTCACCAGCCTGAAAGGGGGCGTGGCAGTGGTGGACCGCGACCTCACGGTGCTCGCCTGGAACAGCCGGGCGGAAGACTTGTGGGGCCTGCGCGAGTCGGAAGTGAGCGGCCACCACTTCCTCAACCTGGACATGGGATTGCCGGTGGACCGCCTCAAACCGATGCTGAAGAGTTGTTTTGGCGGCGAGGCCGACGGCGGTACCATCCTCCTGGATGCGGTCAATCGGCGGGGGAAGCCGATCCGCTGTGAAGTGACCTGTACTCCGCTCTTGGGTTCCGAGCAGGAAGTGCAGGGAGCCATTGTTCTCATGGAAGAAGCCGGTCCCGATGGCAAAGAGTAGGACTCGCGGCCCGGCTCCCACAGAGGACCGGCGGGTGCGGGCCGAGGACAGTCGCACCGCGGCCGAAAGCGCGCGGATGGCTTCGGAGGAAGCGCGACAGGAGGCCGAGCAGCTGAGAATGGATCGGGAACGAGTCCGGTCCGCGGCTGAGCTGGCCCGGATCGGCAGCGAGCAGAATCGCCGGCTCACTGAGGAGCTCCGCGATATGCACGAGCAGCTTCGGATGGCCTCGGAGGAAACCCGGCGCACATCCGAGGAGGCGCGCCGAGCGGCGGAGGAGCTCCGGCAGATGCACGAGCAGCTCCGTCAGACTTCAGAGGAGGCCCGCAAAGTGGTGAATGAGCTGCGGGTGCAGAGCGAGATGGCGCAGAAGGCCAGTTACGACCAGGGGGTTATCCTACAGGAGCTGCGGGAGACCCTCGGGCGATACGAGGAGCAGCAGCACCAGCCCTGATTCCTCCAGCGAGGCACGTGTCACAAGCCCTCACTGGTTTTACATAGATGCGGTTGATCGCAAGGTGTTCATGAGTCCCCCCAGATTTGATGCTCGCGTTGAGACCATGCACCGCCGCATGGATGGTATGGCCGGCGGTGAAGCCATCCAGCCCGACGAAGCCATCCAGCCCGACGAAGCCCTTGAAAACCTGCGGACCGAGCTGGCTGCGGCCCGTGTCCAGATCGATCTCGAGCGGCAGCGCTATCAGGATCTGTTTGAGCTGGCCCCGGATTCCTATCTGGTGACTGACTCCGACGGAGTAATCACCGAAGCCAACCCATCGGCCTGCCGGCTCCTGGACGCGACACGCGATTTCCTGCGCGGCCAGGCGATCGCCACCTACGTCACCCATGACGATCGCCCTCGTTTCAACGCAATGCTTGACCAGGTCTCCCGAGACCAGCGCGGGCGCAACGTGCCGTTCAGGATGAAGCCCCGCAACGGCGAAGTTCTCGAGGTCGAGTTGTCCTACTCGCTAATGTTGGAGCGAGGGGCGGAGCACCAGCGGGAGATCCGCTGGATTATTCGGGATGTGAGCGAGCAACAACTGATGGCCCGCCACATTCAGCAGTTGAACATCGAGTTGGAGCACAAGGTTGCCCACAGGACCGAAGCCCTGACGGCGGCCCAGCAGCTCTCGGAGGAGCTGCTGATCCGGGAACGGGCGGCCCGTCAAGCCGCTGAGGCCAGCGAGTCCCACTCGCGACACGTGCAAAAGCTGGAAGGCATTGGGGTGTTGGCGGGGGGGATTGCCCACGATTTCAACAACCTGCTGCACGTCATCCTGGGCAACGCCGATATCGCGTTGAGCCGCTTGCCGGCCGGCGCTCCCGCAAGAGAGCCGCTGGATGAAGTGGTCCGAGGTACGCTTCGGGCCGCCGACTTGACCCGCCAGCTGTTGGCCTACTCCGGCAAGGGCGCATTCATTGTCGGCCCCCTCGACCTGTCCCGCGAGGTCCAGGAAATGGGCACACTGTTGCGGACGGCCATAGCCAAGCACGCCACCTTAGCCTGGCACCTCACGCCGGATTTACCCGCCATCCTGGCCGACGCCACGCAGATTCGCCAGGTGGTCATGAATCTCATCACCAACGCCTCTGATGCGGTGGGTGAGATCGCCGGAACCATCACCCTGAGCACCGGCGTGTTAGGTGCCGAGGATCTCGACCAGGATCGCTTTGAATCCCCCGATGGCAGGGGCGCTATCGTCCACCACCGGGCCGGAGAGCCGGCTGATGCTCAAGGGTCCCCCTATGTCTACGTGGAGGTGTCGGACACCGGCACCGGCATGACCCCTGAGACATTGTCACGGATCTTCGATCCGTTCTTTTCGACCAAGTTCTCGGGCCGGGGGCTGGGGCTTGCTGCCGTGATGGGGATTGTCCGGGCACACAATGGCCTGATCCGCATCCGTACCGTGCCAGGCCAGGGTACCTCGTTTCGCGTGCTTTTTCCGGCTGCCCCTGGGAATCCGCAGCAGGACCCGGCGCCAATCGCAGGCCAGCGTGACTGGCGGGGGCACGGCACCGTCCTCATCGTAGACGATGAGCAGGGAGTTCGTGAAGTGCTCGAACGCATTTCACACGAGCTTGGATTCAGCGTCCGGACGGCGGCCGATGGACGGGAGGCGCTCGAGATCCTGGACCAGACAGGAGGGCAATTTGTCGGAATCCTGCTCGACCTCTCCATGCCGCACCTGGGGGGCCATGAAACCCTCCGCCGGCTGCGGGCGAGATACCCTCGTCTTCCCGTCATCATGATGAGCGGCTTCACCGAATCAGTGGTCACCGATCGAGTCGGAGAGTCGGAAGCCACCAGCTTCCTGCAGAAGCCATTCCTGGCCGAAGATCTGATCGACGCCTTTCAGCGGGTCTTTCAGAGCTCCAGCTGACGTGCAACTTCCGCCGGGCAGCGCATCTCCCCCGAGCCCACAACCCGGGGAATTCAGATGTCTCGCTCGGCTCAGGTCAGCGCAAGTCCGCACATCAGCATGCAAACCGCCGTCTCCGCCGTTTCCGCCCTCTTCGTCTTCTCCGTCCATTCAATCCTTTTCCCGGCGGCGCTTCACGCCCAGGGCTGGATCGAGATAGCGCGTCCAGAAGAGTCTCGCGGTGCAGCCGAGGTGGTCCGGGTAGCATCTCAAGTCCACATCCAGGTAGACGGGAGAATTGCTCGGGTCGAGGTGGAGGAGCGCTTCAAAAACACCGGCGGCTGGATGAGCGAAGGCGCTTACCTGTACCCCATGCCGTTCGAGGCGGTGTTCACCAACTTTTCGCTGTGGATGGGGGATCAGGAGATCCGAGGCGAAGCAATGGATGCGGAGCAGGCTCGCGCCATTTACGAAGAGATCGTCCGGCGCCGCAAGGACCCTGCCCTGCTCACGCTGGCTGGCCACGGACTGATTCGAGCTCAGGTCTTTCCCATCGAGCCAGGAGACACGCGCAAAGTGGTACTCCGCTACACCCAATTCCTCCCCCGCGACGGAGACGCCCTCCGGCTGCGCTACTCTTTCGGTTCGCGAGGAGCAACGTCCGAGAGCGGATTCCAGATCGTGGTCTCCCAGGCCGCTGACTTCGGGACCCCCTACTCACCGACCCATCAGATCAGCAGCCAACGCAGCGGCGATCGCCTCGAGATCTCGATTGCAGGCGAGCTCCGAGACGAGCTGCAGCTGTTTCTCCCGCTGCGGCACGGCCTGGTCGGCACCAGCCTGGTGACCCACGCCCCCGGTGGAGAGGATGGCTACTTCATGCTCCTTCTGGCTCCGGCCCCAGCCGACACCGGCGTGGGTCTCGCCCGCGACCTCACGCTGGTCATGGACATCTCGGGATCGATGTCCGGCACCAAGCTGGAGCAGGCCAAGTCCGCCATGGAGCAAGCCCTGGGCACCCTGAGTCCACGAGACCGTTTTCGGTTGATCGCCTTTTCATCATCAGTGCGGCGTTTCCGCGAGGAGTTCGTCACCGCCACCCGCGATCAGCTGGCATCGGCCCGCGAGTTTATCGATCGACTCGGCGCCGAAGGGGGCACCAACATCGCTGGAGCCCTGGAGGCGGCGCTGGATCGGTCGGAGGATCCGGAGCGCCTGAGCCTGGTGTTATTTGTGACCGACGGTCTTCCCTCCATCGGCGAGCAGGCACCGGATCGCATTGCCGAGGCGGCCGCCTCACACATCGGCCGGGCTCGGGTTTTCACGGTGGGTATAGGCCCGGACGTGAACACCTATCTGCTCGACCGGCTCGCGACCGCGGGGCGGGGCGCTTCAGAGTACGTGTCCTCGGGAGCGAGCGTCGAGACCGCCATGGGATCGATCCTCGCCAAGCTCCGCTTCCCGGCGCTGGTCGACCTCCGTATCGCGGATAGTCCGGTGAAGCTCACGCAGACAACGCCGTCGCAACTCCCGGATCTCTTCTTCGGCGAGGAACTGGTCGTGTTTGGCCGCTACCGGGGCCAGGGGTCGGGCACGGTGGTCGTGACCGGTCAACGAAACGGCCATAGCGAGCGCCTCAGCGTGCCCGCCAAGTTCCCCGCGAGCGAGTCCCAGAATGACTTCATCCCCCGGCTCTGGGCCGCGCGCCAAATTGGCGAACTGACACGCCAGATCCGACTCGAGGGCGCAGCGGATGGGCTGGTGAGCCAGGTGAGAGAGCTGGGACTTCGCTACGGTATTGTGACCGAATACACCTCCTACCTGGTGCAGGAACCGACATCGGTGGCTGGTCCCGTACCGCTTCGCGAGGACCTGATCGGAGGCCCCCAGGCCGCCGCAGCACAGACGGGCGTCGAGGCAGTCCGGCGGGCTGCCGCAAGCGCCAAGCTCTCTGATTCCAGGACGTTAGCATCGGCAGACGCAGCCGCCGCCGACCGGCTCGAATCCCTAGCACCCCAGGGATCGGCGTTTCCCAGCAGGCGGGCCGGGGGGCGACTTTTTGTCCGCCGCGGGCGGGTCTGGACTGACGTCAGCCAGCCCGATAGGATCACCATCACGGATATCGCCGCCTACAGCCGGGCATATTTCGAGTTGGTACGGGTGTTGCCGGAAATCACGCCCTGCCTTGCGGTAGGCGATGAGATCCTGATCGCGGGGCGTCGGGTCGGCGTCCATATCGGCCCCTCGGGAATCGAGGTTTGGAAGCCGGGTGAGCTGACGGACCTGGTCCGGAACTTCAGAGGCACATGACCGCTGATCTGACCGAGCTCTTCGAGCAGTACTACGATTCCCTGGTCCGGATGCTGTATCGCCGGACTGGAGATCGGGACCGAGCCGAGGATCTCGCGCAGGAAACATTCGCTCGAGCCGTGGCAGCGCCGCCCAACAATCCGCGGCCCTGGCTCTTTGCCGTGGCCCTGAACCTGGTGCGGGAAGACGGGCGCCGCGCGCTCCGGCAGGGCCGGCGGCTGGAGCTGCTCCGCGCCGACGATGTGCCGGAGGATGGGCCGGAACGTGACTTTGAGCGAAACGAGCGGAGTGACGCCGTGCGGGCGGCACTCGCGACGCTGAACGACAGGGACCGGGAAGCGCTCCTGCTCAAGGCCGAGGGGTTCAACTACGACGAGATCGCGGCCACGCTCGGTCTCTCCAAGGGCGCTATCGGAACCACACTGGCTCGGGCGCGCCGGAGACTGGTTGAAGCCTATCGCGCCGACGGACGAGGGAAGAATGTCGCATCTTGATGAAGGCACGCTGCACGCTCTGCTCGATGGAGAGCTGGATCTGGCCGAGGTCAGCGAGATCCAGGGCCACCTCGGCTCCTGTGTGGCCTGTGGTGCGCGCCTTCAAGAGGTGAAGCAATTCCTGGCCGAAGCGGACCGGCTGGTGGGTGAGCTGAACGTGCCGCCGGTCGGGGTACCCGGGCGCGATGCGGGCGCCACCCCGTCGCCGGCCCGGCAGGCCCGGAAATCCCCGCCACTCGCGAGCCCCTTCCATGAGCCGGATCCGTGGGAGCCGCCCGTCATACTCTTGCCTGAGGCCACCGATCCGGGGGCGCGGCGGCGAAAGTGGTTCAGAGTATTTAGCTGGGCCGCCATGATCGCCGTCGTTATTGGGGGTGGACGTTATCTCCTGACCCATCTGCATTCGTCCAGCTCCTTGCCGGCCGCGCGGGACATCACGATGTCCACGCCAGCCGCACCGCCGGCAGTTGCTTCGCCCCAGGAGACCAGCCGACCGGACTCGGCACCGGCGAGAGTAAAGGCCGCGGCCCCTGCTCCCCGATCCTCCGCACCGGCTCGTGCGCCGCTCGCCAAGACCAAACCTGAGCCCAAGGTCCCACCCGAGGCGCGGAGTGCCAATATCGCTGCGGACACCTCGCCCGAGCTGGCCGACTCCATGGCTGTTGCGAGTAACGATTCGGCACAGCCGTCGGACTCGGATTCGACCGAAGTGGACCAGACCCTCGCGTCAGCCGGGAGCGCCGAGTCGGTGGCCACTGATTCCGCGACGCCGGCCTCTGAGGCGAGCGAGCCCAATGTAGATCGGAGAGCGGCAGCCGAAGCACTGGCGCGGCTGGATCAAGAGCGGCGACGGGAACGGGCGGCCGCGGCCACAGCTGCGCTCCCGCCGGTCCGCTCGAGTGTGCAGTCGGCGTCCGAAGCACCGGCTGCCCCGCCGGTTCAGCGCACCCCCGAGCAGCGGGCCCAGATCTACCTCCGTATCGGTCTCGATGAGGCGGGCAGGCAGCTGGGCGGTCCCCTTCACGTGATCGAAGGGATGTCACCTCAGCTCATCGGTCTGGTGCAGGGACGACTGGTGCCGGGCGCCGATCCCAACCGGCCGGTGGTCCGCGTGGTGTACCTCGACACCCGCGGTCGGATGATCCTCCTCGACCAGCAGCGCATGCGTCCGGGGCAGGCTGCCCCGAGCGGGGGCAGCCTTCGGTGGGCCGTCGGGAATGTGATGCTCTATCTGCGCGGGGAGCCGGGACCCGATGTGCTGCGCTCGCTCCAGCGGCGGGTGCGGTAGGAATCAGTGGCGGGGTTCCGGGACCGCTCCGGATCGATCGGACTCCAGCACCTCGCGTACCTTTTTCATTAGATCAACTGCAGTAAACGGCTTTCGAATGAACGCGACGTCACTCTGGCTGACGCCCCGCCGCAGGACCTCGTCGTTGGTATATCCCGAGATGAACAGAACCTTGAGCTCAGGCCGCTGGGTCAGCAGCTGATCCACCAGCTCGCTGGCTCCCATCTCGGGCATGACCACATCGGTGATCACGAGGTGAATAGGGCGATTGTATCCGGCCGCCACCGTGAGCGCATCTCGCCCGTGGCGGGCCTCGAGCACAGTGTGTCCATGGTCGGTCAGGATCTTCCAGAGCAGCTCGCGAACGCCGTCTTCGTCTTCCACGATGAGCACCGTCTCATCCCCGCGCGACGAGTCCGGCGTGGCCGCGGTGGCCGTCTCGTCAGCTTCCGACCGGGGCAGAAAGACCTTGACGGTGGTGCCCTGCCCCGGCTCGCTGGAAACCCGGACCACCCCGCCGCTCTGTCGGACGATGCCATACACGATCGAGAGGCCCAGTCCCGCCCGGTTGCCGGGATTCTGAGCGGTATAGAACGGCTCGAAGACATGCGCCAGCGTGTCTCCGTCCATGCCGCTGCCGGTGTCACTCACCGCGAGGACGATGTAGCGTCCCGGTTTGACTGATCGCCCCCGGGTCGAGCCGCTGATCTGGCGCTCACCGGTCTCGATCGTCAGCGTGCCGCCGGCCGGCATCGCGTCTCGAGCGTTGAGGACCAGGTTCACCAGCACCTGCTCCAGCTGACCCTGATCTACCTGCACCTCGCCCAATCCCTGCCGCAACTCGGTCACGAGCTTGATGTCGGCTCCAATGAGCCGCTGCATCAGGCCTTCCATGTTGGTGACGACGCCGTTCAGATCGATGGCGCGCGGTTCCAGCGCCTGGTGCCGGCCGAAGGACAGCAGTTGCCGGGTGAGGAGCGCACCCCGGTCGGCCGCCTTCCGGATCTGCTCCACGTCCTTGCGCCGCTTGTCGTCGGAGCTGAGATCGCGCAGCAGCAGATCGCTGAATCCGCGAATGGTGGTGAGCAGATTGTTGAAATCGTGGGCCACGCCGCCAGCGAGTCGGCCGGTGGCGTCCATCCGCTGGGCCTGACGCAGCTGTTCCTCACTCTGATGCAGCGCAGCGCGGGTCCGGGTCCGCTCGCTGATGTCGGTGGCGAGCACCAGACGCGCCCGTCTCCCATCCAGCTCCATCTCATGGGAGACCAGTTCCGTGTCCACGATGGTGCCGTCTTTTCGCTGGTGCTGGGTGAGTGCCACCTCGCCTCGCTGGTGGGTCCGCTCCAGCCCTTGATGGAGCCCAGGCGTGTCCTCCGGAGGCAGGAGGTCCATGATGGTCATGGCAAGGAACTCCTCCCGGTTATACCCGTAGTGCCGGACCGCGGCCTCGTTCACCGCAAGAAACGCCAAGGTCTCGACGTCGAACACCCACATCGGTTGCGGATTGCTGCTGAAGAGCATGCCATAGCGTTCGTCAGCCTCTTGAGCCGCCCGGAAGAGCCTGCCATTGTCCACCGCCAGCGACGCTCGCGCGGCCAGCTCCTCGGCGAACGAGAGGTCGTCCGTGCCGTAGCTCCGGCCCGATTCCGGTCCCGTGGCCAGGGTGATCGTGCCGATGGTCTGATTTCGAGCGTGGAGGGGAATTCTCAGGAACGTGGTGGCTGCCAAGGCACGGAAGAGCTTGAGCTGCTCCGAGTCCTGGGCGCTTCGCTGCAGCACTTCGTCGGTGACCTGCCCGATCTCTCCCTGCCGGGAGGCCGCGCCGAAGGGAGGCTGCCGCGGGTTGTACTCGCACAAAGCGCGCACCAGGAGATCCTTGCTGGGGTCCCGGTGGGCACCGGCAACGAACTGCAGAGTACCCTGTTCGCTGGCGACGTGAATGGCACACCAATCTGCCAGGGTGGGGACCGAGAGGCGGGCGAGATCTCTCAGGGTCACCTCGTAGTCCAGCGACGATGCCAGGACGACGTTGGCTTCGGCAAAGAAAGCCAGGCGCCGGTCCAACCGTTCGGCCTCTTCGCGTGACAGCTCCAGGCTCCGGGCACGCTGCGCCGCGTTCCGCAGGCGAGTCACCAGAATGATGGCCCCGGTGACTGCCAGGACTACGCCAACCAGGGTGTAGCCACTCCCGGGCAGGTAGTGGAAGATCCGCCCCGGTATGGAGAGGAAGTGAACGCCATACAGGACGGTCAGGATTCCACTGATGAGTCCGGGACGAAGTCCACCCACCGACGTGGAATAGACCACCGTGAGGAGCAGGAAGACGAAGGGGTGGAGCACCGGGATGTCGTGACGGGCCAGCTGATCGAACCCGATAGCGGTGGCGAGCGTAAGGAGCGGGCCCTGTACGCTGTTCCCTATACGGGCCCAGTGGGCGCGCAACGGCCGCCGGGCGGAAAACCGTGCCAGGAGGCCTGACCCGCTGACGCGGTGCGCCGCCCCACCATCGGACATGGATGACTCCCGAGAAGCGTAGCCGGCCAGGGAGGCCGCCGTACCAGAGATGGTAAGGTCCAATGTAAGGTCGTATACTGTCTGTGACAGACCCCACATCCCGTGTCATTCCACAGCCGAGACCCCTATGCCTACCAGAAAATCCGCTAAGGGAACTGGAAAGAAGCGCGCGACCCGCGCGGCTCGATCAAAGTCGCCCGCCAAGAAATCCGGCACCGGCAAGCGAACCCGTTCCAAAGCGTCGGGGTCGAGAAAGGCATTGAAGAGCGTCCGCCGGGCCGGAAAGAAGACCTGGGACGTGCTCAAATCCACCACCACGCAGGTTATCAAAGGTGTCAAAAGTACCTTCGACTGATCGCGTGTCCGGCTCCTTGCGACACCTCAGATCGGAGGGTAAGCTATCCCCCGAAATCCTCACGCGAGCGTCACCTCTCAGCCGACCTTCCGCCCATCACGGAAAGGACCCCTGTGCCATGAATCTGCGTCGTTGGTTCGGCCTTCCCATCCACAGTCTGCTTCTCGTTGCCACGGCTGTTTCGCTCCCGACCGCACTCCACGCTCAAGCCCAAGCGACCACCGGTGTGATTCGGGGGACGGTAACCGACTCCACTGGTCGTGCGATCGACAACGCGACTGTGACGCTCCGTAATCTGGAGACCAACGCTGAGCGAACCCTGACCACCAACGCCAGCGGCGCCTACGTGGCCACCCTCCTTCGGGTCGGCCTCTACAATGTGCGGGCTCGGGCTCTCGGCTTCCGGGAGGATCATCGGGACAGCATATCGGTCCGCCTGGGAGAGACGGTTGAGGGGAGTTTTGCGCTCGCGCCCCAGGTAGTGCGCCTCCAGGAGCTGACCGTGTCCGCAGAGCCCGCGGTGGAAGTGAGCCAGTCAGCATCGGCTACCCGGCTGGATGTCGCGGCGGTCGAGGGTTTGCCCAACAATGGGCGAAACATCTTCAACTACACCACCCTGACCCCAAACGTGGCGATCGTTCAGGGCCCCGATGGAGATGAGATCAGCGTCGGAGGGCAGCGAGGGATCCACAACAACGTCTCGGTCGATGGAGCCGACTTCAACAACCCGTTCTTCGGCGAGCAGCGCGGCGGCCAGCGACCAGCCTTCACCTTCAACCTCGATGCGGTGCAGGATTTTGTGGTCGTCTCCGACGGCGCCAACGCCGAGTTCGGCCGCTCGAGCGGTGGCTTCATCAACGTCATTACCAAATCCGGTACCAACCAGTTTCATGGGTCAGCCCATTACTTCGGCAAGTATGACGCCCTCTCGGCCGACTTCAATCATACGTTCCCCAGCGGCGCGACATCTGGCTTCAGTCCGGACTTTACCCAGCATCAGTTCGGCGCGACCCTGGGTGGTCCCCTGGTCAGGGACAAGGCTTTCTTCTTCCTGGCCTACGACCAACAGGAGTACAACGACGTCAAACAGCAGAATCGCCTGGGCCTGATCGATCCCGCGCTGGTGACCTTCACCGATACCGCATTCGGGGGCGTGCTCCAGAATGAGTTCGGCCCCATCTCGCGGACCAATGACGCCAACGCCCTGCTTGCGAAGCTCGACTTCCGCCTCAATCCCAAGCACAACGCCACCCTCAAGTACAACTACACCCGGTCGAGCCAGCAGAATGGGACCTTCGACGTCGACACCTGGGGTCGAAGCTCCAATGCAACCGAGAACGATCACTCCCACGCAGTGAACGGCAGTCTGAGCTCGGTCTTTTCATCGGCACTGTCCAACGAGTTCCGATTCCAGTGGTCCCGGGAGGATCGTCCCCGGCCGTACCCGGGAGCAATCAACCCGAACACCGGCCGTCCTTTCCCCGACACCGATATCGATTCGTTGGGCGGCTATCGGATCGGGATGCCGTTTTTCATCCCGCTCCAGACCGCCTACGACTTCCGGGTGCAGTTGCTCGACAATATCTCACTGGTCCAAGGGAACCACCTGTTCAAGTTCGGGGCAGAGTGGAATCGGACCGGTGTCAACCAAACGTTTCTCGGCTTCGCTAACGGCCGGATCTCGTTCAATACCGTGCAGGGCTTCCTCAATTACGTGGCCAACGGGCCGAGCTACGTGGAGTGCTCAGACGGATCGAACAACACCAGCGGGAGCTGCCCAGGGGGCACGATCGTGGGGCCGGTTAACCTGTACCTCCAGCAGGCAGGCGTGCCACCCCTCACCGTGGAGCAGGCCGGCACTCAGACCATCATTCAGCATGAGCTGGCGCTCTTCCTGCAAGACAGTTGGAAGCCGCGATCCAACCTCACGCTGAACTACGGATTGCGCTGGGAGGCACAGATCGAGCCCAGTTTGATCACGCCGATCTCAGACCTGTTTTATGGGCCGTTCATCGGACAGACGGTGACCACTCCTTCGGGCAGCTTCACCTTTCCCGGCGACGGTACGATTCCGTCGGACTACAAGATGTTCCAACCCCGGCTGGGGTTCGCGTGGGACGTAAAGGGCGATGCACGGAACATGCTGCGCGGCAACGCCGGCCTGTACTATGCCCGCATTCCCGGCCTCAATCTCGCCAGCGCCCGGAGCACGGACGGCTCCCGGGGACAGACGCTGTTCACCAACAGCTCCTTGGCCGGCGTTCTCGGAAGTCCCCCGGTGTATGGCGAGTTGCTGCCTTCACCGTCAGGTGGACCATTCTTTCCCGAGGTCTATCTGTTCGACAAGGACTTTCAAAATCCTCGTACCTTCAGCGCTTCCATCAGCTTTGAGCGTGAGCTCGTAAACGGACTGTTCGGGTCCTTGAGCTACACTCACGCTCGAACCGACCATCTGACCCGGATGTTCAACGCCAACGATGCGGTGTTCGGCCTCCCCTGGGGCAGCGGACTGGCCCCGGGTGGGGCTAACGGCATCGGTGTGCTCCATGTAGTCCAGAGCACAGCCAAGTCCCGGTACAACGGCATCACCGCCGAGCTGCGGCGGTCGCTCAGCCCGCGCCTTCAGTTCCAGGTGAACTACACGGTGTCCTTTGACAAGTCTGACGACGACAACGAGCGCGACCCGTTCACCTTCCGCTATGCGCGGGCCGACTCCCTCGAGAAGGAGTACAACTGGAGTGACCGGGACCAGCGGCATCGTTTCAATGCCTGGGTCCTCGCCGTGCTGCCGGGCGACATCTACTTGAACAACCGGGTCAGCGCGTATTCGGCCCAGCCGGTCTCTGAGATCTGCGGCTCCGACAACCAGCCGTCGGGCCAGCGGGCCGGCAGCCAGGCACAGCGGATCTGTCCGGATGGCCATATCCTGCAGCGGAACACGCTACGGAAGGACAACGCGTTCTTCTCGTGGGACGTTCGAGTATCGAGACCCTTCCCGGTAGGCCGCCAAGGTACCGTCGAGGCAATCTTCGAGGCGTTTAACGTGACTAATGCCGACAACTTTCTGGATCCGTCCACCATTGGTGTCTACAAGAACTTCGACGGGACCTTGCATAGTGGCATCGGCACGCCGCGGCAGTTTCAGGCGGGACTTCGGTATATGTTCTAAGAGGGCAGACGGCGGGCGAACCCGTGTGAACCACGCGGCATCCCGTCACAGTTGGGGAGGCTCATGGTCGCCGACAGCGAGCTCCGGCTCGTTGTCGGCGTCACTTTTTTCGAGACCGGGATTCAGCTGTGATGTCCCGGAAGCCGGGATGTGAGGCCCGGCACAACCGGGCACCCGATGGCGGCTGTATTCTGCTCCCTGAGACACCATGGCATTCCTACCCGTGCCAGGGAGCCAGCGTGGAGTCCATTCCGGTAAGCACCATCGCGGTTCACCCCGAGTGGGACGTCTCCATCGGTCAATCCGAGTGGGAGGTCTACCGAAGAGTGATGGAGGAAGCGCGGTCCGCTGGGGTGCGCTTCGCATTTGGCGGCGCCTTTGCCACCGGGGTCTATACCGGCGATCTGCGCAACACCAAGGATTTCGATTTCTATATCCTGCCCCAGCAGCGGGACGCGATGATCCAAGCGACGCAGCGGGCCGGCCTGCAAGACCACTACGATAGACTCCCCTACGATCGAGCCTGGATCTATCGCGCGAGTACGGACGGAATCATCGTCGATACCATATGGGCCATGGCCAACCTCAAGACCGAGGTTGACGACCGGTGGATCACCGCCGGTCCCGAGGTTCGCCTCCGGGGCGAGCCGATCCGGGCCATACCGATCGAGGATCTGATCTGGAGCAAGCTGTACGTGATTCAGCGAGAACGGTGCGACTGGGGCGACGTGCTCAACCTGATCGACGCGCAGACCGGCACCATCGGGTGGGACCAGCTGATCGACCGTATGGGCGAAGACGCTCCCCTACTTGCCGGAGTGTTGAAGCTCTACGCCTGGCTCGCGCCCGAGCGCGTCGTGGAGATCCCAAGCCGAGTGTGGAACCGGCTGGGGATATCACCGATATCACCGGAAGGGGATCAGGGTCCCAGCCCACGGGCCGCTCTCCTCGACGGCCGGCCCTGGTTCCGCCTCCACCGCGAGCCGATCTGACGTGCTTATTGGGGCGATGAATCACCCCGCCCGTGACGTGCTCCAGGAGCTGGACTGGATGGCCGCGATGGGGCTCGACTTTATCGACCTCACACTGGAGCCTCCCAAGGCCGCCTCCTGGCGCGTCGACCGGAACGCCATCCGCAGTGCCCTTCAACACCACAGTCTGGGCGTCGTAGGCCATACCGCGTTTTATCTGCCGCTGGCCAGCGGGATCGAAGAGATCCGGCAAGCATCGCTGCACGAGCTGAAGCGGTGCGTGGATGCCTTCGCGGCCATTGGTGCCCGATGGATGAACATCCATCCTGACCGGCACGCACCCATGCACGATCGGCGGTTCTATATCGGAAAGAATCTCGAGACGCTGGGTGAGCTGCTGCCGTATGCGGCCGAGCGCGGCGTGGGCCTGATGGTGGAAAACCTGCCAGGAGACTTCAACAGCGCTCGGGACCTGGGCGAGCTGCTGGACCCGCTGCCTGAGCTGGGTCTCCACCTGGACATAGGTCACGCCAATCTGCTGGTGGCCCAGAGCACGGTGGAGGAGCTGCTGGCTGCGTACGGCGGGCGGCTCCGTCATGTGCATCTGCACGACAACAAAGGCGGCGGCGCCGACCTCCATCTTCCCCTCG
The DNA here is from genome assembly GCA_035695405.1 of Gemmatimonadales bacterium. Taxonomy (GTDB): domain Bacteria; phylum Gemmatimonadota; class Gemmatimonadetes; order Gemmatimonadales; family GWC2-71-9; genus CAVVWJ01. The sequence continues at coordinate 23,817 of DASSED010000081.1, forward strand.
GCACAGGCAGCGTGGACCTCCGGGGGGCGGTGCGGCTACTCCAGGCGGCTGGTTACGACGGCACCATCACACTCGAGGTGTTTACTCCCGACCCGCATCATCTCGCCTACAGCCGAGACTTGCTCCGGCGGGTCTGGAACGAAGAGGTGCGTTAGCGCTTCTCGGTCATGGGCTCGAGAGCATCCCGTACCTTGGCAGCGAGCTGGTCGGGCGAGAACGGCTTGGGGAGGAAGTCGATGACACCCACCTGGCTGAAGCGCTGCATCACTTCGATGTCGCCGTAGCCACTCATGGCCACGATAGGGATCTCCGGAGCTACCCGACGAAGCTCGGCTGCGGCCTCGACACCGCCGAGGACCGGCATGGTGAGATCGAGCAGAACCAGCTTCACTGCATCCCCTAATTCCCGCAGTCGCTCCACTGCCTCGGCGCCGTCAGCCGCAGTCTCTACCGTATACTCGGTCTCCTCCAACACACTGCACACCAGACTGCGAATCGACTCTTCATCATCGGCCACGAGGATTACGCCCGCCCCTTCCAGCTCCCGCTCGGCTGGCAGGTGCCCGCTGGAACGGGATGCGCGACGCGTTTCTCGCGGGATCGGCAGGAGCACGGTGAAGCTGGTCCCCCGTCCGGGCGCACTGCGGACCCCGATCGCCCCGCGATGGCCTCGAACGATGCCCAGCGCGGCGGACAACCCGAGGCCCCGACCCAGGAACTTGGTGGTGAAGAAAGGCTCGAAGATGCGGCTTCTGGTCTCACCATCCATCCCTTCGCCGGTATCGGTGACATCGATCCGGACATAGTCCCCCGGCGTGATGGGAAAGCCCTCTGTCCTGGGTTCTCCCCGGCGCTCCACCAGCTGTTCGGTTCGGATCCGCACCGTCAGTGTGCCCGGCTGTTCGCCGATGGCTTCACCCCCGTTGATCACCAGGTTCATCACCAGCTGCTGCAGCTGGGCCCGGTCCGCGTCGACGAAAATGGACTCCTCCGGGATGTCGAGCACCAGGGTGATTTTTTTCGAGATCGAGGCCCGGATGAGAGCGCTCACGTCTCGGACCAGCTTACAAAGATCCACCTGTTGGATGACGAAACGACCTTTGCCGGCGTAGGCCAGGAGTTGGCGAGTCAGGTCGGCCGCCCGCTCGCTCGCGGTGAGCACGTCCCGCAGCAGCGATTCGGCTTGTTCGGGCCGGCTGGCCAGCACCGCCCGGCGCGCCAGGCCGGCGTTGCCCATGATGCCGGTGAGGAGGTTGTTGAAGTCGTGGGCGATTCCCCCAGCCAGGACACCGATACTCTCCAGCTTCTGGGCCTGCTGCAGGGCTTCCTCATTCTCCCGCTGGGTGGCCTGGACCTGGCGTTGATCGGTCAGATCCCGGATCACTAACACGGCACCGACCACCTCGCCGTCGCTCCGAATGGGAGCGGTCGAGCAACTGACCGGCACCAGCCGGCCGTGCCGGTCAGGAATGAGGTCCTCGTGCCCCCGTATGGTTTCGCCCGAAGCGAGAACCCTCATGTGGGGACATTCCTCGATCGAATACGGAGTTCGATCCACCTTATGCCAGATCAGCTTTCGGTGG
>DASSED010000082.1:0-3387 GCA_035695405.1 Gemmatimonadales bacterium
TGGCGATCGCGGCCAGGATGCCGATGATCACGACCACGATCAACAGCTCGATCAGGGTAAAGCCCTTGCGGTTGCTCATTACTTCCTCCAGTTGAGTGCCGTGACCATCGTGTTACCTGGCCCGCATCAGTGACGTGGTGAATAGGGCAACACATATGCCACATGATCGAGGGCTGATCAAAGCCGATTGCGCGCAGCCAGTTAACGAACCTTTGCATGAGCGACTGCACGTTTTCTTTCGAGCCGCATCTCGGGATTTTGCAAAGCCAATCCGAGTAGATGTGCTGAATTTCACGCTAGGGCATCTTACTCACGGCATCATTTCATCGCGGAGGGTAGCACACCTTCCGCGCGCCAGTGACAGCCGTGTATCGCGACCGACTGTGGAGGAACGCGCCCCTCGAACCCAGCGGCCTTTCACAGCAGCGCCATCACTCCCCCACTTAGGCCAAGGCAACTCCCGAACCAGTCGGCGGATGCACCAGGCGACCTCGCCAGTGCCATTTCTTGCATGCTTCTTGCCCTCGCCTGGGCGCCATCCAGCATCTCTTTCATTCCAGCTGCCCAGGAACGCCGATGATTATGCTGCTTTATGTCGCGTTCGTACTGTCCGGCGCTGCCGGGCTGATCTACGAATCGATCTGGACCCGATATCTGGGACTCTTCGTAGGTCACGACGCCTACGCCCAGATCATTGTGCTGGTCATCTTCCTCGGCGGCATGTCCCTGGGCGCTATGGCGATCAGTCGTTGGTCGGAGCGGCTGAGCAATCCGCTCTATGGATACGTGGCAGTGGAGTTCATGGTTGGCTGCATCGGACTCTTCTTTCATGAAATCTTCCAGGGCGTCACGGCATGGGCCTATCACGGAGTCTATCCCGCGCTGGCTGGGTCCTGGGGACTCACCGCCGCCAAATGGGCCATTGCGGGAGGGCTGATTCTTCCCCAATCGGTGCTTCTGGGAACGACCTTCCCGTTGATGAGCGCCGGTGTCTTGCGTCTGGGTGCCAAACGTCCCGGGCGCACGCTGGCGCTGCTCTACTTCGCCAATAGCCTCGGGGCCTCGATCGGCGTACTGGTGGCCGGATTCTACCTGGTCGAGCTGGCGGGACTTCCGGGAACGCTGCTCACGGCGTCGATGCTGAATCTGGCGGTGGCCGCGGTCACGATGAGCGTCATCGTCGCGAGCCGTCGCGCCGAGCCAGTCGCCCGGGAAACCCGGTCCCGCAAGGCCGGGGCCGCGAGTCAGCCCGCACCGACCAGCCAGCATCGACGCCTGGAGCTGCTGCTGCTTTTCACCAGCTTCGGAACCGCCGTTGCCTCTTTCATCTATGAGATCGACTGGATTCGCATGCTGGCACTGGTCCTGGGCAGCGCGACCCACTCGTTCGAGCTGATGTTGTCGGCCTTCATTCTCGGTCTCGCCCTCGGTGCATGGTGGATCCGCACCCGAGCCGACCAGCTCAAGGATCCGTTGCACACGCTGGGCCTGGTTCAATGGGTCATGGGAACACTCGCCCTGGCCACTCTTCCTCTTTATGTCCTCTCCTTCGAGTGGACCTCTACCCTGCTGGCCACCTTTGCCCGCACCGATGCCGGGTACAATGGATTCACCATTGCCCGGTATGTTCTCTGTCTCATCGTGATGTTGCCGGCCACATTCTGCGCCGGGATGACGCTTCCCCTGCTGACGCAGACCCTGCTCAAGCACGGGTCAGGCGAGCGGGCTATCGGCGCGGTATACGGCTGGAACACGCTGGGCTCAATTTTTGGCGTGATCCTCGGAGGGCTCATCCTGCTTCCGATGATCGGTCTCAAGCTGATGCTGATGGCAGGTGCCTCGCTGGACATGGCTATCGGCCTGCTGCTCCTCTCACGGGCCCGCCCGCTCAAGCAGCGCCGGGGACGCATGGCGCTGGTCACCAGCCTCTCGCTGGGTGTCCTGGTCATGCTCATCGCCTCACGCACGCCGCTGGAAGCAAATCTCCTGGCGAGCGGGGTATTCCGGAACGGGGTCATCCTGAAGGCCAAAGACCGCGACATGATGTTCTACCACGACGGCCGGACCGCCACGGTATCGGTATCGCGTCTGAAGAATTCCGGAGTGGTCTCGCTGGCCACCAACGGCAAGGTCGAGGGCTCGATCACCCCCGCGTGGTACCAGTCGTGTGACTCGACCACGGTCCCCGAGCCGTTACTCCACGATGCCGCAACCCAGACCCTGGTTCCCCTGGTACCGCTCGCGTACGTGCCGCAGGCTAGAACGGCTGCCATTATCGGGCAGGGAACCGGCATGTCCTCCCATCTCCTGCTGGGAGACTCTTTGCTCCGGGAGCTGGTGACGGTCGAGATCGAGCCCCAGATGATCGCGGGGTCACGGATGTTCTACCCCGCGAACCGGCGAGTGTTCGATGATCGCCGCTCTCGCATCGTGATCGATGATGCCAAGTCGTACTTTGCGTCGGAACAGCGCAAGTACGACTTGATCATCTCCGAGCCTTCCAATCCGTGGGTCAGTGGAGTTTCCGGGCTTTTCACGAATGAGTTCTACGGCCGGATTCGGAGCTACCTCTCCGAGAATGGGGTCTTCGGTCAATGGCTCCAGGTATATGAGCTGGACGATCCTCTGGTGCTCAGCGTGCTGGCCGGTATCCACCAGAACTTCAAGTCCTACGAGGTTTACCTGGCCCCCAATTCCGATCTGCTGGTGGTGGCCAGTAACCGGGCCAGTCTTCCGGCTCCGGACTGGTCGGTCTTCGGTTTTCCCGCGCTGCGAAAGGATCTCTGCAGCTTCATTCCGCTGACGCCCGCGGTGCTCGACGCTTTGCACCTGGTGGGACGGGGCGAGCTGGAACCACTACTCGCATCCATGACCCAGTCCAACTCGGACTACTATCCGGTCCTAGATCTGGGGGCCGAGCGCCGGCGCTTCCGGCAGGATCATGCCCTGGGATTTCAGGGCCTCTCCGCCGACTGGTACAATCTGCTTGCCTCGATCAGCGGCCGCCGGACAGCTCCAGCGTCTGACCCACTCCCGTCGCTACCCGAAAACCCGCGGGTCCGGGCTCGAGCGATGGGAGCCTTGCTTCGGAGCAATGCCTCGGTCCTTCCGGACAATGCGCCACCGATCATCCAGCAGGATCTCTTCGAGTGGCGGGCCTGGCAGAGTATGGCGTCAGCAGCGGGGCCGCCGATCAACTGGGATCTTTGGCTAGGCCAGGCGAATCGAGCTAATCAGCTTCGCAATACCGGGACCGCGGGTAATGCCGACGAGCAGTTCTACGCCGGGCTGGAACGCTTCATGGATCGGCACAACGCACCGCAGGCGGTGCGGGACGTGGTGCAGTTCCGGCGCGGATTGGCGGCGTGGGACTTTGCTCTGGCTGCG
>DASSED010000083.1:0-18617 GCA_035695405.1 Gemmatimonadales bacterium
CACTGGGGCGAGAAGATCGAGCGCCTGCGGGAGGTGATTTGGGCGGAAGGCAGCGATTCGGCCAGCCTCGACAATACCATGGAGCTGCTGGTTCGCTCCGGCCGCGACGTGGTGCATACCGCGATGATGACTGTCCCCCAGGCCTGGGAGAAGTACCCCGATCTGGATCCCGCGGTGAAGGCGTTCTACGAGTACCATCAGTGCGTGCTGGAGCCCTGGGATGGGCCTGCGGCACTGGCGTTCACCGACGGCATTCTTGCCGGTGCCGCGGTCGATCGAAACGGGCTCCGGCCCTGCCGCTATAAGGTGCGGCGTGACGGATTGGTCATCGCCGGCTCAGAGGTAGGGCTGGTGGATCTGGACCCGCGACAGGTCGTGGCGTCCGGCAAGGTCGGGCCCGGCGAAGTGCTGGTGGTGGACACCTTGCGAGGCGAGGTGATCCGCAATCAGGACGCCAAGCGCCGCGTGGCCGCACGAAAGCCGTATGCCCGCTGGGTAGCACGACACATGGCCACGTTGGTCCCCGACCCGGCACGGGTACCACCCACACACACCGGGGATTCGCTGCTCCAGCTCCAACGCTCCTTCGGCTACGGCTCGGAGGACCTGCGCCTGGTGCTCGAGCCAATGGGGACCACAGGAGGCGATCCGGTCTGGAGTATGGGGGACGACACCCCGATTCCTCCACTAGCTGCGATCGCGCCGAGCCTCTACGGCTACTTTCGGCAGCGTTTTGCTCAGATCACCAACCCGCCGATCGATTCCTTGCGCGAGTCGATGGTCATGTCGCTCCGCATGCACCTGGGCCGCCGAGGGTCCCCGTTATTGGAACGACCGTCCTACGCCCGGATGCTCCGGCTGGAGCACCCGATCCTGCTTGCGGAAGAGATGGCGGCGCTTCGGAACGTGGCCGGCTTTTCGACAGTCACGATCGACGCGGTCTGGGATCCAGCCAAGGGCGTGGCCGGACTCAAGCCGGCTCTGACCGCCCTGCGGCGGGCGGCCGAGCGGGCCGCCCGGCGGAGCGCGCACATCATCATCCTCAGCGATCGCACTGTGGGCCCCAATCAAGCACCTATTCCCATGCTGCTGGCGATTGGAGCCGTGCGCCAGCACTTGGTGCACACCGGACTCCGCGCCCGCGTTGGGTTGGTTGCCGAGTGTGGCGATGCCTTCGATATCCATCACTTCGCCTCGCTCATTGGGTACGGCGCGGAAGCGATCCACCCCTGGCTCGCACTCGAGAGCATAGAGGAATGGTTCAGCGCTGAGTCGGGAAAGCGGGGAGGTGCGGAAGCACGGCGAGGCAGCGGGACCGGGCAGCACGGCAGTGCCGACGAGCCGCCACTGCCCGCTGTGGCTCAGGAGCGTTTCCGGGTGGCGGCGGAGAAGGGGCTGCTCAAGATCCTGTCGAAGATGGGGATCTCTACGCTGTCCTCGTATTGCGGAGCCCAAACCTTCGACGCACTCGGGTTGGGACAGGAAGTGATCGCGAGCTGCTTCGCCGGCACCGCCTCGCCACTCGGCGGGATCGGCTTCGAAGAGATCGCAGAAGATGTGCTGGCGCGCCATCACGCAGCGTATAGCGGCGCGGAGTCGATCACTTCCCTGCCCGATCTCGGGCGGGTCCGGTTTCGGAAAGAAGGTGAGGATCACGGCTGGTCCCCGCCGATCGTCATTGCGTTGCAGCGGGCGACGGGAGCGAAGCCGGATAGAGGGGACAAGGCTGGCAGGTCGGATGGGGTACCCGGTGGATACGAGGCCTTCCGAGACAAGAACAATGCCCGGCGGCCAGCCGGCCCGCGCGACCTGCTCGCTCCCCGCCCGGGGGACCCAGTTCCACTCGAGGAGGTCGAGCCTGTCGAGGAGATCCGCCGGCGATTTGTCTCCTCCGCGATGTCGCTGGGCGCACTGTCGCCCGAGGCCCACACGACGCTTTCGGTAGCCATGAACCGGATCGGAGCGCGCTCGAACTCGGGCGAGGGAGGCGAGGACCCGGGGAACTATCTCCCGCTCGAGAACGGCGACCGAGCCGACAATCGGGTCAAGCAGGTGGCCTCGGCCCGTTTTGGTGTCACCACCGAGTATCTCACCCGGGCCGAGGAGCTGGAGATCAAGATCGTGCAGGGAGCTAAGCCGGGCGAAGGCGGCCAGCTCCCGGCCCACAAGGTCACCGAGCTCATCGCTCGGCTGCGCCACGCGGTCACTGGCATTCAGCTGATCTCGCCGCCACCGCATCACGACATTTATTCAATCGAGGATCTGGCTCAACTCATCCACGATCTCAAGACGGTGAACCCACGGGCCCGGGTCGGCGTCAAGCTGGTATCCGAATGTGGTGTCGGAACCGTCGCTGCCGGTGTGGCAAAGGCGTATGCCGATTACGTGCTGATCGCCGGTCACAACGGCGGCACTGGAGCGTCGCCCCTCTCTTCGATTAAGCACGCCGGTTCTCCCTGGGAGCTGGGACTGGCGGAGACCCAGACGACGCTCCTCCGAAACGGTCTGCGCCATCGCATCGAAGTGCGCACCGATGGGGGACTCAAGACCGGGCGCGACGTCGTGATAGCAGCACTCCTGGGCGCCGAGAGTTACGGGTTTGGCACCGCACCGCTGGTAGCGCTCGGGTGCGACATGGCCCGCCAATGTCACTTGAATACTTGCCCTACCGGAATTGCGACGCAGCGGGAGGACCTCCGGGCCAAGTTCCGGGGTACTCCAGAACAGGTCATCACCTATTTCACGCTGGTGGCGGATGAGGTCCGGCGCACCCTGGCGGAGATGGGATTTCGATCGTTGGACGAGATCATAGGGCGGAGCGACCTGCTCCAACGGATCGACCGTCCCGATATTCCTCGGGCCCAGATGTTGGATCTCTCGATATTACTGGCGGGGCCGCGAGATAGCGGTACACCGGGGCCGAACGGCGACAACGGCAGCGAAGTGAGAGCCCTACGCCGAGCGGTCGAGCGCAACGACCGTCCCGGGGTAGTGCTCCTCGACGAGGAGATTCTCGAGGATCTGACGCCGTATCTCGACTGCGGTCTCCCGTTCTCGGGCAACTACCAGATACTGAATCATCACCTGACGGTGGGAGCCCGGGTGTCGGGAGCGATTGCGGAGCGGCATGGGGACCGGGGTTTGCCCGAGGGATCGGTGCGGCTTCGCTTCATTGGGACTGCGGGCCAGAGCTTCGGTGCCTTCTTGTGCCGTGGCGTGCACCTGGAGCTGGAGGGCGAAGCCAACGACTACGTGGGAAAGGGCCTGAGCGGCGGCGAGATTACCATCCGGCCCTTCCGGCGGTCTGCCTACGCCCACGCCTCGCATCAGCATCTCATTATCGGCAACACCGTGCTGTACGGCGCGACGGCGGGACGGCTCTTTGCGGCAGGACAGGCGGGGGACCGGTTCGGAGTCCGCAACTCCGGCGCCATCGCGGTCATCGAAGGCGCTGGCAATCACTGCTGCGAATACATGACCGGCGGCATCGTCCTGGTGCTGGGCCGCGCGGGACGGAACTTCGGGGCCGGCATGTCGAACGGAGTGGCATACGTGATCGACGAGACAGGTACCTTCACATCTCGACTCAACGATGACATGGTCGAGCTGGCTGAGCTGGATGGGGATGACGTTGAGCTCTTGCGGAGGCTGATCCGGGAGCACGAGGAGAAGACGGTGAGTGCCCGCGCCCGAACCATTCTGGTGAATTGGCAGGACTACTGCCCGCTGTTCCGCAAAGTGGTGCCGAAAGGCGCGATGGGGTTGGTGGAGGCCGCGAGGGCGAGATACCTGGAGTCGGCGCAGCGGGAGCCGGAGTTGATCCTGGAACGCCGGACGGCCTGAGACGGCACTGATTTACAGCAGCATGCGCTTGTGGCAGCGCTAGACGGGAAGCAGTCTTGCCGCTGAGGCGTCAGATGGACGACCTCCGAATGCGATGATGTTGCCGTCGGGGTCCTCGACGTAGAAGGCCTTCGTACCCCATGCCGTCGCGGCTAGCGGCCGAAGGATCGCAACACCATTTGCGACGCATTCCTCGTAAAAGGCTTCGATACCCTCCACGCCGGCCGCGGCATCCAGATGCTCATGCTCGCGCCGGTGCTGGCGTTCCGCGGCATTCTTGGGCGCTTCCTTGAGATGGAGCTCCAGCCCGTCCATCGAGCGGACTAGGTCATCGACCAAAAGCTGGGGCGCCAGCGACGTCAGGCGTGGAGGAGTCTTGCTATGGGACCATCTCGTATCCCTTCTCCCGCTGCGTCTGCCTAACGGACCGCGCCTCAGCCGCGGCGACTTCTCAAACCGCGCGGTATTTAGCGTTCCTCTAAATAGAAGCGCCCGCCAGCTGTTAGGCGGCCACCTTTGGAAGGGACGAATGGGTCCAAAACTCCCAAGCAAGCCAGCCAAGCACCAGCGCACCGATCCACCCGCTGAGAATCGTGAGCACGTACAGCGGCCGACGGGTGGCGGGATGTCGCACCAAGGCTAGCGTGCCCAGCACACTCCCGGCGGACAGTCCCGTCGCCGCGATAGTGCCACCCCACACCAGAACCCCCGCTGCGAGATATGCGGTGCCGATGTTGACGCGTTGGCGCAAGTTCACAGCGAAGAGGAGGACCACGAGCGCGAGAACCGCGTAAGCGACTCCGATGACGCTCAGAGCAACGCGGATTCCGCTCATCAGGTGGCGTCCCGCGAGCTGCGGAATGCCCAAACCGCGAACGAGCCAGCTACCAAACCCGCCACGACCGAAGCCCAAACGGGAACGGTGACGGCGGCGACCTGGATCGGCCAACCCAAGACCGCCCGAGTCAGTTGGACAAGAGCGAGAAGAGAGAAGAACGCCCCGGAGACGAGCTCATAGCGGCGCATATCATTCTCCTGAGATGGGAGTCCGCCTAACGGACCGCGCATCAGCTGCGGGCCGTCGAAACACGTCAATCTTCTGAGCCGAAGACGCCTCCATTCCCATGCAAGAGCGGTTAATGACTCGTAGAGCCGCGAGCGCACCTCCCGGGCGCCCTCTGGACACAGACCACGCATACACGCGTCCTCGTAAGCTCTTTTCGAGGCGGCAGTACGTGCTGCCTGCAACTGTTCGGGAGTTACGAGGAGTCAGCTTCCACGATGCCCGTCGATGGCAACACACAGACGGCACGATAGGAGCGTCCCCAGGCGCCCACCTCGACCAGCCTCGGTCAGCACCCAGGGCCGCACCTGCCACGGCGGCGTGTGCCTGACGTGCTGCGTGTGTCCACAATCGAGCTCCGCGACCCACTGTCCCTCGGCATCCTGGTGGAAGCCCACGATTCGTCGATCTGCAATCACTCTGATGCTGGAGCTTTTCGCGTGCGCCTAACTAGTGAGCGACGTTCCTGGCCGTCCCATCATGTAATAACATCACTCAACGCAGTTTCTTCAGCCATTCCTGTAGCCAGCTGTAGTCCCAGACGGTCCGCCGGACTCCGGATGCCGAGCGCTCCTCAATCCGGCACACGCCACTGGAACCTTCGCCGATTGACAGGCGCGAGATCACATGGTAACTTGCTGAGCAGCAAGCAAGCTGCAAACCTTTGCGCGGACAGGACATTGGCTACCAAGCCAGAGCGAATACGAGATGCGGAGCGAAGCCGATTGGCCATCCTCGACGCCGCGGAGCAGCTCTTTGCCGAGCAGGGGTACGACGCCACCAGCCTGACTCAGGTCGGTGCGGCGGCCGGCGTCTCCCGAGGCACACCCGGCTACTTCTTTCGATCCAAACCCGAGCTGTACCAGGCCGTCCTCGACCGCTCGTTCGCGGAGGTTCGTGAAGCGGTTCGGGCCGGGCGGGCACGCGCACTTGCCAGCGGAGAGTCCGCCGAGACGATTCTGGCCGGCGCGGTCTCCGATTACTTCGACTTCCTCGCTGCCCGTCCCAACTTCGTCCGGCTGATCGAGCGCGAGGCGCTGAATGGGAGCCGCCTACCCGACAGCGTCGGTCCCCTCTCCGCTGGGCAAGAGGCTTTGGCTGCTATCAGCGCCGAGCTGGGGCTGGATGATGCCGCATCGGGCGAGGCGGCACAGCTCCTGCTCAGCATCATCGCGCTCTGCTGGTTCCCCATGATTCATGGGCGCACGGTCGCGCCCGCGGTCGGCGTCCGACTGGATCATCCCGGCGAGCTGGAACAACGCAAGCAGCATGTCATCGGCCTGGTGTTGCACGGGCTCCGCGGTGTCGCCGCTTTTACTTCAACTTCAACCGAGCACTCGAGCCATGACTGACGTCCTCGCGGGTCCCGACCGGTCGACCCACACACCGTTGGCCACGGAGCAGGAGGCGCGCGAGGTTGCCGAAGCGGCCCGGGAAAAAGATTGGCAGGCACCCAGCTTCGTACGGGAGCTGTTCGAGGGTTCGTTCCGGCTCGACCTGGTCCATCCCTTTCCCGAGCCCGATCCGGCGGATCTGGCTCGAGCCCGGCCGTTCATGGAGAAACTCGAGCGCTTCATGCGGGAGCGAGTCGACAGCGACAAGATCGACCGCGAAGGGAAGATCCCACCAGAAATCGTCAAAGGACTCGGTGAGATCGGCGCCTTTGGAATCAAGATCCCCACGGAGTACGGCGGCCTGGGACTGAGCCAGTACAGCTATACCCACGCCGTCGGACTGGTAACCAGCCAGGACGGCAACCTCACTGCGCTGCTCTCGGCCGCGCAATCGATTGGAGTTCCGACTCCGCTCAAGCTGTTCGGGACCCCCTCCCAGAAGAAGAAGTATCTGCCCCGGCTTGCCAAGGGCGCGGTCTCGGCCTTTGCCCTGACCGAAAACCACGTCGGATCCGACCCGGCGGCGCTCAGTACCACCGCGACCCTCTCCGACGACGGGAAGCATTACATCCTGAACGGAGAAAAGCTCTGGTGCACCAACGGCACCATCGCCGAGCTCATGGTGGTCATGGCGCGCACCGGCGCCAAGAAAATCACCGCGTTCATTGTGGAGACCAATTGGCCCGGCGTGGAGGTGGTGCAGCGTCTCCATTTCATGGGTCTCAAGGCGTTGGAGAACGGGATCATTCGGTTTACCAACGTGAAGGTCCCGGTCGAGAATGTGCTCTGGGGCGAGGGGAAGGGCCTCAAACTGGCGCTTATCACGCTCAACACCGGACGGCTCACCCTGCCCGCATCGGCGGTAGCCGGAGCCAAACGCGCCCTGGAAATCTCGCGCCGCTGGGCAGCCGAGCGGGTGCAGTGGGGCCAGCCGATCGGCAAGCATGACGCCATCGCCCAGAAGATCGGACGGATGGCGGCGGACACGTTCGCGATGGAAGCGGTCTCCGATCTGGCATCACTCATGGCCGACCGCGGCGGCACCGATATCCGGCTCGAAGCCGCAATGGCCAAGATGTGGAACACCGAGATCGGTTGGCGGATCGTGGACGATACGCTCCAGATCAAGGGCGGCCGTGGCTACGAGACGGCCGACAGTCTCAGGAGCCGGGGCGAGCGGCCCGATGCGGTCGAGCGCATGATGCGGGACTACCGGATCAACCTGATCTTCGAGGGCTCCAGTGAGATCATGCGACTCTTCATCGCCCGGGAGGCGGTCGATACCCATCTCAAGCTGGCCGGCGATCTGATCGATCCCAGGGCGCCGATGGGAAAGAAGATCCAGGCGCTGCTTCGCTCGGGAGCCTACTACGCTTACTGGTATCCGAAGCTCTGGCTCGGCTGGGGTCCCATCCCGCGTTACCGCGAGTTTGGGCCATTGGCGACGCATGTCCGCTTCGTCTCTCGCTCGTGCCGCCGGCTCGCGCGAACACTGTTTCACTGCATGATTCGATTTGGACCAAAGCTGGAGAAGCGACAGGCGGTCCTGGGGCGGCTGGTCGAGATCGGCGCCGAGCTGCTGGCGATCACCGCCGCCTGCTCCCGCGCCTACTCGATGTACCGAAAGGATCCTTCGAATCGAGGGCCGGTGGAGTTGGCCAATCTGTTCAGCCGTCACGCTCGCAGGCGGGTGGAGGAGCGCTTCACGGCGGTGTTCGACAATGAGGACGTCCGGACCTACCAGGTCGCCCAGCAGGTGCTCAAGGGCGAGCACGGCTGGCTGGAGACGGGAATGGTGAAGGACGAGGAGAAGACAGCGTAGGCGGGGCTCCCCGGGTACCGTCTTCCCGCTTACGTTCTTTAGTCTGCTTACGTCCCGTTCCCTGCTATCGAGCGAGATTTGGATGGCCATCGCAGAAGGCAGAACCATTCCCTTTGTAGGGCCGGAGACGATCGACGCCGCGGTTCTCGAGACGTTCGAGTATGCCGGTCCGGACCAGGAGATCGTCACCGAGACCAGAGAGTTCAGCGCCGTCTGTCCCTACAGCGGTCTTCCCGATTACGCCACGCTGACCATCCGCTACGTTCCGTCCGATCGCTGCGTCGAGCTCAAGAGCCTCAAGTACTACGTGACCAGCTATCGCAACGTGGGAATCTTCCAGGAACACGCCACCGGGCGGATGGCGGAGGATCTCTTCAGGCTTTTGGCGCCCAAGCGGCTGGAGGTCACCACCCTGTACAACGTGCGGGGCGGCTTCGAGACGAGGTGCACTGTGCGCCTGCCGCGGGAGAATCTCGAGTCGTAGAAAGCCTCTCTTCGCCGGGCCGCCGCTTTTCGAGCACTCCTCCGCCTTCCTTGCGTACCGTCATTCCTCTATAGTTGGAGATCGAGCCCGATTCTGATCGCCCCTTCTCGTCGAGGATCGCGCGTGGCCAAGGACAGCATCACAATCACCGATAACCGCACCGGCAAGTCTTACGATCTGCCCATCACCGACGGCACCATCAAGGCCACCGATCTGCGGCAGATCAAGGTCACAGACGACGATTTCGGCATGATGACCTACGATCCCGCTTTCATGAATACGGCGGCGTGCCGGAGCGCCATCACGTACATCGACGGCGATAGAGGCATTCTTCGCTACCGTGGCTATCCTATTGAGCAGTTGGCCGAGCGGGCGTCTTTCCTCGAGGTAGCCTACCTGCTCTGTGAGGGCGAGCTCCCGGATCGGGAGCAGCTGGACCAGTGGGAAGAGACGATCAAGTTCCACACCTATGTGCATACCAATATCACCAAGTTCCTCGAGGGCTTCCGCTACGACGCCCACCCGATGGGGATGCTCCTCGGTGCGGTTGGGGCGCTCTCGACCTTCTACCCCGATGCCAAGAACATTCACGACCCGGCCAACCGCTATCTGCAGCGAGTGCGGCTCCTGGCCAAGTTGCCGACCATCGCGGCTTTCGCCTTCCGGCATTCCCGGGGTCTGCCCTACGAGTTCCCCCGGAACGATCTCGATTACATCGGCAACTTCGTAAACATGACGTTCAGCATCGGGGGCCGGCACCAGCCGAACAAGGTGCTCCAGCGAGCCCTCGAGATTCTGCTCATCCTCCATGCCGACCATGAGCAGAACTGCTCCACCAGCGCCGTCCGGGCGGTAGGCTCGTCTCATGTGGATCCCTTCTCCGCGGTGAGCGCGGGAATCGCCGCGCTCTATGGGCCGCTGCATGGCGGCGCCAATGAGGCCGTTCTCCAGATGCTGGACGAGATCGACGACAAGAAGAACATCCCCAGCTTTATCGAGACGGTGAAGGGTGGGTCGGGGCGGCTGATGGGGTTTGGGCACCGGGTCTACAAGTCGTACGATCCCCGAGCCAAGCTGATCAAGAAGGTGGCGTACGACGTGTTCCAGCAGACCGGGCTCAATCCCAAGCTGGAGATCGCTTTGGAGCTGGAGCGCATCGCCCTGGAAGACGAGTACTTCATCAAGCGGAAGCTGTATCCCAACGTGGATTTCTACTCGGGCCTGATCTACCAGGCCATGGGATATCCCACCGACTACTTCACGGTACTCTTCGCGATCGGGCGCACCCCAGGGTGGCTGGCACAGTGGGAGGAGATGCTACTCGACAAGGATCAGAAGATCGCCCGCCCACGGCAGATCTATATCGGGTCAGCCGAGCGCCCATTTGTGCCGCTGGAACAGCGGGGGGAACGGGTGAGTGGAGAGCTGGTGAGAAGTAGCAGTCGGTAGCGGTGAGCGGTGCGCTTACCCTTTAGACTTTCTCCGGTTCCACGTCCCCTTCCAGGTAGGTATACCCCTCCAGCCCCGCCACGAAATCCGCGATGAAGCTGTTGGCTTCCTGCCGGGTAAGATCTTTGGCGTTACTTACCTTGCGGCGGAAGGTGGCGAGCAGATCGGTGGCATGGAACTGGACGTAGTTGAGCACCTCGGTCACGGTGTCTCCGTGGACCAGATCGGTCACCTCGTAGCCCTGATCGGTGAGCCGTACGTGCACCGCGTTGGTGTCCCCAAACAGGTTGTGCAAGTCGCCCAGGATCTCCTGATAGGCGCCGGTGAGGAAGATCCCCAGGATGTATGGCTGTCCCTCCTCGACCGGATGCAGCTCGAGCGACGGTTTCCCCTTCCGTCCTCCGGTAAAACGGTCGATTACGCCGTCCGAGTCACAGGTGACATCCTGGAGCGTACCCCGCCGAGTTGGTGGCTCGTTCAGCCGGTGAATCGGCATGATGGGAAAGAGCTGGTCGATGGCCCAGTTGTCCGGTAACGACTGGAAGACCGAGAAGTTGCAGAAATAGCGATCGACCAGCGCCGATTCGATGTGGCTCACGATCTCCGGGAAAGCGGACTTGTCTTCCCCCATAGAGTTGGACAGCGCGTTGAGGGTGACCAGATAGAACTGGTCGGCATCGGCCTTGTCCCGGAGGGAAAAGACGCCGCTGGCGAAGTACTCCTGGGCCCGCTCTTTGGCAAAGACCACATCGTGGAAGACTTCCTCGATCCGGTCCTGCGTGAGTCCCTCGAGATTCTCGGCCATCTCCACGAGCAGGGGGTGAGGCTCCTCCCTGAGCTTGGGCGCAACCGGCTCAATCTGCGACTCGACGTCGATGACGTTGATCAGCAGCAGCGAGTGATGCGCCGTGAGTGCCCGTCCGGACTCCGAGATGATGTGTGGCATCGGGAGCTCCTCGGTCCGGCAGACGGATCCCAGAGTATAGACGACGTCGTTGGCATACTCCCGCATCGAGTAGTTCACGCTCGCCGGACGAGTCGACCGGGAGCCCTCGTAATCCACGCCGAGTCCTCCACCCACGTCCACATGGGTAATGTCGAATCCCATGTTGCGCAGCTCCACGTAATAGCGCCCAATCTCCTCCAGCCCTGCCTTCACGTGCCGGATGTCGGTGATCTGACTCCCGAGGTGGAAGTGAACCAGCTTCAGTACATCCTTCCGATCCAGGCGGTCGAGCCGATCGAGCAGCTTCATCAGCTCTACCGAATCCAGACCGAATTTGGATCGCTCGCCTCCGCTCTTGGCCCAGCGGCCGGATCCCTCGGTTGCCAGTTTGATTCGTACCCCCGCGGTCGGCTCGATCCCCATCTCCGCGGCCACCTTGAGCAGCACGTCCAGCTCGCTGAGCTGTTCCAGGACGATCATGACGGTATGGCCCAGCTTCTGACCCATCAGGGCCAGGCGCATGAACTCTTCATCCTTGTAGCCGTTGCAGACGATCAGATGATTGGTGTTTTCATTGAGCCCGAGGATTGCCTGCAGCTCGGGTTTGCTGCCGCATTCGAGCCCGACGCCATGGGGCGCACCGAACTCCACGATCTCCTGCACCACATGCCGCTGCTGATTCACCTTGACCGGGTAGACGGTGGTGTAGGTTCCGCCATATCCAAACTCCCGCATCGCATTGCTGAACTCGGTGGCGAGTGCCTGTATCCGGGAGCGGAGGATGTCGGAAAAGCGGAGCAACAGCGGCAGGCCCACGCCCTGGGCGTGGAGATCCATGGCCATGTGGTAAAGATCCAGGCCGCGCTTTCGATTGGCGTCGGGGTGTACCGTCACATGGCCTTCGGCGTTGACCCGGAAGTATCCCAGGCCCCACCCGGCCATGTTGTACAGCTTTTCAGCGTCCTTGGTGGTCCAGGCCGGCGGGGCGGCGGTGACGGTTATGGCGAGGCTCCTCATGAAAAGCGAAAGCGCATTGTAATGCCGTGCGGCGACGGGCGAAAGCGGCGCTCGTCATACACTTGGCTCTCTGCGGGACTGCGCCACTTTCAGTAGCGGTCGCGCTACAGCCGCTTCACCCTGAAGCCTAGGCACTTTGGCCGATGGGTTCCGAACCCCTTACCGAACCTATCCTTAACCGGGTCCCCTGGGCCCGATCCGAAGCTCTCCCACCGGCACAAAGATCGCACTCGCAAGTGACTGCACCGGCAAATCTTAGCGTCACCTTTTGCACTATCGTGGAGTGCGAGGAGGTAGCATGGCAGTACCAGGTCTGACGTCCAGTCGGCGTTTCTCGGCAGCCACTCGGCTTCGGGTTCAGCTGGCTTTCGCGCGCGCGCTCGAGGCTCTGGCCAACACCTATCAGTCTCAGGCCGCGGCGTTCGTCCGGCGATTGAAGCCGCGGCTGGGAGTGGAGGAAGCGCTGGCCCGGTACTTTCGGGAAGTCGCCGTTCCGGCAGCCATCGAGGAGACGGTCCGGTGCCGCGCGTTGATCTCGCTCGCCGGCTTGATCGAAAACGCGCCGAAGCTGGAGCGGCAATCAGCCACGTGGAGCGCGCTCCGGCCCGATCACTTGCTGGATGCATTGCGGCGGAGAGTGGAGCATGTGGAGGCCACCAACCTGGAGTGCCGTCTGGCGGCCTCGATGTCGGACGAAGCGGTGGCGGCCACCCACGTCCGCGGGGCGCTGGAGACCGCGGCGGTCCTGGCCGATGAGGTCACTCCCGACGACGCGATCATGCACTACGTCCGGGCCTTCAACCTGCCAGCGGTCGACGCGCAAGTCATCTATCGCAAGGCGCTGGCCCAGTGGGCCGAGCTCCATCCCCTCCCGGCTGAAGGCCAGGCGTTCGCCCGGGAGCCCGTTGCACTACCAGCCGGCCGGCCCAAGTTGGAGACGCGCCGGCCGGAGTTCGGGATCCGGGTACTGGTGTAAGAGCAAAGAAACGGATCCGCGGGGAAGAGAGAGACGTGAGCGTTGAGGAAACCCGCTCACGTTTTTCTTGCCCGTTGGCTGGTGTCCCGCCCGTCCAGCCCGACTCGGCGGGTTATGTTTCGGGATGCGCAACAAGGTGGCAAATCGATGAGATGGTCATATCGCATCGGACGGATCGCCGGCACCGAGATCAAGGTGCATGTGACGTTTCTGCTTCTGGTCGGGCTCTGGGCCGTTCGAGGGTACGACGAGGGTGGGGCCGCCGGAGCCTTGGCGGGAGCCCTGGCACTCCTGGCACTCTTTACCTGCATTCTGCTGCACGAGTTCGGTCACATCCTCATGGCACGCCGATACGGCGTGCGGACCCCGGACGTCATCCTTCTCCCGATTGGCGGCGTCGCCCGGCTCGAGCGCATTCCCGATGTGCCGCGTCAGGAGCTTTTGATCGCGCTGGCTGGACCGGCCGTCACTCTCGCCATCGTTGTGCTCCTGTATTTCCTCCTCCGCTTGTCCGGTTCGGAGGTAAGACTGGGAGAGTTGAGCCCTGAGTCTCCCTTCCTGGCTCAGCTCCTGACCGTCAACCTGTATCTGCTGCTCTTCAACCTGATCCCCGCCTTCCCCATGGATGGAGGCCGGGTACTCCGGGCGTTACTTGCCAGCCGTTTGGGGTTGATCCGAGGCACCCGCATTGCGGCGAGTCTGGGTCAGATGCTGGCCATGGCGGGGGGACTTTACGGTATCGTTGGCAACGAGCCGTTTCTTATTCTGATCGCCTTCTTTGTGTTCCTGGGTGCCAATGCCGAGGCCTCCGCGGTGGAGACTCGGGCCGTCGGTCAGGGACTCCAGGTTCAACAGATGATGGTGACGGACTTCCGCACCATCCCGGTGCATGCCACGCTTTCCCAGGCCGTGGAGCTCCTGCTCAGCGGAGAGCAGCGCGAGTTTCCGGTAGTTGACAACCTGGGACGGACCGAGGGAATCCTCACACGCGACAACCTGATCAGAGGATTGTCTCAGCGCGGAGCCGATTCCATCGTAGGGCAGGCGATGACCGCGGATGTGCCGGTGGTACCATCCAACCTGAGCTTCATGGAAGCGCTCGAACGACTCCGGTCGAGTCGCCTACCTGCCCTGCCCGTGGTGGATGCCGCCGGAGCCCTGGTGGGTCTGCTCACGCAGGACAACATCACGGATTTATTGCTGGTCCGGCGAGCCGGGGGTTAGTCGAGCGCGAATCTAGCGTGATCGCTCGTTATTGCTTCGATCCACGTCGGGCAGCACCCGGCGGGGATCCACCACCACCTTTCGAACCGCCTTCCCTTCCTTCAGCCGGTACCCAAACCGGGAGCCCAGGTTCCACATCTCCACGGGAAGCCTGACCCGCTCCTTGGAGCCATCGGTGTAGTTGATCTCCATCTCCAGAGGCAAGGTCATGCTCCCGCGGTTCGAGAGAAAGACCTTCTCCGCGCCCACCGAGTCGACCGCCTGGTCAAGGCGAGCCGTAGTGTAGATCCAATCGCGCCAGAACCAATCCAAGTCCATCCCCGAGACATCCCGCATCAGGCGGAAGAAGTCGGCTGGGGTCGGATGTTTGAAAGCCCAGGCCTTGATGTACTCGCGGAAGGCCTGGTCAAAACGTTCCTTGCCCAACACCTCGTACCGCAGGGTCTGCAGCATCAGCGCCGGCTTCTGGTAGCCGGTCCAGAAGAGATCCTTCGATTCCACCGGCCGAGTGATGAGGGGCTGCTCTTGGCCGGCGATCGCATGATCGGGGTAGAGATGCAGGGGGTGAACTTCGATGGAGTCTCCGTAGGCGGTTCCGGCAAAGTAGCGGGCCGCTCCGGCGAGATCGATGAAGGTATTGAAACCCTCGTCCATCCAGGGGTACAGCCGCTCGTTCGACCCCACGACCATGGGGAACCACTCGTGGCCGAATTCATGGGACAGAACCCACTGAAGCTCCTCCCGTGAGGGACTGTTGGGCACGAAGGTCAACATGGGGTACTCCATCCCCTCAATCGGACCCTCGATTGTAGTGGCCTGGGGATAGGGGTAGCGATACCACTGCTCGCTGAAGTACTTGATGGCTTCTCGCGCCATGCGATTCGCCTCTTCCCAGCGTTTGGCCTTCGGCCGGTAGAACGTTTGGATCAGGATCCCTTCATAGGAGCATGCATCCCAGCGGAGCTCGGGACCGGCAGCAAAGGCAAAGTCTCGGACGCTCTCCGCGGTGAACCGCCAGGAGACCGGCCCGGCTGATGGGGGACGCGTCCCCGGTCTACCCGCCTCTGCTGCAGTGACTACGGCCACCGGCTCGGTGCTGGATCGAGCGGCGGTCAATCGAGTCCGCTGCTCGGACGTGAGCGCCACCTCCGGGTTGCGGAGGGTGCCGGTGGCAGCAACCAGATAGCCTGCGGGCACAGTTAAGGTCACGTCGAAGTTTCCGTACTCCAGATAGAACTCACCGGCGCCAATGTAGGGCTCATGATTCCACCCCCTCACATCGTCGTACACCGCCAGGCGAGGGTACCACTGGGCGATCTCATAGAGCGACCCATCGCGTCCCATCCGGCCGGCGCCGTAGTCGGGCACGGTGAAGTGCCAGGCTACCTCGATGTCGAGTGAGCCCCCGGAAGCCAAAGGCCGAGGCAGATCCACCCGCATCGTGGTTCCGTAGACCCACGGCTTCAGCACCCGGCCGGCCACGCTGAGCCGATCCAGGGTCAGACCACCGTCAAAGTGCTTGCAGCTGAAATCGAAGGTGGAACCCAAAAAGACGAGTGGAGGCTGATCCAGTTGCTCGGTGATGCCTGCCCGCGAGCAGATGTTCTGCTCCACGAACATCCAGAGATATTCCAGGCGATCGGGTGAGCGATTGACGTAGTGGATCAGCTCGCGACCCCGAATTTGGTGGGTTGCGGTATCCAGGGTTCCGGTTATCCGATAATCCACCTGCTGCTGCCAGTACGCTCGCCCGGGGCGGCCGGAGCCGGTTCGGTAATCGTTTGGCGCCGGAAGCGGCAACGGGCGGAAGACCGACATGGGCATGGAGAGCGTATCCCCGCCGGCCCGACCTTGCGCGGCGAGCCCGGGAAAAACCAAAGGGAGAAGGACCAGACCGATGGGAAAGCGAATCATGACGGCTCCAGCGATTGCGTGGCGACAACATACCAGGACACATAGTCCTGGCAAACAACCCACCCCCTAGCGAATTCCGACGGAAATGCACATTCTTGGCGCGCTCTCATATAACTATCTACAGGAGACAGTATGTCACGCGCTTGTTCCCTCTCTTTTCTGGGAATGTTCGTCATTACCCTATCGACTGGCTGCAAGTCCGATCGCCAGCCCAAAAACTCCGAAGCCGCCTCGATGACCTCGGCTGAGCCCGCGAAGGCGGCATCAGGAACCGTGACCGTCACGGCGACCGATTTCCGGTTCGATGCCCCCAACAGTGTTCCTGCCGGGGCAGTGACGATCGACTTTGCCAATAACGGAAAGGAGTTGCACCAGGTCCAGTTGGTGAAACTCGAGGACGGGAAGACCATCGACGATCTCACCAAGGCGTTACAAACCGCTGGCCCACCGCCGGCATGGATCAAATGGGTTGGCGGACCCAATGGAATCACCCCTGGAAGCAAGGCACAGGCAACCTCGGTACTCGCACCCGGGAATTATGCATTGCTGTGCCTCATTCCCAGCCCCGATGGAACGATCCACGCAGCCAAAGGAATGATTCGTCCCTTTGAGGTCACCAGCGCGTCGTCTGCAGGCTATTCAGAACCGCCGAAGGCGGATGTGACCCTCACGTTGGTTGACTATAGCTTCAAGGTCTCCCAGCCACTCACCGCTGGTCGGCACACGATCATGGTGGAGAATGGCGGGCCGCAAGAACACGAAATTGTCCTCCTCAAGCTGGCACCCGGAAAAAAGACCGATGATTTCGGAAAGTGGGCTATGACAATGAAAGGGCCGCCGCCGGCCGAGCCCATCGGAGGGGTCACCGCTCTGGATCCAGGGACGCGAGGCTCCTTCACGGCTGATCTGACCCCGGGAGAATACGGTTTCATCTGCTTTGTCCCCGATGCCAAGGACGGTAAACCCCACTTTCTCCATGGCATGATGCAGACCTTCAAGGTCGGCTGACACATCGCCGCCGGCGAAAATCACCCGGCAGGCATTCGAATCCGTGCTCAGCCCAGAGGCCCGCGCCGTTGACGCGGGCCTCTTTTTGCGCCTGACCCAACCGGGCCGCATACTTGACGTTGGGCGGCACCGTGTAGAGCACCGACCAGCCCTCGTGCACCATTCTTTCGTTGATCAGGTCGGTACCGGACCAGACATAGGCCAGCACCCGCCCGTACGGATCGTGGGGCGCGACATCGAGCTCCAGCCGCACCCGAGCACCTGGCGGCAAAAGCTGGAGTAGAGCCGTGCGGGCGCGATCCCCATAGGGCCGCTGCTGATATTCCGGACTATCGACGCCGACCAGCCGCACCCGCCGCCCGTCCTGGCAGCGGAAGGTGTCGCCATCGACAACCGTTGCCACAACACAGTCGCCCGTGACACCGGGGTCGCCTTGCATGGTGGCGCACCCCAGAGACGCGGCTGCCAACGTGAGCCCGAGCCAAATGAGGTGGATGTGAATTCGCATCGCCGCTTGTGGACTCCGTCCGCCACTCAGATCGCAATCAGCGGGGCCAGTGGTCTTTTGGGGTCAGCCATCGTGGCGCGGCTCACCGCGCAGGGGTACCGGATCCTTCGATTGGTGCGCCGCCCGGCTCGTCCGGGAGAGATCACCTGGGATCCCGAGCGGGGCCGACTCGATCCGGCCGCTCTCGAGGGGGTGGATGCGGTCGTACATCTATCCGGAGAACCGGTAGGAGCCCGATGGAGCCCCGGCCGGAAGGTACGAATCAGGCGGAGCCGAGTCGAGAGCACCAGACTGCTCAGCGAGACGATCGCCGGTCTCGCGCGGAAGCCTGAGGTGCTGATTTCAGCTTCGGCCATCGGTATCTACGGAAATAGAGGTGATGAAGTCCTCACTGAAGCGAGCCCGCCCACCAGCGACCCCGGCGATTTCCTGGCATCGGTCGTTCGCCAATGGGAAGACGCGGCCGAGTCGGCGCGATCGGCCGGGGTGCGAGTGGTCCACCCCCGATTTGGCGTGGTCCTCAGCCGGCAGGGTGGGGCGCTGGAAAAGCTGCTCCCGGCCTTCCGGATGGGCGTAGGTGGCCGTATGGGAGATGGCCGGCAATGGATGAGCTGGGTGTCGCTAGATGACGCCGCCGGAGCTATCGAGCATGGTCTGATGACCGCCGGGCTTCAGGGTCCAGTCAACGTCACGGCCCCCGAGCCGGCCACCAACGCTGATTTCACCCGGACTCTGGGCCAGGTGCTTTCCCGCCCCACCCGGTTTCGAATTCCTTCAGGGGTGTTACGGCTGGCCCTGGGAGAGATGGCCTCCGGAACGATTCTCGCCAGCGCTCGGGTGTTGCCGGCAAAGCTGCTCGGCTCGGGGTATCGGTTCCACCACTCGACCTTGGACCGCGCCTTGCGCGATGTCGTGGGAGCGTAGGCACGCTAGCTTTCCCTTATGACGAAGCCCCTTGCCGTGGTGCTC
>DASSED010000084.1:0-25184 GCA_035695405.1 Gemmatimonadales bacterium
GACGGGATACTGCGAGATCCCGTTGGCAGGCCTCCGGACGCAAGCTCGGGCCCGCTGCGACAGGCCGCGATCAGGAGCAGCAGCACTGCTCCAGACGATATGGTCTTGAGGGTCACGGGCAGGAAGATAGTTGGGCCGTCGAAGGACAGGAAAGTCAGGATGGCGGGGAAGGGCGGGAAGGAGCCTTCCCGCCCTTCTTGTCCATCTCGTTCTTTAAAACGCCGGCCCCAGGCTGAACGTCCAGAGGCCCTTGACGCCGGGGCGCTCCTGAGGAATGGCGTAGTCCACCCGCGCAATGGCAAAGCCCAGCAGATTGGCTCGGATGGAGACCCCGAATGTCTGCAGCGGGGTACGGACCCGAATGGGATCGTCACCGGGGTCACGATTCCACCGCAGCGTGCTGTTCTCATCCCAGGTCAAGCCGATGTCGTAGAAAATCGCGCCCTCGATGGGCGGGAAGCCGTTGGGCAGGAACCCGAACTGGGGTGTGAGAATGGGAAAACGGATCTCGGCGCTGGCCACACCCACTTGGGTCCCAACCAGCCGGTCCAGCGCGGCGCAGCCGGTCTCGGTGTTGGCGTCGCTCGCGTTGAGGCATTCGTTCCGCCGGTAGGAACCGGAGGTGTTGCCCCGGATGAGCTCGGTGCTACCACCGAAAATGCGGAACTTCTCCGCGTCCCGGCCGATCCGCCCGAAGTAGAAGAGTCTGGTGGCGAAGACCAGCGGCCCCACCACGGGATCGTAGCGGCGGTAGTCTGCCGTCACCTGAGAAAATCTCCAATCGCCCAGCGCCTGGGCGAACTCGAGCCGGTAGCGCCGTCCGAAGAAGGGCGCGGTATACCCGAACAGCGAGTTGTCGAAAACCAACGCCGTCGATGGCTGGAGATAGTTCACCCCCGGACGGTTGTTGGTTTCAAGCGTGGGATCCTGGGTGGCGAATCCGAACTGGGGATCGTAGGGCTCCAGGATACTGAGCACGGCATCATCGACGTTGGCCACCCGCATGCTGGCCTCGATCCTTCGAAAGCGGCTGATCGGATAATACGCTTGGGCAAAGGCCGATCGGACCACCAGGCGGCGCACATTGGTGACGAACGTGTTTTCCGACGGGCTCGGCTCGCCGACCCGGATCTCACTCGGCTCGTAGAAGTAGTAGGGCTCTTGGGATATGCCGGTTGCCCAGTTGATGCGGTGAGTCATGTTGGCATATGCCGCCAGGACCTGGGCTTCACTGATACGCCCGTTGACATACCCCGCGAACACCAGCTGGTGATTGCCGAGAATGTCGCTGAGCGACACCGCGCTCCCCCCGAAAAAGCCGCGTCCGAAATTGTCGCGCGCGTACCCGATCGATGGCCGGGCGATGTAATCCGGAGTGAAGTGAACCCGGTATTTCTTGACCGTGAACTCGCTGGTGTCGGGAAGACTGAAGCTGGCTGAGTCGAGGAGCGCGGCGATGGACACGGGAGCGGCCACCGCGGCGGTGTCGCCGGTCCGAGCCACCTCGCTCGACGAGCGGAACCCCTGAGGGGTCCGATAGATCGACCCGCCTTCGCCCACCTGAGAGCGCACGTCTTCCGGCACCTGCAGCGACCGTGTGGTATCGACCGGTGCGGCGGCGGTACTCGCCAAGAGTCCACTGCTGTCCGGAGCGGTCTGACGGTAGGGAGTCCGCTTGAGCGACCGCGGATTGGAGAGAGTGTACACGTCGTACTTGCCCTTCTCGAAGTACACAAACGCCAGCCGATCGGCTTGAGGTGCCCAGGACAGTACCGGCGACAGGGGGGTGATCCCCTGGGCACCGGTGTAAAAGTCGGTGAGCTGATAGAGTTTCTGCTCCCCGAGATCGTACAGGAAGATGTTGCTGACGCCGTTGCGGTCCGACACGAATGCGATGGAGCGGCCGTCTGGCGCCCATTGGGGACTCACATTCTTGCCTTTGTCCATCTGGTCCAGGACTTGGATCTTCCCGGTATCGAGATCATAGAGGGCGATGCGCATGTTGCCGATCGCCAGTGTCTTGAAGTCCGTCTCGTTCCCGCGGTCCGTGGCAAAGGCGATCGTCTTCCCATCGGGGGACCACACCGGGTGGAGATCAGCGTACTTGTCCTGCGTGAGACGGCGCAGGCCGCTGCCATCGCGTTTGATGGTAAACAGGTCGCTGAGCCCGCCGTCGTATCCGGTGAACACGAGCTGCTGCCCGTCGGGACTCCAGGCGGGGGTGGTGACACCGCTCAGCTTCAGCTGGATCCGCTTGACCTCCTTGTTTCGCGCTACATCTACGATGACGATGTCGTCCCGAGCTCCCCGCTTGGCAGCGAACGCCAGGTAGGTGCCGTCCGGAGACCAGTTCGCCTGGGAGTTGATGAAACGGTAGGTCTCGTAATTGCTGCTGACTCCTGACTTGAGAATCCGGCGCTTCACCTTACCGGTTTCGCCGTTGGCGAGATAAAGATCGACGAAGTAGAAGTCCTTCTCACTGAAGTAGGCCACCTGCGAGCCGTCAGGTGACAGGGCAGGAGCGAGGTGAAGCGTGCCCTCGGACCGCTTCTCGGTCAGCAGCGCGTTGGCCACGGCGCGCGCCTTGGCCCGGGCTCCGATCTCCGGCAGGTATTTCTTCTGGACCGCGTCCCGCCACTGATTCGAGAGCTGGTCGAGGGTGAGTCCGATGGTTCGGCGGAAGGAACCTTCGATGCCCCCCGAGAGGGTCGCTTTCAGGATGGCGCCGACCGCCTCATCGCCCCAGCGCTCTCCGATGTAGGAGAAGAGCGCATGCCCGAATCGATAGGGAAAGTACTTGTAGGGATCGAGGGTCATCTGCTCGATGGTCGGCAGCGTCCCCTCCAATGACGCGTCCCGGAGCCACATGGCGGTTTCGGGATTGATCGGACCCAGCGAGAGGTATTCCGCCATCCCCTCCGCGAACCATAGCGGTGGATTGATGGCGATGATGGTCGACAGGCCGCCACCGGCCCGCCCGCGAGACCAGATGTCGTACTGGAATTGGTGCGTCATTTCGTGCTGGATGACGTGCTCGAATTCAGCATAGGAGCCGGTAAACGGCATGACCGCGCGGTTGCGCTGAAAGTCGGTGACTCCTCCGGTGCCTTCGCTGGGCGCCTCCGGTCCCAACGCGTTGGTCTGCTGGAAATCCGAGTGGGAGGCATAGAGGATGATGGGCTTGCGCTCGCGAAATTCGTGGTTCAGCACCTTGGAGAGTCGGGCATAGCTCCGCTCCGCAATGCGGGCGGCATCCATGGCAGCGACCCGCTCCCTCTCGTAGTAGTACACATCGAAATGCTCGGTCTGGATGACCTTAAAGTCGAAGTTGCTGTACTGCACTTTGTTCCGCCCGAAATACTGGGCGGACAGCAGTCCGGGCGCGAACAGCAGGAGAAGGATCGCCGGAGCGGCACGTCGCAGCATATACGACCTCATGAAGAGGAGCTTATCAGGAGTTCGGGTGCATCGTCCCAGAGACGCTCCAGCTGATAAAATGAGCGGGTCTCCGGGTGGAAGAGATGAATGACAAAGTCAACGAAATCGAGCAGGACCCAGCGGCCGCCGTTGAGCCCTTCGACATGGTGGGTATGGTGCCCCCGGCGGTCAAGCTTCTCCATCACCGACTCGGCAATCCCGCGCACGTGAGCATCCGAGGTCCCCGATGCGATCACGAAGAAATCCGTGGCGTCATTCAACCCCCGAAGGTCGAGCACCACGAGTTGGTGGCCTTTCA
This sequence comes from Gemmatimonadales bacterium, assembly GCA_035695405.1. Lineage (GTDB taxonomy): Bacteria > Gemmatimonadota > Gemmatimonadetes > Gemmatimonadales > GWC2-71-9 > CAVVWJ01. The sequence continues at coordinate 3,737 of DASSED010000084.1, forward strand.
GATCCTGAATCGCGTCAAGCGCGAGGCGGAGTGCGTCGGGGAGGTGCAGCTTCACCGGCCGGCTGGGCCGTACGTCCTGAATCATTCGGGTCGGCTTCCTCCACGGGATGGCTCGGGTCCATCCTCTATCTGGTAAAACACTCCCCAGGCACCAGGCCCAACGTGGGCCCCGAGGACCCCAGTAGCCAGCGCTACAAAGCAGTCACGTGGCTGATACTGATCTACGAGCACGGCCTGAATGCGTTGGGCCACCTCGGGTGCGTCTGCATGAGCGATGCCAAAGCGCACGACTCTGGGACGGGGGTTCAGGCGTCGGGCCAAGAGTGCCAGCAATCCGGCCTCCACATTTTCCCGACCCCGGATGCGCTCGACCGGAACCACATGCCCTCCTTGGTCGAACGATAAGATGGGCTTCACGTCGAGCATCCCAGCTAGCCAGGCCTTCCCCCGCGAAATGCGTCCTGACCGGAGCAGGTGGTCATAGCGATCGACCGTCAGCAGCATTCCTGAACTGGTCCGAATCCGCTCCAACTCCCGAGCGATCCGCGCGCCGGTCCACCCGGACTCCGCCAGCTCCGCTCCGCGCAGCGCCAGGAGACCGACGCCAAACGAGGCCGAGCGGCTGTCCACCAGATGGATTCCCGATAGGCCGGCCGCTCGCACCGCGGACTGAGCCGCACTGAACGTTCCCGAGAGATTGGACCCCAGGAGAATAGCGACCACCTCGTCGGCTTCCTGGGTCACGTCCCGGAAGGCCTGGAGAAAATCTGCGGGTGCGGGCTGGGAGGTGGTTGGCAACTCCTGAGTCTGGCGCAGTCGTCGGTAGAACTCCTCGGGTTTCAGCTCGACTCGGTCTCGGAAGCTGGAGGTGCCGAACACCACCTGCAACGGGACCAGGGTAATCCGATGGCGATCCAAAATCGCGTCGGGGAGATCAGCCGAGCTGTCGGTTACCAGCCCAACCGGTCGACGGTCGGAGTGCGCCAGGCGGCGATGCTGGACGCGCATATCCTGCGCCTTGGCGCTGTCGACCCGTCCCCAACGGGCCGCATAGCTAAAGACGGCCTCCGGGGTGTCGGTGTGCACATGGATCTTGAGAATGTCGCTGGCAACCGCGACCACGATTGACCCGCCGAAGGGGTGCATCGCCGCACGCACCTCATTGGCCGAGGGCAGGTGCTCTCCCCGGATCAACACTTCGGTGCAGAACTGATAATCCCGTTCCACGGCGACATCGATCCACGCGGCGGGGACGGGATCCCGGCTGTTCTCCTCCGCCGGCACGCCGACGTTGAGTGTGGAATTCCCGTCAATGTAGCGCACTACGCCTTCCAGCATCCGGACGAAACCTTTGCCACCGGCATCCACCACACCCGCTTCCTTCAGCACCGCCATGAGATCAGGAGTGCGGGCCAACGCAGCCTCGCCCTCCTCGAGTAGACGCCGCATGAGAACGCTGACGTCTCCCGACGCGCCGGCCGGTTCCGCCGCCAGTGCGGCTTCACGGGCCACGGTGAGGATGGTTCCCTCACGAGGATCATCGAGAGACTGGTTGAGCCGGTCGGCCCCAGCCCGAATGGCGCGAGCGATATCTTCAGCCGTGGCAATCGGACGCTCGCCCACAGCATCGGTGAAGCCCAGGAGAAAGTGGGCCAGCATCATCCCGGAGTTGCCTCGGGCACCCAGTACGGCCGCTCGGGCCATGGTTCGCGCGGTTTCCGGAAGTGACGCGTCGCCGAGCGCCTGGAGCGCGTCGGCGATGGCACGAAGGGTCAGGCTGAAGTTGGTGCCGGTATCCCCGTCAGGGACCGGGAAGACGTTGATTCGATTGATCTCCTCACGCCCCGCCGCCACCCAATCGGCGGCCGCGAAGAGGGCCCGGGCCAGGCGGGGACCATCGACGTACGTGATCCCCGCTGCTTTGGCCTCCGGATCACTCCGCGACGATGGCGACGCGAAGCTCAGCGTGAACCTCGGGATGCAGTCGGATCGCGACGACGTGCTCACCGGTCGTCCTGATCGGATGATCCAGCTCGATGCGACGCCGGTCGATCGAGTAACCCTGCCGGCTCAGGGCATCCGCAATGTCCTGTGATGTGATCGAGCCGAAGAGCTTCCCTTCCTCACCTGCCTTGCCCGCCAGGGTGAGACTCAGCCCCCGCAGGGTGTTGGCCAGTTGTTCGGCCTCGCCCCGCTCGGCCTGGCTCCGGGCCGCTCGAACCCGACTCTCGGCGGCAATCCGCTTCTTGTTTCCCTCGGTCGCTTCGTAGGCGAGCCCTTGGGGCAACAGATAGTTGCGGGCATAACCAGGCTTCACCCGAACCACCTCGCCGGTCTGTCCCAGTGACTTGATGTCTTCGCGTAGAATGACTTCGATCATGGATCGTTCCTCAGATAGTCGGCGGAGCCAGGCGACGCCGGAAATCTAGCCAGGTGTCGGCTAGCCCGAGCAGCGTCAGTCCGCCCAGCACAAAAGGCAGCAAGACCAGGGCGACAACTGCAATGGTGGCGATCACGCCACGAGGCACTCGCAGGGCTCCAGCCAGTATCACGGCGAGTCCGCGGGCGGCGTACAGGACGGACCAAACCAACAGGAGATTGACTCCGACGGCAGCCCAGGCTCCTGGGATGGGCAGCAGGCATAACCCCAGGCCGACCACCCAACCCCAGACCAGTTGATCGCTGAAACGAAAGGCGGTAAAGGGAGGTGCCGGTGGCCCCAAAGGTCGCCGGGCGAGCCAGTGATACCAGGTCCAGGAAAGGCGGAGTCCGGCGAGCCCCGCCAGAAACAGGAGAGCAGGGTAGAGCCGGCCCACAGTGCGGACCATCGCCGTCATTTGATCCAGCAGGCCCTGGGTGGCGGGTGAGTCGCTTGCGCCTCCCATCCGCACCAACAGCTCCTGATTGTACGACCAGAGATCGTTCTCGACCGCATGCTGGACGGCGCCCCAGGTCACGTCCAGGTGCCACATCCATATGGTAAGCGCCAGGCCTGCCACCGCGGTGGCGAGAAGAGCCCGAGAAAAAGCCGCGGATGGACGCCAGAGAGTCATTGCCAGGAACGTCCCGGTCAGCAGAACTGCACCGGCCCGGGCGAATTGGGATGCCAGATCTCCGCCTTGTCGTAACCAGACCACCGTGAGCGTGACGGAGACCGCTAACCAAAACCATTCCCGGAAGGAGGCCGGGCGGGCAAGAATCAGAAGTCCGGCGAGCGGTCCAAAGAGCAACACCGGCGGGGCAAATAACAGATAACCGATGAGCAGCAGAATCGGTCCCCACCGGCGCTTGGGGCTTACGGGAGTCCAGCTGACCGGAGTGCTCCGGCTCTGGCCGCTGGGTACTGTCAGCCGCCGAACCCTTTGATGTAAGGCAGGAGGGCCAACTGCCGGGCTCGCTTGATGGCCGTACTGAGCTGGCGCTGATGCCGGGCACAGGTTCCTGAGAGACGGCTCGGGAGAATCTTGCCGCGTTCGGTCATGAAGCGGGCCAAGGTGCGTTCGTCCTTGAAGTCCACCACCCGCACGCCTGACTCGCAAATGGCACAGGTCTTCTGGGGACGCCTCATTCGTCGTCCTCCTCATCGCTCTTACCTACGGTAACCGGCACCGGCTGGGCCCCCTCGCTCACCACCACCAAGTGGCGAAGCACGCCTTCGTCGAGCTTGATGGCTCGCTCGAATTCGGGAAGGGCAGTGGCATCGGCATCGAACTTGGCGACCACGTAGTAGCCGGTTTCATGCTTCTTCACCGGGTACGCGAGAGTGCGCTTCCCCCAGTGACTGACCTGAGGTGCTTCAACACCGGCCTTTTGGATCAGAGAGTGGAACCGCGCGAGGCGTTCATTGATGGTGGCCTCTTCGAGCGCACTGTCGAAGATATAGACCACCTCGTACTGACGAGTCATGACACCTTCCTTTGGACTGGGCCGAGAGGATCGGCTCGTTAGCCCCGGGCCTGGTGTAGGCGCCGAGGAGGAGATTTGTCGCTCTAAGATAGCGGGGAAACGGGGACGGAGGAAAGCGGGGAAGCCGAATCCATATTCATTTCCCAGCTCCTTAACTGCTGAACCGGAACAGCAGCACGTCGCCATCCTGGACCAGGTACTCCTTGCCCTCGGCCCGCGCGAGGCCCTGCTCCCGCGCAGCCTTCCATCCTCCCACCCGTACGAAGTCGTCGTAGGACACTGTTTCCGCCCGGATGAAGCCTTTCTCAAAGTCGGAGTGAATGACTCCAGCCGCTGATGGCGCTTTGTCTCCGCGGTGGATGGTCCAGGCACGCACTTCCTTTTCGCCTGCCGTGAAGTAGCTCTGCAGCCCCAGGAGGTGATACGCTGCGTGGGCCAATCGATCGAGGCCGGACTCGGCGAGTCCCAAGGAATCGAGGAACTCGCGCCGCTCACCCGGATCGAGCTCCGCCAACTCGGCTTCGACTTTGGCCGAAAAGGTGACCACTTCGGCAACCTCGTTGTCTCGAGCCAGTGCGCCCCGGAGCGCGTCGACGAAAGGATTGCCCCGGCTGATCTGGTCCTCCGCCACATTGGCGGCGTAGAGCACGGGCTTGGCGGTAAGGAGATTGAAGGATCGGTAGATCGGGGCTTCTTCGTCGTTGGGGACGATTGTGCGAGCGGGTTGGCCGGCAGCAAGGACGCGTTGCAACGACTCGAGGAGGCGTTGCTCGAGCTTTGCCTGGAGATCGCCCGAACGGGCGGTGCGCACCGCCTTATCCAGCCGTTTCTCAACGCTGGCGAGGTCTGCCAAGCCCAGCTCGATATTGATGATTTCCCGGTCCCGTACCGGATCAACCGCGCCCATCACGTGCTGCACGTCGGGATCGTCGAAACAGCGCACCACATGAAGGATGGCGTCAACCTCGCGAATATTGGCGAGAAATTGGTTCCCCAGACCCTCGCCCTCGCTGGCACCTTTGACCAACCCCGCGATGTCCACGAACTCGACCGTTGCCGGTACGGTGCGTTGGGGATTGACGATGGAAGCCAGGGCATCCAGCCGTGGGTCGGGGACCTGCACAATCCCGGTATTCGGCTCGATGGTGGCGAATGGATAGTTAGCGACCAGCGCCCTGGCCGAGGTCAGCGCATTGAAGAGAGTGGACTTTCCCACGTTGGGCAGTCCGACGATGCCGAGTCGAAGCATGTATGGTCAGGTACTCAACGATTGAACTGATTCATGGCCAGCTCGATCCCATGCTCGAGCCAGGCTTCGACGGCTTCACTCATGGGGTCGAGCAGCTGGTCGATGAGATCGTCCTCTTCCCGGGTGAAATCGTCCAGCACAAAGTCGGCGAGGTCCTCGAGTCCCGGCGGGGCCGGCCCCACACCGATGCGAAGCCGGGGATAATCCTGACGCTGGAGTGTCCCTTCAATACTCTTGAGGCCATTGTGTCCCCCCGAAGAGCCCGCTCGGCGCAGGCGAAACCGGCCGACGGGAAGCGCAACGTCGTCTACCACAACCAGTAGATCGCGACTGGGATCGAAGTCGGGTAGGGTCCGGAGCGGTGCGATGGCCGCCCCGCTCCGGTTCATGTATGTCTGAGGCTTGAGGACGCTGACCGGAATTGCCTGCCAGTTTCCCTGGGTCTCCCTCGCCCGATCGGCACGACGGAAGGGTGGCAGTCCCCAACGAACCACCAGGTGATCGGCGAGACGGAACCCCGCATTGTGCCGGGTATCGGCGTACTCCGGGCCGGGGTTCCCCAGCCCCACGATCGTATGCAGGGCTAGGCTTTCGGCGGGGCCTCGGCCTCTTCCTCGTCCTCGGGCTTCGGCTTCCGGATGAGCTCCGGCTCGGCCGGTGCAACGGCCTCCTCCACCGGGGCCGGTGCCTCCTCTGCCCGGGGCGCTACCACAGTGCACACGGGCGTATCAGGCTCGTTGAGAATCTCGGCTTTCTCTACCTTGAGATCCCGCACGAACAAGGAATGCCCGATAGCCAACGAGGTCACGTCCAGCTCCACATGCTCCGGGATATCGGCGGGGAGCACCTCGATCTCCACCTCCCGAAGAACGTGGTCCAGGACCCCGCCAAAGTTCCGGACGCCATCCGGGATACCGATCAGGTGAATCGGGACTGCCAGAGTGACCTTCTCGTCGGCGCGAACCTCGTAGAGGTCGAGGTGAAGAATCTCGGTTGGTCGCACCGAGTCGCGCTGGATCTCTCGAATCAGCGCCTTCACTGGCGGGCGGCCGTCGACGACTACGTCGAGCACCGTCGTTCCCGCGCTGATGCCGATGAGCATCTTGCTGAGCGCGCCGCTGTCGATGGCCAGCGGTTCGGCCTGGCGATTATGTCCGTAGATGACACCGGGCACCTTTCCCTCGCGACGGAGGGTCCGGGCCGCACCCTTTCCGGTAACCGATCGGGTGGCGACTTGGAGATTCGCTTGCTGGGCCATTCCTGTTCCTCTGGCGGTCTAGGGTCAAGGGTCTAGAGCCTAAGCTTGTCTGGTGGAGGTTAGAGACCTCGACCTGAGACTCTAGACGTTCAGTTAGTCAAACAACGAACTCACCGACTGATCGCTGTGGGTGTACCCAATCGCCTTGGCCAGTAGTCCCGCGATGGACAACACCTTGAGACGATCGAAACGGCGTTCCGGCGGTATGGCGATGGTGTTGGTGACCGCCACTTCCTTGACCGGTGAGGCCATGAGGCGATCGACCGCCGGCCCCGACAGTAGAGCGTGAGTGGCGCAGCAGTAGACGTCCTCCGCACCGAGCCGCTTGAGCGCAGTGACCGCCTCGGCCATGGTTCCTGCCGTGTCGATCATGTCGTCCGGTATGATGCAGTCCTTCCCGGTCACCTCGCCCACCACGTTCAGCACCTCGGCAATGTTGGCCGATGGCCGGCGCTTGTCGATGATGGCCAACGAGGCATTGAGTCGCTTGGCAAAGCCTCTCGCCATCTTGGCCGATCCCACGTCCGGCGCGACGATCACCAGATCCCGCAACGTTTTCTGGCGGTAGTGGTTGACCAGAACCGGCGCGGCGTACAGGTGGTCCACCGGCAGGTCGAAGAACCCCTGAAGCTGATGCTGATGAAAGTCCATGGCCAGCACCCGGTCGGCGCCGGCCATGGACACCATGTTGGCCATCAGCTTGGCACTGATTGCCACGCGCGGTTGGTCCTTACGGTCCTGTCGGGCGTACCCGAAGTAAGGAATGACCGCAGTCACTCTCGCCGCGCTGGCTCTTTTGGCGGCATCCATGAGGAGCAGCAGCTCCATCATGTTTTCCGCGGGCGGGTTGGTCGGCTGGACGATGTAGACGTCCCGGCCCCGCACGTTTTCGTCGATCTTGACGAAGATTTCGCCGTCGGCAAAGCGCCGCAGTGTAACCTGGCAGAGCGGCTGTCCCAGATGGGCGGCCACCTCAACAGCGAGGGGACGGTTGGCCGACCCGCTCAAGAGCAGCATCTGGCTGCGCGACAGCGACAGGTCCGTCATGGTTACAGCCCGCAAACGTAGCCCAGTCAAGGGCGTGGAGTCAACCGGAGCGATCCATGCGGAGTCAGTGTGATGCATGAACCAGCACTACCGACACACCCGCAATAGCTTGCCAGCGCTGAGTATGGGCCGCCCGCCACAGTTGTAGGTCCGTCGCAGCGGAGTGATGCGCTGACGGTGCGGTATGTAGGTCTATGTTACATCGAATCTTGTGGCATCGGCTCAGCGCTGGTGCTCAGTGCGCCGTTCACTGGCACGGCTCTGGCTCATCCGGCGCGCGGGTCGCGTATAGTCACGCGCAACCAATCGCCGAATCCTGGTTGTATCATCTCGTCACTCTTATGGGTTGGGAAGACTCTATGCGATCAATTCCCCTGATGGCGGCAACAACGGTTGTCCTGGCGGCGGCGTGGGCCTGCGGTGGCGACGGTGGGAACGTCGAGCCGAACAACCCTCCGAGTGCCGCCTTCGATGCTCCCACTACCTGTACGGTGAACAACCCGTGCGCCTTCACCGATAAGAGCACCGACGACCACGGCATCACCTCGAGACTCTGGAACTTCGGTGACGATCACGCCAGTGCCACGGACAATCAGTCCACCGACGCCAATCCCACGCATACGTATACCGAGGCCAAGGCCTACACCGTCACCTTGACCGTGACGGACGCCAGTGGCGAGACCAACACCGCGACCAATACGGTGACGATAGGCGGGGGCACCGGTAACAACCTGCCTCCCACAGCGAGCTTCGACCTGCCCACGTGTACCGCGGGGACCCCGTGCGGATTTCACAGCACCAGCGTTGACGCCGACGGCACCATCGTCTCTGCCAACTGGGACTTCGGCGACGGGGAGACCGGCGAGGGCGTTGATATCACTCACACCTATGCCAATGCCGCCACGGTCACCGTGACGCTCACGGTAACCGACGACAAGGGCGCCCCGGGCACGACGACCCAGCAGCTCACCATCTCGCCGGCCGCCAGCCAGGACTGCACCACCACCGGCACCACGGTCGATTGCTCCCTGGGTATCACTTCGGACTCCAAGGTGACGATCACGCTCGACAGCAGAAATTGCGAGCTTGCCGGAAACCGGCTGGCCGTTACCGCCCCGCAGCCTCAGACCGTCTTCTTCAACATCTGCGGCCGGACTCCGGGTGAGACGTTCACCCTGAAGAACAGCACGGGTGGGGATCTGGTGATCCCGGCTGGGACCGCGCTGGCACTTCGCTTCTTCCAGGGTACCGCGGATCCAGGCGATCCGGCGACGGGTGATCCGGGAATCCAGGTGACCGGAAGCTTCCCGACCTGGCACCTGAAAATCGATGATGGTGGCGCAGCTGGCTCGCCGAATGAGCCCGACTTCAACGACGCGGAATTGACCGTACAGGCGACCACGCCGTAAGCACCGATCGAAAGAAATTGATGGACGGAGTACCCCGCCGGAGGGCAGCCTCCGGCGGGCTGAGAAGGGACCTCTAGGACTTAAGCCGAAGCCAATTGAAGAGCTGAGCAGTGGCCCGCCGGAGGGCGACCTCCGGCGGGTTTGACGGAAGTCTGCGGCCGATCCGCAGCTAAAAACCCCTATCCCCTGAGGCGTACCATGAGAGCGATTTGGCTCGCAGTAGCAGTTGTTGGGGCGGGCCTAGTCACGGCCTGCAAGGACTCTCCCAAGTCCACCGGGCCCAGCGTCGAGAACCAGGCACCGGTTGCCAACTTCACCTTCCAGTGCTCGGCGTTGCGATGCGATTTCCACGACACCAGCACCGATGACGGAGATGTCGTGGCATGGAGCTGGACCTTTGGGAATGACGGATCGAGCCAGCAGGACCCGATCTACAACTATCCGAGCGCGGGTAGTTACCAGGTTGGTCTGACGGTTACGGACGATCAGGGCGAGAAGAATTCGATCACCAAGACGGTCAATCCCAAGAATCCGGTGGTCACCTCGCTCACCTGTGTGGATGGCTCAGCGCCCGGCGGATTCGTGGCCTGCACCCTCAAGTTGACTGTCGAGAGCGGGTTCAAGGTGGTACTGGACGAGAGCAGCTGCGATGCTCACGGTAACCTGTTCCGGATCACGGCGCCGGTCACGGAGACCCTGACCTCGGATGGCTGCTACGAGCAGGTGGGCAAGTCCTTGGAGTTCCCCGGGCCGTTCCCGGCGGGTACCGAGATCAGTGCCGAAATGGTGGCACCGCTCCTGGTCAACGCTCCTCAGCTGAGGGTGTCCGGCGAGTTCCCGACCTGGACCTTGACCTATGAGGATGGTGCTGACGCGGACTTCAACGACATGAAGTTGACGCTGACCGCCTTACCCACCAACTAGGAATCACCACATCAAGCACAGCCTCGGTACTGCCGTGAATGAGGCGGGCCGAGGCTGATGCGTTTGGAGGTCTGGGTGCGCCGAATTGTCTGGGTGATGCTGCTGTTCAGCGGTTGGGGCTGCACCGAGGGCTCCGTGCGATCGGCCACATTGCCCGAGAGTGCGGACTTTCTTCCCACGATCTCCGGGAACGATTCGTCCCGATCTGAGGAGCCTCGGCTCCTGATCCGGTGTGAAGGAGGCCGAATCGGGGCGTACGTCGTCGTGGAAGGAACCAGCGAAACGGAAGCGGATTCCGGTCCAGTCGAGGCGGTGCCGGTGAGCCTGGATTCGACATTGGCCTGCTGAAGTTTGGTGTTAGCTTGCCTCTCGGCTCATCTCGGACGAGGTAAGGGTTGCGCATAGGAATGATGTTGCGGCACTACGATCAGCATGGGGGAGGGGTAAAGGTCTACACCCGCAAGCTGCTCCAGGCCATGCTCGAGCTCAAAACCGGCCACGAATTCGTCCTGTTTTATCGCAATCCGAGCTCCGTGGGCAGCCACGGATCGGACCCCCAAGTCACAGAAGTTGCTCTCAGTGCCCCCAGCGTGCTGCTGTGGGATCAGGTGGCGGTCCCCCTCGCCGTCCGCCGCTTCGGCGTCGACCTGTTGTTCAATCCCAAGTACTCCATCGCGCTCGCGGTTCGCTGTCCCACCGTCTGGGTGTGCCACGGTTTGGACTGGTATGTCATGCCCTGGGCGTCCAAGCCCATCGATCGACTGAGCCACCGCTATCTCGTCCCGCGTTACGCTGCCAAGGCCGACGCGATCATTGCGGTCTCGGAGATCACGCGGCAACACGTCATGCAATACCTGCGGGTCGAGCCGGAGCGGGTGACCACGGTGTACTCGGGGATGGGAGAGGGCTTCCGCCGACGGCAGAGCCGCGAGCGGCTCGATTCGGTGCGCAAGAAGTACAATCTGCCCGAACGTTTCTTTTTGTATGCTGGTGCCATCTACCCGCCCAAGAACTTTGCTCGCCTGGTACAGGCCTATGCCCGTGTGGGGCCTGCTCGCGGCGTTCCCCTGGTGGTTGCCGGCGGCCAGAACCGGTTTCTCTCCGAGGGTGAGATCAAGGAACCGGAGAGGTTGGGAATCACCGAGTGGGTGCGCTGGCCTGGTTGGATCGAAGGAGAAGACGACCTGGCTGCGCTGTATCAGATGGCCGAGGCACTCCTGCTCCCTTCGCTGTTCGAGGCGTGTCCCCTCCCGATTCTCGAAGCGATGGCTTCGGGGTGCCCCATCGTCACAGCCGATCGCTACGGGACCAAGGAAATGGCCGGCGATGCCGGCCTCCTGGTCAATCCCGAATCGGTGGAGAGTATTGCCGCGGGAATGGCCCAAATCCTGGAGGATCGGGCCACTCGAGATCGGCTCATACAAGCGGGCCGGGAGCGGGCCAACAGCTTCTCCTGGCCTCGCTGTGCCCGAGAGACACTCGACGTGCTGGAGCGCGCTCACCAAGGAGATGAGCCTGGCCCTCGCAGCCAGGCGCGCGTGCCGGCCACCCATGAGGTCCCACAGCCCTGAGGCGAGCGGCCATGGCAGATGAACCGCTCGAGATGCTGGTCAATGCACGGCAACTGAGCGGACCTCGAACGGGGACCGAGGTCTACATGGAGCGGCTCCTCACTGCTCTGAGCGACACGGGTCAAGTTCGTATCACCGCACTGACGTCGGAGCCGCTCAACCTCAACTTGCCAGGTGTTCGCGAAATCCTGGCCGCCCGCCGGCCCGAGATCCGGCCGGGATCGATTGCCGCCACTCTCTGGAAGCTGTGGTTTGATCAGTGGCGCTGCTTGACTGCTGTCCCACGGTCAGCCGGCATCCTCTTTCATGGGATGGTGGGGTTTCTCCCCTATTCTTTGCGCCCGAAAGATCGAGCCGTGGTCACGGTCCATGACCTCGGTTGGCAGGCCCACCCGGAGTTGTATAGCAGACGATTGCGGGTCATGTATGGATGTTTGTTTCCCTGGTCGGTGCGACGCGCCGACCGCTTCATAGCCGTATCACGGTACACCGCCGACGATCTCATGAAGCGAACCGGTGTGCCGGGCTCGAAGATCGACGTGATTTATCACGGACTGGATCCGGCCTTCCTGGTATCGGCGACGGTCCGCCGTCGTGAAGGAAATGATGAGCGTCCGTACGTGCTCGCTGTGGGCGGGGTCTCACCCCGAAAGAATACCCGGAGGCTCATCGCGGCCTTCTCCCAATGGCGCTCGCGGGGAGGCTACCGGTCGGCATACCGGCTGCTGATCACCGGGACCTCCCTGGACACCGAATTTGTGGGCCAGGGGAACCTGCCGGACGGTGTCTCACTCCTGGGATACGTTGAGGATTCCGACCTTCCGGGACTTTATGCCAGTGCGGCGGCGTTTCTCTATCCGGGGATCTACGAGGGATTCGGGTTGCCCATCATCGAAGCCATGGCAGCGGGCACCCCGGTGATTACCTCGTTGACCGGGGCGGCTCCGGAGATCGCGGGCGGTGCAGCGATTCTGGTGGACCCGTTTGATGTGGCCAGCATGGTAGGGGGACTGGATCGGGCTACGACGCCAGGCGAGGCAGAGGAACTAAGCGGTAAGGGTTTGACCCGGGTGCGGCAATTTCGTTGGCAGACTGCTGCCCAGGAAACCATTGCGGTGTATCAAGGAGTGAGAAACTAGATCAAGTTGTAAAGATAAACTGTTTTGGCGGCGGAGTTTAGGATCAACATGAAGACGACCTTCCACCCTTGCCCCAGCATTGGCCCTGGTGGATTCGAACCACCATTAACGGATCCAAAGTCCGCTGTCCTGCCATTGGACGAAGGGCCAGTCATGCTCAAGAATTTACTTGCGGCCTCGGGCTTGCCACCAGCGACTCGCTGGGCGCAAATTCATGGCGCCAAACACTCGGCCGATGACTGCGGCTTCTCACCCATGGTTGCTGGTACGCCCACACCTTTTTCTGCTCGCTCAAGGTACTCACCCACTCCGATGCAGTCGGAATGACGGACGCGCGCTCTTTGCCGCTTGACGAGCTCGCCGCCGCGCTCGCGCTCGATCCCGGCGACTATCCGGAGCGTGAGCACCTGTTCCGAACGCTGGCCGACGCTGCGCCTGGGTTTGTTTGGCTGGCGGATGATCGGGGCCGTTGCCTCTGGGCCAATCGAACCTGGGAGGAGTATACCGGATCGAACCTGCGTCAGCTGAACGATGGTGGCTGGGATCAGTTCAACCATCCCGAGGAAGTCGCTCAGATCCATGCTCGGTGGGAGCACGCCACCGCGGCCGGTATTCCATTCGAAATGGAGCTCCGCTACCGCCGACACGACGGTGAGTACCGCTGGATGCTGGCCCGGGTGGTCCCTCTGCTCAGGCGGGAAGGGGAGGAACAAAGATGGGTGGGGACCTCGGTCGACATCCACGATCTCAAAAAGACCCAGGACGAGCTGCAGCGCAGCCGCCGAGAGCTGGCCGATTTCTTTGACAACGCGGCCATAGGATTGCACTCGGTCGATCGCAACGGTGTGATCCTGCGGGTCAATCAGTCCGAGCTGGACCTGCTGGGTTACCGGCGCGACGAGTACGTGGGCCGGAACATCGCCGACTTCCACGCCGATGCAGACGTGATTCAGGACATTCTGCGCCGGCTGACCGCTGGCGAAGTGCTCCACGATTACCCGGCCCGGCTTCGCTGCAAGGATGGCTCGATCAAGCACGTTCTCATCGATTCGAGTGTCCTCTTCGTTGATGGGGAGTTCGCCCACACCCGTTGTTTTACCCGAGACATTACGGCGCAGCGGCAGATCCAGGAATCCGCGGCACGCTTGGCCGCGATCGTCGCCTCGTCGTCTGATGCCATCATCGGAAAGACGCTGCAAGGCGTCATCACCAGCTGGAATGCCGCCGCCGAGCGCATCTTCGGATTTACCGCGGCCGAAATGATCGGCGAGTCGATCCTCAGGATCATCCCCGAAGAGCTGCACGAGGCCGAGGGCCAGCTGCTGGCGCAGATCGCCCGAGGGGAGCCACTGGAGCTCTGGGAGACGATTCGCTGTGCCCGGGACGGCAGCCGGTTGCATGTCTCGGTGAGTGTCTCGCCGATTCGGGATCCTCAGGATCGAGTAGTCGGCGTTTCCTCGATCATGCGCGATATGACCGAGAGGAAGCGGGCCCAGGAAATGTTGGCCCAGAGCCAGGAGCGGCTTCAGCTGGCCCTCAAAGCCGCCCGGATGGGAATCTGGCACTGGGATGTACCCGCCGGTGTGCTGAGCTGGGACGAAGGTCTGGAACGACTGTACGACCTGCCACCCGGCGAAAAGATCACCGGCTACGAGCAGTTCCTCCAGCGGGTGCATCCGGAGGACCGGCCGTATGTCGAGAAGTCCATTGAGCGGGCGACCCGGAGAGCCGACGAACTTGATTACGAGTTCCGGATCGTGCTGCCCAACGGTCGCATTCGCTGGCTGGCGGATCAGAGCCGGCTCGTGCGTGATCCGGATGGGAAAGTCCTATCGCTGACCGGCATCTGTCTCGATATCACCGAGCGCAAGCAGGTAGAAGAACGGCTGCGCCAGGCCCAAAGGATGGAATCAGTCGGGCAGTTGGCCGGCGGCATCGCCCATGAGGCCAACAACATGATGTCGGTGGTGCTCGGCTGTGCCGACTATGTGCTCCAGCGCTCCGACCTATCGGAGCCGGTACGTCAGGATGTCGAGCAGATCTGGCGCGCGGCCAAGCGCACCGCCGGTGTCACCCAACAGCTGCTCGCGTTCAGCCGCCGGCAGGTGTTGCAGCCTCAGGTAATCGATCTCAACGATACGGTGAGGGGCTTGGAACCGATTCTCTCTCGAACGCTGGGCGAGAGCAGCGGTCTCCGGCTCCATCTATCACCCCAGTTGGGCAAGGTGCGCGCCGATCCTGGCCAGCTGGAGCAGGTGCTCATCAACCTGACCCTGAATGCCCGTGATGCCATGTCGAGTGGAGGACGTCTGACCATCGAGACCATGAATGTTTTCCTCGATGAGCGTTACGTAGCCGGCAAGCCGGTGGACACGCTCCAGCCCGGAGAATTTGCTGCACTGATCGTAACCGATACCGGCCATGGCATGGATCAGGACACGCTGGGCAAGGTCTTCGAGCCATTTTTCACCACCAAGGGGGTGGGAGAGGGCACCGGGCTCGGGTTATCGACTGCATATGGCATCGTGAAGCAGAGCGGAGGCTTCATTTGGGCCTATAGCGAGCCGGGTCTCGGGACCACGTTCAAGCTGTATTTCCCGCTGATTGAATCCTCCGCAGGGTCCGTCGAGGGCATGCTTCCCGTGCTGCCGGGTCAGGCCGAGGAGGTCGTGCTCATCGTGGAAGACGAGTCGATGGTCCGCAGCATCATGGCTCGGACGTTGCGAGAGTCGGGTTACACGGTCCTAGAGGCTTCCGACGGGAGAGAAGCGCTGGAACTGCTCGATGCCCGGGGCACTGCGGTGAGCCTGGTGGTGGCGGATGTAGTGATGCGGGGGATGGGTGGTCGCGAGCTGAGTACCAAATTGGCGGAGCGCTGGCCTCAGGTGCCGGTCCTGTTCACCTCGGGCTATACCGGCCTGGACGTGGTGCGTCGTGGCCTCATGGAAGAAGGATGCGAGTTCATTCAGAAGCCGCTCGCGCCCGAGGCCTTGATTCGTAAAGTCCGCCAGATGGTAAGCTCCAAGGAGTCTCCTTCCTAACGCTGCACGATCTCGGGCCCGGCTGGTGCGGTCGCCAGCGTCTCGACCGGCGTCAGCGCTCCGTGTTTGCGACCCAGCACCATTATGGCGTCGTCCCGATCGCGTGCCTGGCGGTAGACGGCAAAGATGGTAGATCCGGAGCCCGACATGCGACATAGCAGAGGTCGGGTGGATACCATGGCCTCGAAAGCCGCTCTCACCGCGCTGTGACGGCTAAAAACCACAGATTCGAAATCATTGCCGGCCATACGTCCGATGTCTCCCCAGCGGGATAGGGCATCGAGATCGAGTGCCACTGCGCCGCGGCTACTCCCGGTAGAGCGTGCCTGATCGAGCCAGGAGTAGGCTTCGGCGGTCGATACCGGAACCGGCGGCATCAGCAGGAGGGCAGGTGCTGCGGGCAGTGAGGGAAGGCGCAGCATCCGCTCCCCGCGATGCCAGGCAAGTGCCAGCGGACCACCGCTGATGAAGAAAGGGACGTCGCTCCCCAGGCGGGCGCCGAGCTGCAACAGTTCGTGCTGTGGCACCGCATCCCCTGCCAGCCGGTTGGTTGCTTGCAAGGCGGCGGCTGCATCGCTCGATCCACCGCCAAGACCGGCGCGGATCGGGATCTGTTTGCTCAGCCGGAGATGGACTGCAAAGCGGTGTCCCGTGGCTTCCAGAACGCACCTCGCTCCTCGCACCGCGAGGTTGTGCTCCACCGGGCCAACCTCGGCGCCGATGACATCGATGGTTACCCCGCGGCCTTCCCGCCGTTCCGCTGTCAGCGTGTCGGCCAGGCTCACCAGGCAGAACACAGTCTCCAGGGTGTGAAACCCGTCATCACCTCGGGCCAGAACCCGAAGCAGGAGATTGATCTTGGCATGACCCGTGACCGCGACAACCTGATTCAATGAGACGCCCGCGCCTCGGGAATCGGACTGAGCGCTCCCGGATTGCGAGCCAATGACCAGAGTCCGAGAAGGGTGATGGGTACGAAAGACGTCACGTGGAAGGCGATGGCGTAGGAGAAGGCGAGATCTTTGGGGACACCATATAGCCCCAGAACTGCAACGAAGACGGCTTCAAACGGACCGAAGAACCCCGGCGTGTTGGGAATCGATATCCCAAGCACAAGGATGCCTTGAAGCAGCAGCGCGCCCATGTAGCTCAAGTTGATTTCGAATGCTGTGGATCCGACATACAGCGCCAGAGCATTCACCAACCAGAGGACCAGGGACCAGAACACCACACCGGTCAGACGCCGCGGTGTCCGAAGTACTCCGAGCCCCTGCCGAATTCCTTCGATCAGGGCTATCAAGCGCGCCGCGAGTGTTGGCCAGGGAAGCAGCCGCCCGATCAACCGTTCACCGGAGAGCGGTGCTGCCACGAAGGCGAGCGCCAGGATCAGGCCCAGGATTCCCGCTCCAGCGGCGGCCCGAGCCAGCCTTGCCACCGAATGCCCTGCAATGGTGACGTTGCCGGGAAGGTCTGGACTTGCCAGCGCCAATGTGAGTAGCGCCACGATGGTCAGAGCATCGAATATCCGTTCGACGGCGACGGAGGACAGAACCGTGGAGAAGCGTGCCCTGGTAAGCCGTGCAGCCGCGTAACTCCGGACCAACTCGCCCGCCCGAAGAGGCAGAAGATTGTTGGCCATGAATCCGAGAGCGATCGCGTGCCACAGCGAACCGGCCGGATAGGGCTGGTCTCGCTCATCCTGGAGCAGCAACCGCCAGCGAATCAGTCTGAGAGGAAAGGTGGAGGTTGCGATCGACACTGCGACGAGGAGCCGGACCGCATCGGCCTCTGCGACGTGTCGCAGCACCTCGGCGAGGCTGACACCCCGCAGCGCCCAGAGCAGCAGGCCGACTGAGATGACAACCCCGAGGACCCCGGAAATGATCCGGCCCCATGGGCGTCTGGACTCAGGAGTCGCCAAGCGCCCGCGGGACGAGGTCGAGTAGCTCCTGCAGCAGTGGTTGCAGCGATTCCAGCGATGCGTCCCTGGTGAGCTGCGCCTTTATCTCATGCCGCACGGCGACGGCACGTTCCAGGGCAGCATGTCCCCGGTAACAGAGAGCATCGATCTCCACGGGCGGTGGCTCCTCCGGAGCGGGAGCCACCGGTGCGGAAGCGGCGGCGGCAGGAGCCGCGGCTGCTGCAGGCTTGCCGAGCAGAGCATCGATCGAGGGCCGAGTCGGCGACCGCTCCCTCAGCAGCCGGTGATAGGTCCTGAAGCTCAGCTCCAGCGCGGTGGGCGGCTCTGCTGGATCCGGAGCCAGAGTTTCGATTGGTACGATCTCCGGCTCTTCGTCAAAGGCGAGCGACTCGATCGGGACCGGTTCATCGCCAACCCCCTGAACCGGAGCTTTGGTTCCATCTTCCGAAGGTGCGGCCCGCAATCGGTCGAGCCGGTGTGCGACATCCAGCAACCGCCGGGAGACCTGCATCCGGTCGTCGGTTTCGACCACCTTCCGCAGGAGCTCACCCGCCTCGCGCATCCGCTCCACCAGAGGATCGACCGAATGGCTGGCCACTCCCGCAGCGAGGGCCTCCTGAGCGGATCGCGCAAAGATCCCCAGGGCCCCGGCGACCGGGTCCGCACTGGGCGCCGCTGCCGAACGAAGCGCGCCCAGCAAGTGGAATAATCGGAGATCTCGCTCGGTAGCTGACCGCGCGGCTGCGATCAGGTCTGCGCTTTGACAGAGGTGCTCACCATGGCTCACCAGCTCCAGTGGGCCGAGCGGCTCCGGGCCGGCAAACTGAGGCTGTGAGGAAGGCCTGGTGAATGGCTCCGAGTCTCCGTCGACATAGAGAGATTCGATGGCCACCACATCGCGTTCGACCGCGAATGCCCGCAGCAGCAGCTCAGTGAAATGCCGCGCCTCGGGAGCATCGCGTTCGGGCCTCCCGTGTTCCGCGACATCACGCGAGATGCGGGTGAGTGCTTGTCCCGCTGCCTCCAGCACCTGATCCACGCCAGGCGGCGGGGCGAAGAGCCGGGTGAGGTCGCCCACGGCGAGCTCGATCCCATCCAGAATGTCAGGCAAGGGGGGCAACTCCCCCAGCTCCGCCAAGCCGCGAAGTGACTGCATCCGCCGCAGCACATTGTAGAGGGGCTCCCGATCTCCCGGAGAGCTGCGGAGGGCGCGGGCGGCCCGATCCAGGGCGCTCGCAATGAGCGCACCCTCACGCGCCACGAACGCCCGCACGCCGGTCGTGAGGTCGGCCCGGGTGTCGGTGGGCTGAATCGGAATGTGGGACTGAGTGGTCCCGACCAGTGCGTCGAGCTCTTGGGCCAGCCGAGTCGCCCGGGCAGTGTCGGCGTCGGTCCACTCCCGCGACTGACGGACCAGGCGGCGAAACTCCTCCACCGATTGCGCGACCCGCTCCCTCATCACAGCATCCCAGCTCCGCCGATGATCGCGCTGGGCCCTGGCAACCCCCTCCAGCGCGGCGGCGGCCCGGGCGATCGGGGTTTGGCTGGCCATCAATGCCGAACCGCGCAGAACCCGCGCCAGACGAAGGAACTCATCGCCCGACGGAGTCGCAGGCGAGGACACGAGGGTCTCGAGACGGTCGAGACACTCGCCCGCTTCCAGGGCGAAGAAATCAGCTGCGCCGAGAGGATGAGGCTCCATGGGACCGGTGGAAGGTAGGAGGCGTCGTTCCGGGTATCAACGGTTCGAGCTTCCGGCCCCTGACTGAAGACTTCCGACCATGGCCTGCCTCATGTCCGTCACAGCCCGGTGCATACCCAGCTGGATGGCCCGGCTCATGACGCTGTGTCCGATATTCAGCTCCTCGATTTCGGGAATCTGGGCGACGGGCAGCACGTTAGCATAGGTGAGCCCATGGCCGGCGTGGACAAAGAGTCCCAGTTCGACGGCATGCCGGGCAGCCTGACGCAGCTCCTCGAGAGCACTGTCGCTCTGCCGCCAGCTGTTCGCATAACGCCCGGTGTGAAGCTCGACCGCGGGCACACCGAGCTCCTTGGCAGCGTCGAGTGTCCGGCGGTCCGGGTCGAGGAACAGGCTGACCCGGGAACCGGCTTCTGCCAGCCTGAGAATTGTCTCCTGCAGGCGGGAACTGGGCCGGGCCAGGTCCAGGCCTCCCTCCGTGGTGATCTCTTCCCGCCGCTCGGGCACGAGGGTTGCTTGGTAGGGGCGGATGCGGCAGGCCAGTCCGACGACATCGGGACTTGTGGCCAATTCGAGGTTGAGGACCCGAACCGCGGCTCGGAGCCGCTCGACATCGTGATCCTGAATGTGACGGCGATCTTCCCGGAGATGGGCCGTGATACCATCGGCACCAGCCGTCTGGCACAGGACCGCGGCCTCGACCGGATCGGGCTCGTCGGTCTTGCGGGCCTCGCGCAGAGTGGCCACATGATCCACGTTGATGTACAGCCGCATCGGTGTCATTGCTCGCCGCTCCCAGGGGGTTTAACTTCGCAGCCTAACACCCGACCAGCGAGATACTTGTGATACAGCAACGGTGGTTCGTCGCCGCGGTCTTCATAGCGGCCTGCGGTGGGAGCGGCAGCCCCGCCCCGGCTCAGCCCGCCACATCCGCAGCAACCGTGGTGCAGAATTTCATGAAGGCTGTGGCCGACAGTAATCTTGCAACAATGGGTGCACTGTGGGGCACCGCCGCCGGGCCCGCCGCAAAGACAAACCTGCCGCCGGACTGGTATCGGCGGGTGGCCATCATGCAGGCATACCTCAGGAACGATTCGTTCCGTGTCACGGCGGACGTCCCCCAGAACGATCCCAATCGCCGGGACCTCCAAGTACAGCTCAAGCGGCAAACCTGCACCTGGTCGGTGCCGTTCGTCGCCATCAAGAGCGGAACGGGATGGCTGATCAACCAGGTCGATCTTACCGCGGCCGGTAATCCTGCCCGCCCCTGCGACCAAAACGCCAGCCGCGACAGCACCATCCGCAGCTAGCTCGGGAACTTTCCGCCTCCGGCGTTGTTATGTTTACTCGGTGAGCTCGAGCAAGATGCCGGCGGTAGTCTTCGGATGCACGAACGCTATTCGCCGCCCCCCGGCTCCTTTCCGCGGGACCTCGTCGATGAGGTGATATCCCGCCGACCTGCAGGCCTCCAAAGCCTCATCCAGGTTCGGCACGCGGTAGCAGATGTGGTGAATGCCCGGGCCGCGCTTGGCAAGGAACTTTCCAATCGGACTGTTCCGGTCGGTAGAGGCGAGCAGCTCCACCTGGGTCTCTCCCAGGGAGAGTGCCACGATGTCGGCACCGTCGACCTGTTCCGGTGGGTGCGGCTCGAGGCCAAGGACATCGCGATAAAAGGCAAGCGCCGTATCGAGATCAGCAACGGCAATGCCGACATGAGCAATGCGGGGGTGGTCAGCCAATGGCTCCTCCTCCGGACCGAGCCGGCGTCCCTTTCAAGGCGCCGCCGGCGACAGATTATCAATGGAGAATAATGAAATGGGCGCAACGAACACCCTGACCGTGCACGTGAGCGACGCCTCCTTTGCGAGCGAGATCGAGCAGGCCGACGGACTCGTCCTCGTAGATTTCTGGGCTTCGTGGTGCGGGCCATGCCAGATCGTGGCGCCGGTCCTTGACCAGCTGGCCGGCGAATACGCCGGCAAGGCCAAAGTCGCCAAGGTCGATGTCGATGCCAATGTGCGGACCGCGATGCGCTTCAACGTCCGCTCCATCCCAAGCATCCTCTTTTTCAAGAACGGGCAGCACATCGATACGGTCGTGGGCGCTGTACCCAAGGCCACGCTCGAAGGCAAGATCAAGCAGCATCTCGTCTAGGACGGAAGTCGGGAAAGACGGACCGAAGGGAGCAACGGGGAAGGGGCATTTTCTCGTTGCTTTTCTCCCTTATTCCTCCCGCCCGTCCTCCATCCTCGCCCGTCCCGTCCTCTTCGACTTTTCATGG
>DASSED010000085.1:0-9922 GCA_035695405.1 Gemmatimonadales bacterium
GTCTGTCAAGAATTCATGGCCAAGGGCCTGGATGTGGTGATCGTGCGGCCCACCTCCGTCTATGGGCCCGGAGATACCCGGGGTTGGCTCAAACTGTATCGCATGGTGAGCAAGGGGTGGTTCCTGATGGTTGGCGATGGGGAAACGCTGAATCACCCGGTCTACGTGGAAAATCTGGTGGATGCGTTCGAGTTGGCAGCGAAGACCCGCATCGCGGGCGGACGGGTCTATCTCGCGGGCGACGAAGAGTCCATCACATTGACGGGATTAGTTCGCCAAATTGGTGACGTCCTGGGATCAGAGGTCAGGATTGTGAAATTTCCCTGGTACGACATTGCCTGGATGGCAGCCACCGCGATCGAAACGGTCTCGAAAAGGGTTGGAGTGAAGCCGCCGGTCTTTCGACGGCGCCTTTCATGGTTCAAGACCAACCGGGCGTTTCGGATCGATCGGGCCAGGGAGGAACTGGGATATCGGCCTCGGGTTCGCCTGAAGGACGGGCTGGCGCGTACCGCGGCCTGGTATCGCCAGGCAGGTTACCTGCACGCCATGTCTGCCGCGATGGCGCTCCTGGCTTGAGCGCCGGCGGTTACTCGAGAGCGCGTACCGGGCTCATGGGTGCTTCGGGTGGCGCGCCTCGTTTGTCGAGGTACATCCGGCTCCACATTTCGGCCAACAAGAGCGACCACAACCGGTAGCCCCGTTCCTGGGAATAGGGTTTGTCTCGGGAGCGCTGCCGCAGACGGCTCACGTATTCCGGCGAGAACAGCCCGCGCCGTGAGATATCGCCGTTTGCGAGAAGCTGGTCCGCCATCCGGTCCAGCACAGCGCTGAGGTGGAGATCGTGCTTCAATCGATTGAAACTCTTTCCATAACTCAGGATGGAATCAGGCAGGAGCCCGGCGCATGCCTTCCTGAGAATGTACTTCTGGGTGCGCCCTTTGATCTTCAGGCGATCGGGGATGGAGAACGCAGCTCGGATAAAGGCGGGGTTGGTATGGTGCGCATTGAACCGCACTCCGGCTGCAGTGTAAAGGCGCTCGACCACCGATTGATAGGGTAGGACCAGAAAGCCGCGCCGGAGAAACTGGCTCAAAGGCTGATCGGCGCCATTCCCAAAGCCAGCCAGGCGCGGTACCGACGCCGCGCCGATCACCTCGGGCGCGGGAAAGTCTCGCCCCCGGAAATACCCTCCGGTCAGAAGCCGACCAGCCATGCTCACAGGCCGCACACTCCTGACGCTGTAATCGTAGAACTCCCGGAGCGGACCAGCCAGCACCGGTGCTTTGATGGCAACGTCTGCCACGCGATGACGGGGCAGGCCGGCAAAGAGGCCGTCGAATCCGAACCCGGTCAGCACCAGATCCACGTGGTGGGCCGCCTCACGTGCTGCCACGAAGAGGTAGGCGATGTCCTCCCGACCGATCGGCTCCTCCATATGCCAAACCATCCAAGGCAGCAGGTCAGGGAGGTCGTCGGGGTCAAGGATCAGCGGATGGTGACGCGTGCCGAGTTCCCGGGCAACCGCTGCTGCATTGACCAGCTCCTTGTCATCAGGGCCGTAGCCGGCGCTGAAGGTGTGAAGCTCCTTCGATGGTGCCACATGGCGAGCGCCCGCTGCCATGACGGCCGAATCCAGGCCGCCACTGAGGGAAATTCCGATCCGTTCGTAGCCCTCCGTTTGCTGCCGCAGAGTTTCCAGGAATGTCGTCCGGAGCGCGCCGGCGTGATGTGCTTCATCCTCACGGGTCACACTGATGGGCAGATGCCAGAAGCGAGCGGTCAGAAGTCGGTTTCCTTCGACCGACAACCAGGTCCCTGGGGCTACCGGGTAGATGCCCTCGAGACAGGTGGCACCCGGCTGCACCCACTTGGTTGCCTGAATAACCTGGATGGCATCCCGGTTGGGCCGTGCTGGGACACCCTCGAGTGCCAGCAGGGCCTTGTATTCGCTGGCGAAAACAAAACGACCCCGATCGATTGTGAAGTAGAGTGGAGCGTACCCGATTCGATCTCGGGCCAGGATCAATCGCTGTCGAGCACCATCCCACCACGCAATGGCAAATTGACCGGCAAGGTCGTGGAGGCGCTCGGTGCCGCTCGAGGCGCAGAGCTCGAGGACGAGCTCACTGTCAGCGTCAACATCGAGTGGTGCGCTGACTTTCCTGCCTCCGATGCTTGCGATATACGATCGGTTGTCGATGAACCCGTCGAATACCAATGGGCCGCCCGCAGCCCTCTCGACCGCGCCGGTACTGCCGCGAAGGCCAAAGTGGACCTGAGCTGCCGGTGACCATTCGGCCCGCGCAGCACCCCGGTGCGCCAGCCGGTTGCCCATCGCGGTGAGCTCGGCCGAAGAAGCATCTCCCAGTATGCCATACACCGCGCCCATAGGTCGGCGCCTCAGTTTCCGGCCATGGAGTGCGCCCGGACGATCAGTTTGTATCCCGCTTGGAGCGGCAGCAATAAATCAAGCTTTGCCGTGGTCCAGAGGGCGGGATACAAAGCAGAGAGCAGCAGAAATTGGGTATTGTGCTTTTCCAAGTCGTTTCGGGTTACCACGGTTCCCTTTCCTGATGTCGGGCCGCTTTGCTTCCGTCGGCGCATAGCCTCGTACATACCGTTGAGGGTGGTGTCCACCAGTTCCGAAAACGTTCCCGAGTAGGTCAGTGCCTGTTCGATCCGGAAGTAGGGCTCGAGCAATTGCTGCAACCCGGGGAGATCGTACCCCGGCCGTAGGTGGCCGTGCCATTCGTCGGTCAAGCCGATCCGATGCCGAAATCGATTCAACAACGACTTCGGCTTGAGATGAGGGACATTCACGATGAGGACGCCGCCTGGCTTCGATATCCTGGCCAGCTCACGTATGAATCCACGGTCGTCGGGGATGTGTTCCAGAAAATCGACAATGACGATCTGGTCGAACGTCTGATCGGCGAATGGCGCGGTCTTGCCATCCATCTGGTATACGTCGCTCCCGACCAGCTCCCGAATCGCGGCCACCGTGTTTGGCACCAGGTCGGCGCTGTACCACCGGCCGCCCCGTTGCCGCAACAGATAGCTGATGACGCCGTTATCTCCGCCGATGTCCAGGTTGGTCTTCCCGGTGGGATCGATCAGCAGCTGGAGGATCTTCTTGAGCTTTGCCTGTTTGAGCACTGAGCGGTTGAAGAGCTTCACCGCCCAGGCCGTATCATCCTGTTTCACCGCCGCGGGATGCTCACGGGGCCGTGACTGGTATCGATGCCGGCAGATTCAGGTGCCTGGCGGTGTAATACATGCCGGTGAGCGCTCGCAGCAACCAGCCGAATCCCACGCCATAGATGACACCTGCCAGCCCCCATCTGGCGCCGAAAACTGCGGCTGGAATGGCAAGCGCCACCGAAAACCAGCCGAGCACGTTCACCATCGAGAGCTCCCCGGGCGTAGCGAGTGCCGTCACCGTCGCCCTGGTAAAGGAGTTCATGATCTTCACGACGCCGCTGATGATCGCCGCCAAGAGAAGATATCCGGTGAGGTGATATTTATCCTGCAACAGCAAACGTTCGACCAAGGGGGTCACCAGCCATATGAAGACCGAGCCGGCGGCCACCACCGCGCCGACCAACTTGGCCTCATGGGTGATCAGCCGCCGACGCTCCAGTACACTGCCGGCTGCCCGGAGCCGAGGAATGAGGGTG
Source organism: Gemmatimonadales bacterium (assembly GCA_035695405.1). Classification (GTDB taxonomy): domain Bacteria; phylum Gemmatimonadota; class Gemmatimonadetes; order Gemmatimonadales; family GWC2-71-9; genus CAVVWJ01. The sequence goes on from DASSED010000085.1 coordinate 3,681, forward strand.
TACCCCACACCCATCTGGAGTACCCGGAAGAGCGATCCGGCAATTGCAGCCAGCACGCCGTAGGTGGCGAGGTCCTCCAGCGGCAGCACGTGGGGGATGATCAGCCGATCGAGCTGGATCAGAAGCAGTCCCGCGGTACTGAGACCGGCGAAGGAGAGGGCCTCGCTCCAGGGAAACCAGGTCTCGCGCGTAAGCTTGGAGTGCCGCTCGCGAAACAGGATCCACCAGCCGCAGAGCGCAGCAATGACAAACCCCACGGTAGCGATCGCCAGGGGCAGGGAAGCGACGTGACCGTGCACCAGCACCACTGCCACCGCGGCGACGAGAAGTGAGAGGTTGGGACTCTGGGTCAGAAAGAGCGACAGGCCGAATCTTTGTTCGGCCTGAAATTGCGCTCCAGCAACCGCCATGGCCCCGCCGGCCACAGTCGAAAGAAACAACAAAAGCAGGACCAGCGGTGCCATGTGATAGCCCACCGCAGCAATGGCGACAAAGACCAGACCCACCAGGCATGAAGCAGCCAAGGTTCGATGCAGCAGCCGCGGTCCAGCCTCGAGGTGACGCCGGTTCACGACGCCGTCCAAGCCGAGAGGGCCCAGAGCGAATGCCAGGTTGACGAGGGCGATTGCGAGCGTGAATAGAGCGTATTCCTCAGTGGGGAGCACTCGGGCCAGAATCAGATTGGCGCCCGAGAAGCCCAATCCGGAAGCGGCATAGACCACAGCGGTTCGCAGGGTCGGGGAATGCCAAAGCTTGATGAGTCTCCTCACGCGCCAACCTCGGCGGCCTTCAACTCCATCTTGCTGTAGAAGGAGCCCAGCTTTCGCTCAGCGGCTTCAGGCGTGAACTCTTGCTGCACGTACGCCTTGGCCTGGCTGGCCAGGCGCTGGCGTAAGCCAGGATCGCTGAGCAGGTCCGCCAGGCCGTTCCCGAGCGCCTCCGGTTCCGGTGCTACCAGGTAGGCGGTGTGATCATCCAGAATCTGGGTATGGGTCCGAAGCCGAGTGGCCAGCACCGCGGTTCCGGAGTCGAGGTAGGAGTAGATCTTCATTGGAGTGTTGAGCCCCTTGAGCCTCGGGGAGACCAATACGTCAGCTCGTTTCAGCAAAACACTCAGCGAGGCAATCGGCCGAGGACCCAGAAAATGGACTTGAGAGTTCACTCCCAGCTGGGTGGCCCGGCGACGATAATAGGCAATGTCCTCCTGTAACCCACCCACGATGATCAGATTTGCCTGCGGCACGCGGGCCAATGCGTGGCGGAATCCTTGGAGCAGCAAATCGATCCCCTGATAGTGCTCGAGATTACCGACATACATGGCCAGAGGAACGGGACCCACCCCGGCTGGCAACCCGTCATCGGAGCCGTTTCCTCCGATCACCGGATCGCTCCCCAGCAGGGTGGTATCTTCCACTCGACCGATAGGTTTGTCGGGAGCATGTCCGTGTGCCACATCTTCCAGGGCGGCGCACACGGTCAGGACACCCAGGCTCCGCCGAACTGCGAGAGCTTCACAACGGCGGAGCGTGTTGAAGGCGAACTGAAGGCTGGGATAGGCATCCACCAACTGTTCCGCCAGCGATGAATCCATATCGTAGACGTAGGGGATCCCGGTGAGCCGCTGCATGGCGGCAGCGATGAAGGCCGATTCCTCGACGGCGTGAATCAGGTCATACCGATTATGTCGCACCATACGGAGGCACTTTCCGAACATCAGGACATCACATACCACCTTCTTGAAGGAAAATCCCGGTCGGATGTTGCGGATACCCACGGGTTTGACAATGCGGTGAATTCGGCAGTTGGGGATGTCGACATCCTCGCCCTCATGAAACGTCAACAGGTCGAGCTGATGTCCTCGAGCGCTCAGAAACTCCAGCACTCGGCGAACCGCGAGTGGAGTCCCGCGGGCCTGAAAGAAAGGGTGAGGCGCCAGCACCAGAATTCTCACCCCACTGCCTCCAGGGTTGTAGCAGCCTCGATCTGACGCATAACCTCTTCGACCTCGCTTTCCCGCCGGCCGGTGTCCCACCCCAGCTCTGCTCCCATGAGGCGCGCCGCGTCTTGAACCATAGCTCGTTTTGGGCCCGTTGGTGTGCCCATGTCAGTGCGACGGAAGATGAAATCCGTGAGCTTGATGGCCATCTCCTCTCGTACTGCCTGGGCCGGGCTCCCCAGTAAAGACCTACCGGTGTTCAGCAGTACCTCGCCAGTTCGACACGGGATTGATGGGCGCCCCAGATGGGCCACGATTCGGTCCACCACTCGCTGGGCGACGGCCCGAGCCGTGGTGTACTTTACCCCTTCCACTGAGAAAAGATGTCGAATTCCGTGGCTGGCACCGTGATCCAGCACCCTAGCCCGGTCCGCTAGCGCGTCGGGGCGCCCGGGCTCATTGCCGGCCTTGAGCGGTAGCCATCCGAATTGCCAGCGCACGATATCGTGGTTTCCAACATCTATGTCGGGGCAGGCCTCCACCAGCTCGCGCACTAGCTCCCGCGCCCCCCGCTCGGCCATCGTTTGACTGTGAGACCACTCCGTGAGGCCATACCATGTACCCAACATGGTGGTGTTGCCAGCGGGTGCCAAAAACAGGAACCGCCCTCCCCCGCACACCGGATCGCGATCGGCCATGCTCCGGGCCTGGATTCCCACGGCAACAGTAGCCAGAGATTTGCCCAGGATGACGTTGACGCCCAGAGCATGGGTGCGAGGCGCCTTTCCCCCGTGGTCTGCTCTCGTTGCTCGGATGATGCCCTGGGTCCAATGGCCGGCAGCGACCAGAACGGTTCGGGCCTGAATGGCAAACACCTCTCCGGACCCAACGTCTACCACAGAGGCTCCGGAGACACTATCGCCTTCGATCAGCAGCCGTTCCGCCCGCACGTAGTTGGCTACCGCGGCGCCCCGGTCTGCAGCGGACCGCACGAAGCTCAAGGTGAGACGCTCCGGATGGGTCATCCGGGCATCATACCAGAGGGCACCGCCCGTGACTTCATCGGAGTCAAAGGCGGGGAACAGATCGAGGCACTCCGCTCGGGATAGTATCCGGCCGGGCGGAATCGCACGATCATCCGGAAGGGTTCGATTGCGAAAGAGCGAGAGGGTGTCATTGAGGGCAAGCGCTGCCCGAAGCGCCGTCCGGCTATGAAAACCATGGCCGAATGTCGGCACCAGGACAGGGAGCGGCTGGACCAGACTGGGAGCGATGCGGAGTAGCGCCGTACGCTCCCGGGTGGACTCGAGGGTACGAGCGAGATCGCCTCGAGCGAGATAGCGCAAGCCACCGTGAATGATGCGGAGCGAGTTGGCGGACGTTGCTGCCCCGAAGTCGCCTTGATCCACGACCGCTACCGAGAGCCCGCGCAGAGCGGCATCCCATGCGGCACACGCTCCATGTATGCCGGCTCCGATAACGAGAAGGTCGAACCTCGTCTCAGCCAGACGAGTAAGATCGCGGCGCATTGCCAGGGAGGTGAAACAGCCTGAGCCGGTAGGAACCCGCCAGATTGACGAGCTCGAGCATGGTGGTATCGCTCAAACCCGCTCGCGAACCCGATAGGCCCGCCGGTGAGGGGCTCGCAGATGCACGATGATCTCTCCCACCAAACCCAGTCCGATGAGCTGGACTCCCAGAGCCAGGAGCAGCACCGCCAGCAGCAGTGCGGGTCGATTTGCAATCCCTTGCCCCTCAACCCGCTGGACCAGGAGCACCAGATTCAGGACCACGCCGGCGGCCAGAAAGACGGACCCAATCAGTCCAAAAAACCGGAGTGGCTTTTCCGTGAATTTGGCCAGAAAGAAGAAGGCCGCGATATCGAGGATCCGCCGGAAATAAACCCCGGGACGGTAGACGCGGGTCCGGGCGTCTTTCGGGTGCTGGGGGACCGAAACCTCTTCTACCCGGTATCCCTCACGTAAGGCGAGAGCCGGAATGAACCGGTGGAGGTCGCCATAGAGAGGAATGGACTCCGCCACCACCCGACGCATGGCCCGAACACCGCACGCCATATCGTGAAATTGCTGGTTGGTGACGCCACCGACCATTCGGTGAAAGGCTCTCGACTGCATCCGATTGAGCCAGCTGTCCAGGCGGGGCGAGCGATTGGCCACCGCGATGTCCGCTCCGCTCTCGATCGCGTCCAGCAACAGGCCGAGTCCCTGCGGCAGAACCTGGAAGTACGCCGGCAAGGTAAGGATGAGATCTCCGCGGCTCTTCTCGATCCCGATCCGTAGCGCGGCCGTCTCGCCGAACTCCCGAGCAAAGCGAAGTATCCGGACCCCGGGCGTCTTCCGGCTGAGAGCCGCCAGCTCCTCGGGAGGGTTGAATCGGCCGTCGAATACGAAGAGGAACTCGTATTCCGGAGCCCGGTCCTCCAGCTCGTGGGCGAATGCATGGTAGACCGACAAGAGGTCATCGGCCCGCTCGACGACGGGTATCACCACGGAGATCAAGCCCAACTTGGCGCCCGAGGAGCTGGCGTCCTGCGTCAGCGGTTCCATCAGTGTCCCCTGTGCGGCCATTTAGCTGATCTCCGAGGCGGTGGGAGTGTCATTGGCATGCCCTCGCTCGCTGCTGAGCGCCACCTCAGCGACCAGGCCCAACATGAAGAGATAAAACGCCACACCGATCCCGAGCAGGGCGGCCCCGGGAAAGACCAGCGCATTCGCCTTGTCCGGCCCGAAGCCCAGGGTGAGCAGCCACAGCGCCCCGAAGGCGACCCCCACACCCATGGCGGGTGCGGCGGCAACGCTGAAACCGAGCAGCGGACGTGACCGGAAGGTAGTGATCATCTTGAGGGTTAACAGGTCCACCAGGACCTTCAGCGTTCGGGATATTCCATACTTGCTCTCGCCGAACCGGCGAGCGTGGTGACGCACCGGCATCTCTGCTATCCGGGCTCCCACATTGGCCGAGAGGGCGGGTATAAAGCGGTGCTGCTCGGCGTAGAGCGGGATGCGGTCAAGCAACTCCCTGCGGTATGCCTTGAGGGAGCAGCCGTTATCGGTAATAGGCACACCCGTCAAACGGCGGATCAACCGGTTCGCCACCCAGGAGGGCACTTTGCGCAGCAGCAGCTTATCCTGGCGTTGCCGCCTCCACCCACATACCAGATCATAGCCTTCATCGAGCTTGGCTATGAGCGCCGGAATATCCCGAGGATCGTTCTGCAGATCTCCATCGAGGGATACGATGACCCGGCCCCGGGCATGATCAAAGCCGGCCATCATGGCTGCGGTCTGGCCGACATTCATCCCCAGATGAAGACCATGTACCCGAGGATCTGCGGCGACCGCGCGCACCTGCTCCCAGGTGTCGTCGCGACTCCCGTCATCGACCAGCAGGATTTCGAACTCGAACGGGTAAGACTTGAGTGCCTCGAGAATCCACTCCACCAGCGGCCGGACATTCTCCGACTCGTTGTACAGTGGGGCGACGACCGAGAGAACGGGATCACCGCGGAAGCGCTGGGATTCGGAGGGCACGTCCAATCTCACCATGAGGTTTTGTCACAGATCGCTTTCACTGCCCTCTCAGCAATCGTCATTCCGCCGAGGGCTGGGCTGAAGCGTTCATTAAGTTGTTGAAAGGTAATGAGTCCGCAGGTCACGGCTGGGAGTGGGGAGCTGGTCGCGCGGCAGCATTGTGGTTCGTACGCAACGACCTCGGGCTGGCGTTACGAGACGCTACCAACCTCCGCGGCGGAGAAGGACGACCGGCACGGTCTTGAGCATGATGCGGAGGTCTTCGGCCACCGATTGGCGGCGGATGTACTCCAGGTCGTAATGCACCTTGGTCCGCACATCCTCCAGCGAGCGGTCATAGTGGTGGTTGATCTGGGCCAACCCGGTGATCCCCGGCTTGGCCCGCTGACGCAGCGGGTACTCGGCGATATGCTCGCGGAGCTCGGCAAAGATGGTGGGGCGCTCGGGCCGGGGACCCACGATGTTCATCTCGCCCTTGAGCACGTTGAAGAGCTGGGGCAGCTCGTCCAGGCGATACTGGCGCAGGAGCCGGCCCACCGGGGTGACCCGGGGGTCGCGCTGCTGAGCCCAGACCGCGCCACTCTGGTGCTCGGCATCGACCCACATGGTGCGGAACTTATAGATGGTGAAGGGGCGTCCACCGAGGTCGCGTTCCCGGCGATGGTTCTGAGCCACCCGGGCGGGCCGGCGCCGGTCGAGCCCGACTCGCACCTGGGAGTAGAACACCGGCCCCCGCGAGGTGAGCCAGACCAGGA
>DASSED010000086.1:0-4159 GCA_035695405.1 Gemmatimonadales bacterium
GCCGTAAACTGCGCCAGCCCCTTCTTCGCCTGGATCGCCGTGATCGCCGCCGTCAACGTCGTCTTCCCGTGGTCCACGTGCCCGATCGTCCCCACGTTCACATGCGGCTTGGTACGCTCAAATTTGGCCTTGGCCATGGTCTTGTTCCCTAAAGTCAGAGTCGGGAGTCGGGAATCTGGAGTCGCATCGGCCGGGAACCACGCTCCCGACCCTGACTCCCGACTCTTTAGCTCTTCGCCTTACTAATGATCTGCTCCGCGATGTTCTTCGGCACTTCCTCGTAGTGATCAAACTGCATCGAGTACACCGCGCGACCCTGGGTCATGCTGCGGAGCTGAGTCGAGTAACCGAACATCTCGGCAAGAGGCACGTCTGCGGCGACCACTTGTGCGTCACCCCGCTGGGTCATGCCGCCGATCTTGCCTCGCCGGCTGGAGAGGTCGCCGATCACATCACCCAGGAAGTCGGACGGAGTGACCACTTCGACTTCCATGACCGGCTCGAGCAGCACGGGATTGGCCTTGCGGGCTGCCTCTTTGACCGCCATGGACCCGGCGATCTTGAATGCCATTTCCGAGCTATCGACGTCGTGGTAGCTGCCGAAGACCAACGTGGCTTTCACGTCGACCATCGGATAGCCGGCCAAGACCCCGTTCTCGAGCGCCTCCCGGATACCCGCTTCGACCGGTTTGATGAACTCCCTCGGAACCACCCCGCCCACGATCTTGTCCTCGAACACGAATCCACCACCGGGCGGAGTTGGCTCAAAGTTGATCACCACGTGGCCATATTGGCCCTTTCCGCCCGATTGACGAATGAACTTGCCCTCGACATTCGTCACCAGCTTCCGGATCGTCTCCCGGAACGCCACCTGCGGCTTGCCGACATTCGCTTCGACCTTGAACTCCCGCTTCATCCGGTCCACCAGGATCTCGAGATGCAGCTCACCCATGCCCGCGATGATGGTCTGCCCCGTCTCCTGGTCGGAACGCACGCGGAAGGTAGGATCTTCTTCCTGAAGTTTTTGCAATGCCGTGGCGAGCTTGTCCTGGTCGGCCTTGGTTTTAGGCTCGATGGCGACGTCGATCACAGGATTGGGGAACTTCATCGCCTCGAGGATGATCGGCTTGTCTTCATCGGACAGGGTGTCACCCGTGCGCGTGTCCTTGAGCCCGATGGCGGCCGCGATGTCACCGGCCAGCACTTCTTCGATCTCGTCCCGCTTGTTGGCATGCATCTGGAGCAGCCGACCGATCCGCTCCTTCCGGTCCTTGGTGCTGTTGTAGACGTAGCTCCCGGACTTGAGCGAGCCGGAGTACACCCGGAAGAAGGTCAAACGGCCGACGTATGGATCGGTCGCCACCTTGAAAGCCAGCGCCGAAAACGGCTCCGCATCGGAGGCACAGCGCTCGATGCGGGTATCGTCGTGCAGCGGAAGGTGACCCTTGATCGCGGGAATGTCGGTCGGGCTCGGCAGGTAATCGATCACGGCGTCGAGCAGTGCCTGGACGCCTTTGTTCTTGAAGGAAGCGCCACACAGCACCGGCACAATCGAGCCGCTGACCGTGGCCTTCCGAATGGCCCGCTGAATCTCTTCGTAGCTCAACTCAGCACCACCCAGATACTTCTCGAGCAGCTCCTCGTCATGCTCAACCGCGGCCTCGATCACCTCATGTCGGGCAGCTTCGACCTTTTCCTTATACTGATCGGGCACCGGAAGCTCGGTGAACGTCTTCCCCAGGGTCTCCTCATCGAAGACCACCTCGACACGGCGAAGGACGTCGATGTGACCGGTGAACATCTCACCCGAGCCCACGGGAATCTGGATGGGATACGCTTTCTTGGTGAGCCGATCCCGAATCATCGACAGACAGCGATCGAAGTCGGCCCCTACCCGATCCATCTTGTTGGCGAAAATGAGCCGGGGTACCCCATAGCGATCAGCTTGGCGCCACACCGTCTCGGTCTGCGGCTCTACGCCGGCAACCGAATCGAGCAGGGTAACCGCTCCGTCGAGCACCCGAAGGGAGCGCTCGACTTCGACGGTAAAATCGACGTGACCCGGGGTATCGATGATGTTGATGCGGTAGGGAGTGCCGTTCCGGTTCCAGAAGCAGGTCGTGGCAGCCGAGGTGATGGTAATCCCGCGCTCCTGCTCCTGCTCCATCCAATCCATCGTGGCGGCGCCCTCGTGCACCTCACCGATCTTGTAGTTCTTGCCGGTGTAGTAGAGGATCCGCTCGGTCGTAGTCGTTTTTCCGGCATCGATGTGCGCCATGATGCCGATGTTACGATAGCGATCGAGGGAAGTCTGTCGGGCCATGTCAGTCTCTAGTAACGAAAAAGCGGGGCGACCGACCGGGATCTGTTCCCGTGGTATCGCTCCGCGCACATCCGGGCTTACGCCTCTGGGATGAGGGCCCACAAGGACCCCACGCGTTGTTCATTAGGGGATCAGAGATGGCCCTGTCGGTCCGGGGTCACATGATCCGATGTTGCTGGTGCAAAAAGCGCCAAGCCGGAGTAAAATAGTGGCTTAGGCGCTCGTGTCAACACTCCCACTCTACCCGAGAACCGGACCTCATCAGGCCACGAAAAAGGGCGCCAAGAGTCAGCGCCCCTTCCTGGATTCCCGGCTGGCTGGTTCCCGCTACCAGCGGTAATGCGCAAACGCCCGGTTGGCTTCCGCCATCCGATGAGTGTCTTCCTTCTTCTTAATCGTGTTTCCCTCACCCTTCGAGGCCAAAATCAGCTCGGCGGCCAGCCGTTCGGCCATGGTCTTTTCGGTGCGGGCCCGCGAGAACGAGATGATCCACCGCATGGCCAGCGCCGTCCTGCGGTCGGGACGGACTTCCACGGGAACCTGGAGCGAGGCACCACCCACCCGGCGGCTTTTCACTTCCAGTGTGGGCTTGGCGTTGTTCACGGCCTGTTTGAAGACCGATACGCCCGGCTGACCCGTGCGCTCCTCAATCAGATCCATGGCGGTATAGAAGATCCCCTCCGCGACACTCTTCTTGCCTTCATACATCAGATTGTTGACGAACTTTGACACCGTCTGGCTGTCGTAGCGGGGATCAGGCGGTACCGGCCGCTTGATAGCCTTGTTGCGGCGGCTCACTGTTTAGCCCCCTTCGCGGCGGTGCCTCCGCCGGCCTTGGGACGCTTGGCACCGTACTTCGACCGGCTCTGCCGCCGATCGTTGACCCCAGCCGAGTCGAGCGTGCCGCGCACGATGTGGTAGCGAACTCCGGGGAGATCCTTCACCCGGCCGCCACGGATCAGCACGATGGAGTGTTCCTGAAGATTGTGGCCCTCACCCGGTATATAAGCGGTGACCTCGAAGCCGTTGGTCAAACGTACGCGAGCCACCTTCCGGAGCGCCGAATTAGGCTTCTTCGGAGTGGTGGTGTAGACCCGGGTGCACACGCCTCGCTTTTGCGGGTTGGATCGGAGGGCCGGGGCTTTATCCTTGGCTTCGACATCCTTCCGGCCGCGCCGGATGAGCTGATTGATGGTCGGCATAATTCCTTGGCTAAGAAAGCAAAGCCCCCGTTAGAGGGCACAGATCGCTAAACGTAGAAGCCAGATAGCCGTTGGTCAAGAAGCCGGTAAGGACGGCATATCTCCTCAGGAGCCTTCCCAGCCGCACCATCATGGACCAGCCAACGACGGGCGTCCGGCTGAGGACCTCGTTGGGCGCGGCATGCCTTGCGGTGAGCGGCGCCGGGTCTGCTCCGGAGCAGTAGTCGCAGAAGATGAATTTCTGGTGGACCGTGTCAAAGACAGATAGGGTTTTTCGAGCATCCGCCGCGGGAAGCTCACAGTTGATTGCCAGGATGTAGCGATCCAAGTAGGGATGGAACTGGCTGACGAAGAGCTTATAGGCTTTTCTGGGAAAGAAATACTTTCGTCCCCTCAAAGTCCCGATATAGTTGGGTCGGCCGCTGAAATCACTCCCGAAGTAATACTCATCATTTACTTTGGCAGCCGCGGTGTAGCCGGCTAGGCGTTCTTGAATTGGCTTCATGAAGCGCGGCGCGCCATTCAGCACCGCCCACAAATCCAGTCGCTTGCTGCCGTCTCCCGTCGAGACCAGATAGTGGCCAGGCTGACGGTATAGATGAATCGCGTGGATATGCCGTACTCCGGGGACTCG
>DASSED010000087.1:0-6899 GCA_035695405.1 Gemmatimonadales bacterium
GTTCTTTTGTACCCTTATCTCCCGCCTGTCCGCCTGTCCGCCTGTCCGCCTTACGGCACCGCCGGCTCCTTCCCTCCCAGTTGCCACAACAGGAAGCTGTAAATATCCGCCATCTCGGCGACCCGCTGATCCTTGGTGAGCCCCATGCCGTGACCGGCGTCGAACGCCACCCGGAGCAGCACCGGGCGGTCCGGAGTGCTGTGCTCCTGCAGCGTCGCCGTCATCTTGGCCGGCTGCCAGGGCTCCACCCGCGAATCGTTGATCCCCGCCGTGAGCAGCACCGCCGGGTAGCGCACCCCGTCCTTCACGTGGGCCACCGCGTCCATCTCCCGCAACGCTTTGAACTCATCCTCCTTCGTCACCGTCCCGAACTCGGGGATGTTGGCCGGGCCGCCCGGCTCGTGCTCCGCCCTGATCGCGTTCATCGCCCCAACCCGTGGCACCGCGGCGCGGAACAGGTCGGGCCGCTCGGTCATCGCCCGGCCGATGAGAATGCCGCCGGCGCTGCCACCCATGCCGGCGAGATGCTCCGGCGAGGTGTAGCCCTCTTTGACCAGATACTCGGCGCAGGCGATGAAGTCTTTCCAGGTGTTCGGCTTGGTGGCCTTCTGCCCGGCCTGGTGCCAGTCCTCGCCGTACTCGCCCCCGCCCCGCACGTGCGCCACCGCGAAGACTCCGCCCCGCTCCAGCCAGGCCAGGCGCGAGGGGCTGAAGTTGGGATCGTACGTTATACCGTAAGCGCCGTAGCCATCCAGCAGCAGCGGATGATTGCCGTCCTTCTTGAGGCCCTTTCGGTAGACAATCGAGAGCGGCACCTTCACCCCGTCGTGACTCGGCACCTCGGTCTCCACCGACTCGTAGCCCGACACATCCACCTTGGCCGGCGGGACCAGCCGAGTATCGGTCGGCTGCTGCCCCGGTGTGTACTGATACCAGAGCTGTGACCGGGTCCAGGACTCGAGCGGGAAGATCACTCCGGCTTTCCGCCGGTCCACCACGATGGTCGGGATGGCGCCATCCGAGGGGAGCCGGATCCTGGTGCCGCCGCGCTGGCCGAAGGGAACCCGTCGCACTCGTCCGATGCCACCCTCGAGCTCCCGCACGTACAGCGCATCCTTGGCCACCGAGACGGTGGTGAGCACGCCCCGCTGCTCCGGCACCACCACCTCGGCCTGGCTCAGATCGGGCGCATCGGCCCTGATCCGGAGCACCTTGAACCGGGGCGCGTCCTTGTGAGTGAGCAGGTAGACATCCGAGCCGTGGAAGTCGACACCGGTGACGCCGTCGTCCACGTCCACCAGCTTACGCCATGCGGTCTGCGTCCCGCGCACCTCTCCCTTCTTGACGGCGTACAGGGTGATCTCGTTCTTCACCCCGTGCAGGATCAGGGCATAGACGAAGGGCGAGCCCTCGACTGGTCCGACGACCGGGAAATCGTCCGGCCCGATCTCGACGCCGGGGGTGGAACCGGGGCCGAGTACCAGCTGGTCGCGCTCGACCGGCTGGCCCAGCACGTGGCGGAAAGTGGCGCTGTTGCGGTAGCGGAGCGACGGGTTGGTGTCGCCCGCGGCGTTGAGCCGGTTGTAGTAGAAGGCGCGACCGTCAGGCTCCCAGTTGACGATCCCGAACTGCACCCGGGAGATCGAGTCCGGAAGGACTCGGCCTTTCGCCGGGTCCATCAGATGGAGGGTGGTGTGCTCGGACCCGCCCAGTGAGGCGCCGTAGCCCACCAACTTCCCGTCCGGCGTGGGGACCAGGTAGTCGATGGACCAGTGGCTCCCTTCCGGCTTGGGGAGGGTGTCCGGGTCGAGCAGCATCCGGTCACGCCCGGTGGCGAGGTCGCGCTGGTAGAGCTTGGGCACCTGCCGCCCTGGCTCCAGCTTGAGATAGAACCACTGGCGGTCGGCGGAGGTGAGACTCGAGACCGCCGTGGTGACGTCGGCCAGCTGGGCGAGCCGAGCCTGGAGCGCGGGGCGCTCGGGCAGGCGGTCGAGCACCTCGCGGGTGTAGGCGTTCTCCTGCTTGAGCCAGGCCATGAACTCCGGGTTCTTCCCCACCGGTGTCTCCATCCAGCGATAGGGGTCGCGGATGACCTGGCCGAAGTAGGTGTCGGCCACCTCGCGCTTGGGCGCGGGCGGCGGGCTCGACTGGGCAAGAAGCGGTCCTGCGGTCGCCGAGACCACCAGGGTCATGAGCGGCATACGAACTAGGCGAGAGAACATGAGACCTCTCGATTGAAAGGAGGTGACGGGCTCAGCGGATAGGTCTCGAGCCCCTGCAAAAATAGACGATTGCCGGGCCGGTCGAGTTTCCCCCCGACTACCGGCAGGCGGGGACGGGCACCCTGCTGCCCACGGTCGCGGCCGGGGCTGACTCCAGGGCCCGCTCCAGCTCGGCACCGTCGCTGATTGCACCATGCCCGCTCACCACCTTCTGGACCTTCCAACCCTGCTCTCGCACGTACCGCGCGAGGGACCGCTCTTCCTCATAGAGCCCACCGGGGCCACCCCGTGCCGGAAAGATCCCGAACAGATCGGCGGTGAAGAGGACCTGCTGCCGGGGTAGCCAGGCGACCACCATCTCGTCGGCATGAGCTCCTCCGATCTCATGCAGCTCGACCGGCGCGGCGGGATCGTCGATGGTCCGCGAGCCGGTAAAGGTCTCGATCTTCGGCACCAGGGCGGGCTGGTGCGCGTCCGACGGGTGCGCCGTCCGGGCCACTCGCGCGATCAGCCGGCGGTTCCCCGGCGTGGTGACGAACGTCGCTCCCGCCTCGATGTAAGGCCGGAGCCCGCCGAGGTGATCCGAGTGGTAATGGGTGAAGCTGACGACGCCCACTGGCTTGCTGGGAAAGAGCGTCCGCATCGTGGCTATAGCCGACTGCTGCACGCTGGGATACCAGGGGGTGTCGACCAGCAGGAGCCGGTCCTTCAGCTCGACCAGAAGCTGGACATAGGCGAACGGAGGGTTGTAGCCGAAGTTGGGCCCCGCCGTCTGTCCGTAGCGCACAGCGACGACATGCGGCGCCACGGTGTCGATGGTAATGCTCGGCTGGCCGCCGACGGTGATGGTATCGGTCAGAGTCGGGAGTCGGGAGTCGGGAGTCGGGACTGCGGGTGGAAACACATTCGCGGGAGTTGTCCCGGTGCGGACCAGATCGGGAAAGGTGACGTCGGTCAGGAGACCACCCCGGAACCAAGTGGTGACTCGTCCCGCCAGCCGGACCGAGCCGACGCGGCGGTAGTCGCGAAACTGGAAGCGGAGTGGCGCCAATCCCACCTCCCAGTTGTCCACCAGCGCGTCGGCGCTCACCAAGAGGTGGGTGCTGCGATCGAAGCTGAGGGTGAGGAGGAACCCACGATCGGAGAAGAGCGCCGCATCGGTCCCCGGGATCCCGCTCCCACCGCGGACCAGCCGGAGGGTCGCCGCATTCCGCCGAGCCCGGTCTAGGAGAATCAGCGGCGCATAAGGCGCGTTGTCCTCCACTCGTCGCTGGCTGGCAGACAATCCACTGGGCGCGACCAAGAACACCACCCCGCCCCGGAGATCGGTCGAATAGGCAGCGCTGTCGGTCACGGTCTCGTGCAGCGCGAGAGGTATTCCGCCCCGAAATTCGGTGGACCAGTCTTGGGCATACCGATGGCGGGCCAGGTCGTAGATCCGCTGTCCCACAGCGGAGATGGTGTCGTACGGAGCGTCGGGAGCCGCGCTTTGGCCGATCTCTACGGCGCGGGCGCAGAACGAGGTGGCGAGAGTGCCGAGCTGGGCCAAGGCAGCCGAGTCCCCGGTGGCGCGGATGGCGGCATCGAGCAGCCGGCGGCCGGCCAGATAGCCCCGTTCGGTTCCGGAGCGGGCGCTCTGGGCACCAGCCGGCGGAGGCCCGAGCAGGAGGAGCGCCGCGGCACTTACCCACCAGTATCGGTAAAGTGGGGATTGCATCAGGCGTTTGACGTGTTGCGATCGAAAAGAGTTGCTAGCGACGGCGGTACGGATCGAACAAAAGAGCGCCGCGTGGCTGCTGCGGCGCTCGATGACATCCCCGATCAAAAATGATCGGGATCCAGGAGATGTTTGAAGTTTATTTCTTGGCTGCCTCGACCGGCTTATCGGCCTTCTGGAACAGCGAGAGGTACTTGCCGTACCCTTCCGCCTCCAGCTTATCCACCGGAATGAATCGAAGTGCCGCCGAGTTCATGCAGTAGCGGAGGCCGGTGGGCTTGGGGCCGTCGTCGAACACGTGGCCCAGGTGTGAGTCGGCATGGGCCGACCGCACTTCGGTCCGCTCGGCGAACAGCTTGTGGTCGGTCTTGGTTTCGATATTCGCCGGCTCCAGCGGCTTGGTGAAGCTGGGCCAGCCGGTGCCCGAGTCGTACTTGTCGAGCGAGCTGAACAGGGGCTCGCCGGAAACGACGTCCACGTAGATCCCCGCCTCGTGGTTGTTCCAGTATTCATTGCGGAACGGCGGCTCGGTGTTCTCGTGCTGGGTCACCTGGTACTGCTCCGGGCTGAGCGTCCGCTTGAGCTCGGAATCACTGGGCTTCTTGAAGGTCACTGGGTTCCATCCTGCTGTAGGTTGGGATTGTGCGGCAGCCGTGGAAGTCAGGAGTCCGGAGTCGGGAGTCAGGGGTCCGAGACAAATGGCGAGGGTAATACCCAAGGCGGTCGCGAGTCTCATTGATGCGCTCCTGCCACCTGACTCCCGACTCCTGACTCCCGACTCGATATGTCTCCCCATAACTCCCTTATCCTCTCATCCCGCCCGCACCCGATCCGATACGCCTCGTAGTGCCCGGGGTTCTTCTTGTAGAACTGCTGATGGTACTCCTCGGCCGGATAGAATTTGGTCGCCGGCTCGATGGCGGTCACGATCTTGGTCTTGAAGCGATGCGACTGGTCCAGCGCCCGCTTCGATTCCTCGGCCGCCTTCTGCTGCTCGGGGTCGCCGTAGAAGATGATCGAGCGGTACTGGGGCCCGCGGTCACAAAACGCCCGGTTCACCGTGAGCGGGTCGATGTGGTGCCAATAGATGTCCAGCAACCGCTTATAGGAGATCTTGGCCGGATCGTAGATCAGCTGGACCGACTCGGCGTGACCGGTCCGGCCGGTTTCGACCTCCTCGTAGCCCGGATTGGCCTTGGTGCCGCCGGCATAACCAGCGGTAGTGGCGACGACACCGGGAACGCCGTCGAACGCCTTCTGCATCGACCAGAAGCAGCCACCGGCAAAGGTGGCCACCTTCTGGCCCGCGGAAGGCAGCGGGAGAGGCGCAAAGCTGGTGTTGCGGCCCGGGGCGGCTCCGATGAGCGCCGAGCCGATAAGGCCCAACCCCAGCAATGACAAGATGATGTAAACGGCAGACCTGTTCAGCGAGAGACCCATACCCGGCTCACTTCCATGGGAGACAGAACTATAACAGCAGGAGCTGCAGATTAGATCCTGGAACCGGAGCCTTGCGAAGCGGGGTACCTCACGCCATCGTAACACCCGCGGCACTCCCGGACGATTTTTTGATCAACATGGACTGAATCTGGGGAGCCCCCGGCCGGGAACCGTTTCTGGTATCGGCCGGTTTTGACTCTCTTGGCCCGGCTCCTTCCCGCCCCGGCCGGCGCGGGAGAACGGCCCTCCCACAAATTGCAGGAGTCGAAGCATGCACCCTCGTGTAGTGGCCCTGGCCGCGCTCGGCTGGGCTCTCGCTGCCTGTAGTGAGGCACCACCCTCCGCTCCCAACTCGGCCGCCAGCACGGCGCCGGAATCCGCCCCGGCGGCAGCACTCGTCGCTGTCACCGGACAGGCTCCCCAGGTCCGCGGCCGCTTCATCGTGACCCTGGCCCCTCGAGCCAACCCTTCCGCTGTAGCCCGGGAACACGGGATTCGTCCCGACTACGTCTACACCCACGCGCTGAACGGCTTTGCCGGACGGATCTCCGACGCCGCCCGCTCGGGGTTGCTCCGGGACAGCCGGGTCACCCGCGTTGAGGCCGACGGGATCGCCACCATCGTGAGCACCGAGACGGGAGCCACCTGGGGACTGGACCGGGTAGACCAGCGGAGCCGCCCGCTCAGCACCACGTACAGCTATACCAACACCGGAGCCGGAGTGACGGCGTACATCATCGACACGGGTCTTCGCTTTAGCCATGGAGAGTTCGGCGGGCGAGCCAGCAGCGGATACGACGCGGTGGACGGCGGATCGGCCGACGACTGCAATGGCCACGGCACTCACGTGGGCGGGACTATCGGCGGCACGACGTATGGCGTTGCGAAGGGGATCTCACTGGTGGCGGTGCGGGTCCTGGATTGCGGTGGATCGGGCTCCTGGAGCGGCGTGATCGCAGGGCTCGACTGGGTCACGGCGAACCACGCCAGCCCGGCGGTGGCCAATATGTCATTGGGCGGCGGCACTAACACCTCGGTGGATGATGCGGTTAAGCGGATGATCGCTTCGGGTGTGGCCACCGCCATTGCAGCCGGCAACGGCAACGCCTTCGGAATCGCACGGGATGCCTGCAGGACCTCGCCAGCCCGGGTGCCTCAGGCGATGACGATCGGCGCCACCGACCAGAACGACCGGAAGGCGTCCTGGTCCAACTACGGGAACTGTGTCGACTGGTTCGCTCCTGGCGTCGGCATCACCTCCGCCTGGAACACCAGCGACGCCGCGACCAATACCATCAGCGGCACCTCCATGGCCACGCCCCATACGGCAGGGGTGGCCGCGCTCTACCTCCAGAGCAACCCCACGGCCAGCCCCCAGACCGTGCGTGATGCGCTTTTCAGCAACACCACCAAGGGGATCGTGACCAGCTCGAAGACCAGCAACAATCACTTGTTGTTCACCAACTACTGACGGCGGGACGGCGGGATTGTCATCCTGAGCGAAGCGAAGGATCTCTCTG
>DASSED010000088.1:0-3647 GCA_035695405.1 Gemmatimonadales bacterium
GCCAAAGTCGACGAGCGCTTCAGGAAAGCGTGGAAGACGGCGGACGTGGAGGTGGCGGGGAGGTAGGTAAGTGGGTAAGTGGGTAGATCGGTGTGAGAAGGCGTTCGGCTTTTCCCTGGGACTTGTACCCCCCGGCCGACCTACCCTTACCCTCTTACCCCACGTACCCACTTACCCCCTTACTCGCCTACCGCTTCCGATCCAACGCGTAGGTCAGCACCTGCTCATTCCCGTCCTCACCGGGACCAGACACCAGAATGAGCAGCTTGTTATCGGCGACTCTCTGGTAGCTGATGCGCGTGGGGAAGTCGTGCGCCGGATTCTCGAACACCGCCCGACGGTTTTTGGAGTCGAGCTCCGAGAGCTTGAACGTGACCGAGGATTTTCCCTCCGGGAACGGCGTCAGGACCAAGGTGTCCCCCTGCTCCTCGAAACGCTCGAACTCAAACCCGGCAGGCTGTCCATCCTTGGTGTACTTGCTCGCGCTGAGGAGCTGCCCGCCCTCGGCACTGGTGTACCGCGCTTCGAACTGACGGTCTCCGATCTCGCCTCGCCAGGTGCCTTCGAGCCATTGGAGATCCTGGATGGAAGGAGGAGCGGGTAAGCCAGTAGGTGGGTAAGAAGGTACAGTCTGCAGCACGGCTGCTGACGATAGAGTCAGCATCACCGGTAATAAATTCGTGAGACGCATCTGGAACTCCTCCGATCCCCGTACCACTTCCCCGTCTACCCGCGTATCCACCCACCCTATTGGTACTGGATATACATCGGCTTGGGATAGAGCTCCAGAACCTCCTGCGGTTTCAGCATCGGTTTGTCGTTCTTGAAGAACAGCTTGAACCCGGTGTACTGCACCGGATGCCGGACGACGAACCACCGATACGCCCCCATTTTGCTTCCCGGTGAGCCGTACCCATCCATGTCGATGACCACCTGCACCCGCGGATCCCGTTTAATCCGGGAGGCGTTCTTGAGCATGTTGTAGGTGAATCGATGCACCACCAGCATCTTCGGTGGGAGCTGCTGCTCGTCGACGATCCGCGCCAGCACATCGACGGCGTGATTGACCTCCGACGCATCCATGTTGCCCATCCAGTCCCGTCCCGGTAGATGGCCATCCTTCATGGCGAATTCCGGATCCAGCGCCAGATGGACATAGGGGCGCTTGAGGAACGGGATCAGGTAGGGAAGCTCTGCCTCCACTGAGCTGAGACCCGGCTGGATGTCGAGGATCAGGACCCAGCCCCGGGTCTCCGCCCAGTTGGCCACCCGTTCGATGATGCTGTCCGGCATCTGAAGACGGTACTTCCGCGCCGGGCCCGGATAACCCTGGGCCACGGTGGCAATGAGGTGCAGCGCCGGGAGGACCTTCTGGCCACTGTCGGCGGCGGCCCACTCGGTCGCGGTTCGTTCGAGCCGGGCCAGCATCGTGTCCGCCTGCAGCTCACCCAGGACCCCCATCCGTTTGGAAAGGGGATTCCCATAGAACGCCACGATCCGATGTTCCGGGAGCAGCGAGCCAGGAAGCGGAGGAGGTAAGGGCACGGGCCACCGGGCCGAATCCGCGGGGCTGATATTGAAGCGCTGCTTCCTGGCCTTGGGGGTCGGGACCTTTCCGCTATCGGACCGTGATGGGGCCTTCGGCGGATCGATCCTCACCGTGTCCATCGGCCGGGTGGTATCGGTCAGAGATCGAGTCGAGTCGGATTCGGTGGAGTCGGTCGCGCTGTCGCTGATGGCCGGAGCCGGCGGAGTCGCACGGGCTATGAGGATCGGCTTGGGAACCCACAGCGGAGGCTGAGTCTCCCAGTCCTGGGCCATCGTATCAACGGCTTCCGCCTGGGCCGCGCCGGCCTGGGCGTTGCCGCACCCGGTGAGACCAAGGGTGAGAAATGCCGCAACCATGGTAGAGCGCAAAGGCCGGATCAGAGCCGAATGGTCCATGAGCCTATTTAATGAAAGCGAGTGGATGCAGAAAGTGATGCCACGTAAGAAACTGCAAGCTCGGGGCCAGGCCTGGCCCTAGGGCGACAGCTCGATCCGGGCGAGCTGCCGATCGTGCCAGCGAGAGAGGAGCAACAGTGCGAGAGCGGCCCCGATCAAGGCCAGCATCATGTCCCATTGGGTGTCCCACGGATCCCCCTGGGTGCCCAGGAACGCCTCAGCCGCCTCACCGGTAGACAGCGCGGTCCAGAACTCGATCAATTCGTACAACGCGCTCAGCGCCAGACAGAAACAGATGACAAAGAAGGGAAGCCACCGGCTGCCGCTGAGCGGCGACCGGCGGATCAGGATCTCCCGGGCTACCATCGCCGGGACGAAGCCCTGGGCCAGGTGACCGATCCGGTCGTAGTGGTTGCGGGCGAAGCCGAAGGCGTCGCGCATCCAGAAGCCGAGCGGCACCTCCGCGTAGGTGTACTTGCCGCCTACCATGAGAATGATGGCGTGAACCGCAAGTAGAGTGTACACCAGCGGGGTAAAGCGGAATCGCGGGTAGACGTACACCAGAGCCGGAACGCCGAGCATGACGGGAAAGACCTCGAGAATCCAGGTGAAGCGGTCGTGCGGCGCCACACCCGACCAGAGGAACACCAGCAGCACCAGCCCCAGCAGGGCCAGCTCGTACCCGGACGGTCGGCGGCTCATACGGGTACATCCGGCACACTGACCGCGTCGGCGTAAGGCACGTCGACTACCATCCCGTCCCGCGCAATGGTACTGGCAGGAAATACTGCCCGAGCCTCGGCCAGGAGCTCGGACGCGTCGCGATTGTATCGCGAGCTGATATGCGTGAGCACGAGTTGCCTGACTCCGGCCTCGAGCGCCACGCGGGCAGCCTCAGCCGCGGTGGAGTGACCGGTCTCCATGGCGCGCTCCAGCTCGTCCCCACCGAACGTGGCCTCGTGCACTAGGAGGTCGGCGCCGCGGGCGGCTTCGATCACCGGAATGTGAGGCCGGGTGTCGCCGGTGTAGACCAGAGTCCGGCCGGGCCTCGGCTGGCCCACGAGATCCGCCGGCTCTACCGTCCTCCCGTCCGGCAGCTGTACTGGCTTTCCCCGGTGGAGCTGTCCCCAGAGCGGCCCCTCGGGAATTCCCAGCTCGCGTGCCCGTTCGGGGTTGAACCGGCCCAGTCGGGCGTGCTCAGCGAGCGCGAACCCCACGGTATCGGCTCGGTGCTGGGTCTCGAACACCACGATGTCGTACTCATCCCGGTGAAGCCGGTCGCCGGCTTTGATCTCGACGATCTCGATGGGAAACTTGTTGCGCTCGATTCCCAGCTCCACGGCGGCGCGAAGCACCCGTTGGGCGCCCTTCGGACCATAGAGCGTAACCGGAGCGGTCCGGTCCTGGAGGCCCATGGTGCGAAGCAGGCCGGTGACCCCCAGCATGTGATCGGCGTGGTAGTGGGTAAAGAAGATCTCCTTGAACGTGAACCCCACGCCGTAGCGCATCATCTGGCGCTGGTTGCCTTCGCCGCAATCGAAGAGCAGCACCTCGCCCTCGCGCTGCACCGCGAGCCCGGCAACGTTGCGGTCGAGGGTGGGAATGGAAGCGCCGGTGCCGAGGAAGGTGAGGCTCAACATGGAGAGAAGGTAGGCGGGTAGGCGGGTAGGCGGGTAGGCGGGTAAGAGCGTAAGCGAGCAAAG
>DASSED010000089.1:0-2204 GCA_035695405.1 Gemmatimonadales bacterium
CCCGGTTGCCGACCGGCTCACTACGAAAGGGTCCTGCCATGAACGCGCAGACCCGTAGTAAGCTCGAGATGGCCAGACGGGCACTGACGTTCAGCCGTGCCCACCCGGATCCGAGTCCGGGCTACGCGGCCGCACTCGCGGCCCTGGAAGAGCGGCTCTCCACCGCTGACAAGCTCGCCGATCGCCAAGAGCAGGGGATACTGGCGGTCCGGGGCGCCACGGAGCTCAAGCGGCTACTGCGGAAGAAGATGCGGCGCTCCCAACTGCTCCATCTCTCCCGCGTGGCCCAGATCGCGGCGAAGGAATTGCCCGAGCTGGGTCCAAAGTTCGTGCTGCGGCCGGAGAAGAGTTCGTACCAGACGTTCCGGACTGCGGCCCGGGCCATCCTCGCCGAGGCGATGAACCAGAAAGATTTGCTGGTCAAGCACGGGCTGTCCGACACTGTGCTCAACAGTCTGGTGGACTCGCTCACCCAGTTCGACGAAGTGTTCGAGCGCGGCGTCAATGCCAGGCTGGCACACGTCAGCGCGAGCGCCGAGCTCGGCGAAGTGGCGGACGAGAGCGTTCAGATCGTGAAAGTGATGGACGCCCTCAATCGCTTCCGCTTTGCCGAGGACGTGGAATCGCTCCGCGCCTGGGAGAGCGCCAGTAACCAGTCCGGTCCACCCCGTGCGCCGGAAGTGAAGCGGGAGACGCCCCAGCCACCCTTCACCGATGGTGATCTGAGGCCGGCGGCGTGAAGGCCGCGCTGTCATCCTGAGCGCAGCGACGAATCTCTCCGTTTCCACTCTGAGGGATTCTCGCTCCGCTCGGAATGACAACCCCGGACGATGGCACAGTATGCGACTAGTACCTCTGTTATTCCTGATTCCAGCCTGCTCTCGTGAGCTCGCTCCACCGCGATACACCCTGAGCTCACTCCCGGGCGCTTCGCTCAACGCGAGCTTTCCCGGGCCGCTGCTCGACGGCGACGCCGGCACCCAGACCGTCCCCTGGGCCGACACCAGCCAGGTGGGTGACACCACCTTCTATAGTAAGGGCCGGGTGGTCACCACCGTCTCCATCTTCACCGATTCCCAGTGGACCGTGCGGCCGCCCGTGATACTGGGACTGCCGAGCGGGCCGTTCAACCTGCCGCCCGACAGCCTCTGCACCCTGGGCTACACCGCCACCACCTTCGGCGTGGTCGCATCCAACGTCCTCGGTCGTCTCGATCGGGTGCGCGCATGTAAGGGGAGAGCCTTCGTGGTGCTGCGGGAGCGGGTCCAGATGGATGCGAGCGGCAAGCTGAGCGTCCAGGCCGCAAAAGCCGAGCTCGAGACCTGGCCCTGGGCCGGGCTCTGCGGACGGGTGAAGGACTCGACCGTCATCGCGTTCTACATCGGAGACGATGTGACTGCGCCAGGCTGGGGACCCGCGCCGCTCGCGACTCGGCTGGCGCAGTGGGACTCGATCGCCGGCCTGATCCGGAGCCGCTGCCCTGCCGCGCCCATCGCGATCCGGGCGCTTCCGACCCAGCTCGAGACTCGTCCCCAATGGCAGTGGATCACCACCGCCTGGGCCCAGTACACCGGCCCTCGGAGGCACGGCACGCCGGACCAGTTCTTAGCCACCCAGGTTGCTTCGGCCAAGCGCCAACGGCTCGGCTTAGTCGCGGGTCTCAATCTGCTCAACGGCGGCTGTGGCCCGGCGACCACCGGCTGGTGTCTCCCCGATGTTCCCGGCACCTCGGCCTTGGGCACCCGAGGGACTGACTTGTACCAGATGAGTGCGGCGGAGTTCGTCTACTACAAGACGGTGGTGCTCAGCGATCCCTATATATGCGCCTCGTTGGACTGGTCCTGGGGACCAGTGTTCGACAGCGACTTCCATAGCAAGCCCGAGATCCGAAGCGCGGCCAAGTCACTCGGCGTCCTGGCGACCCAGCGGCCGCTCACGGGATGTGTGCGGCGGTAGATGGAAGTTATGAACTCTTCACTTCAGCTCTGGATCCTGATCTGGCAGCGCCAGATCCTCAACTCACGAAAATAGACTCCGCGGCCAACAAGCATGGGGAGAAGGCAATCGCGACACGGATCGCCGGCTTCAGAGCGGTGATCGATACAGCGGGAATTGCCTTACGCCTGCATCTGGGAGGGAGCCAGGAGACGCTGCACGGCGGCGCACAGAGTTGCGGGACTGAACGGCTTCGGCAGGAATGCAAA
>DASSED010000090.1:0-4010 GCA_035695405.1 Gemmatimonadales bacterium
TCTCACCTGGCCCAGTACGATGCGGTCCAGCAGCCGGGACACGGTTCGGGCCAGGAGATCGCGGCCCGGTGGGGTCAGCGTCATCGAGGTCAGGACCCCGAGCACCATGGCCAGGCTGCCGACCACGAAGACGAACAGGAAACGGGCCACCAGGCGGCGCATCAGAACGGCTGCCCTACCGCGAAGTGGAAGGTGAACTTGCGATCCCGCGACAACACGTACGAGGATTGCCCAGGAACGGGTGAGAGGTTTCCGGCGGCATCGAACTGAAACAGCGCACCTGGTTGGAGCTTGTAGGGATTGTATGCCACATCCAGACGTGCCGGTCCCAGCGGCGTGGCCAACCTGATGCCCACGCCCGGGGTCACCCGAATCACTCGCGACGAGCTCGGGTCCTGCCGGTTCCAGGTCCCACCCGCGTCGACGAACGTGGCCAGCCGCAGCCGGGAGTGGAAAATGGGCGAGGGGACCCGAAGCTCTATATTGCCCAGCACGAAGGTGTTTCCTCCCGTCGCTGCGACCCGGACCGAATCAGCGTTCACGACCGATCCCGGACCCACGGCGGTTGCAGGGACCACATAAACCACTGGTCCCAGCTCGTTCCGATCGAACCCGCGGACATCGTTCGGACCACCAGCGTAGAAGCGTTGCTCCGGCGGAATGAACGAGCCAGACACGGCGTTCACATCGACTCGCGGCGAAAAAATGAGCCCGCCTCTCACGCGCCAGCTGAACACGATGTCCCGGGTCAGTGGTCGATACCAGGACGAACCGGCGGTAAGACGGGTGAATTGCTGGAGCGAAGATGACCCGATGTACTTGGAGCTCACGGTGAGCTCCGCGTTCATGATCGAGCCGCGCGTAGGATCGACCGGGCTGTTGGCCCGCGAGAAGGTTCCCAGAGCGCTGAGCGTGGCCAGAACCCGTTTCTCGCGCAACGCGCTGATGACGTCGGCGGTACAGGCGTTGAAGAACGAGCAGAAGCTCTCGGGAGTCGCCTCGGTGCGGCCGTACGACAGGGTATAGATCAACGACAAGGGATTGCGGCGCCTGGGAGTGATTCGGGTGAGCGCCACACTGACACCCGCCTCCTGACGGAGATAGACCTTGAACTCGGACCGCCGCTCGGAATACACCGTCCATGTCACCGAGTTGTTGGGGGACAAGAAAGCGGGGCGCCGGACCGACGCTCCGAGGTAGTAGTTGACCCTGGCCGAACCGACCGAGTCGTCCCGGGATGATCGGCAGATGTTCTGATCCAGTCCCCAGTCGAATGGATTTCCCACGCCGACCTTGGATGCTCGGCTGGTGAGGTCTAGGATCTGACCCCCACCCAGAAAGTTGCGTGAAGTCCAACCCAGCGCACCGCGGAAGCAATCGTTGGTGCCGTACCCCAGCCCGCCCCGGATTCGCCGGCGCTTTCCTTCGTTGACCTGAACCACCAAGGGCACCGAGTCCTCTCCCGGCCGGTACGTGGATGAGTCGATGTTCACGGTGGCAAAGCGAAAGAGATCCGATTCGTAGAGGTTGCGCTGGCTCTGGAACAGCTCTTCCTGGGAGTAGCGCCGGCCCGGCCGGGAGACCAGCAGCTTCCGAACCAATGCGGTGTCGACTCGTTTGGCGCCGATCACACGAATGGGACCGATGAAAGCTCTCCGTCCAGTTTCGGTATCGAGGGTAACGGAGGCCCGCTTGGCCTCACGGTTACTCTCGAAGCTGGAGAAGACCCTGGCGTCAGGTCGCCCCCGATCCCGCAACCGGCGGGTGAGGGTATCGGCCGTGGCCTGCATGGCGAACCGATTGAACGGATCTCCCTGCTGAAGTGGCAGATCCAGGACCAGCACTTGTCGAAGACGAAGCGGCAAGGAATCCAGCCCGGTGATCGACAGGTCGGTCACGATGATCGGGTCACCCTCGTGAATTCGGAACGTGATGTAGACATCTTCCATGGTCCGGCGGACCAAGGTATCGATCACGGCATCGGGATATCCGCTGCGACGGTACAGCACTCCGAGGCGCACCACATCACGCCGAAACTCCTGCTCGTCAAAGTAGCGCTTGGCCCCCAAGCCGAGAGAACGAAAGAAGAAAGCCCGGGCAAACCAACTGGAATTGGTGGTGCTGATGGCGTTGATGAGGACTTCGCCGGGAATGGCGCGGTTTCCTTCGAATTTGAGCTGCCGAACCACTAGCTGGTTCTGCTGGCCCCAAACTGGCCCGGCGACCGTGAGCGCGCAGAGGATTCCAATCAGCCGCGCTCTGAGAATCAGCCCGATCCACTGAGGCCGGTCTGCCACGCGGCTTCGATGATTGAGGGCGCCGGGCCAGTGAATAGGAATGCCTCACTCCAAGCACGAGGGTTCTAACGCCCGCCGGCGCGTAGGAATCAGATTGACGGCATGTTGTAAGCCCGGTAGTTTGACCGTCTTACGCCCCAGAGTCAACGAGGTCCCACTGCCGCTCCTGGTCGCCCCTGCCAAGAGCACGGCCGGATATATGCGAAAAATTCTTGTCACACTAACCGTGGCCTTGATCGCCTGCGCCGATGGGGAACCCGGTCGCGGACTCAACTACTTCTTCACCTACGATCCTAGATCGCTGGATCCGGCGCTCTCGACCGACGTTCCGACCGGCGAAGTCGTCTCGCTTCTGTTCGACAACCTCACGCAGTTCGACGCTGACGCCCGCTTGGTTCCGGGGCTGGCCCGTACCTGGGAGACGGATCCCTCCGGTCGCAGGTACACCTTTCATCTCCGGCAAAACGCCACCTTTCAGGATGGCCGGCCGCTGAAAGCCGCCGACGTACGTGCCTCGATGTTGCGCGCATTAGCGCCACGCACGGGCGGCGGACGGAGCTGGCCTCTCTATCCCATCGTTGGCGCCCGGGCCTATGCCGCCGGGGCGGTGGCCGACGTAAGGGGCATCGCCGTTCCCGATGATTCAACCGTGGTCATGACTCTGGACGAGCCGCTCAACGTCTTTCCCAAACTGCTGGCGATGCCGGTTGCCGCTGTCGTTCCGACTCCTACGCCGCCCGACTTCGACCAGCGGCCCACCGGCAGCGGGCCCTGGAAGTTCGTGTCGTGGTCCCATGACGACGCTATTGTCCTGGCCCGCAACGAGCATTATTGGGGCGGAGCTCCAAAGTCTGACACCCTACGGATCCGCATCATTCCCGAGCCGTTGACGCAGGCCGCTGAATACGAGGCCGGCAAACTCAGCGTGGTCGAGGTCCCGTTAGGGGAGACCCGCCGTTGGGAGGAGACTCACGGCAAGGAGCTCCAGCGTCGCCCCGGACTGAAGGACCTGTACGTCGCCATCAATACCACCCGCGGTCCTCTGAAGGATGTGCGGGTTCGGCGAGCCCTCAACTACGCGGTCGACGTGCCGACGCTTCTGGCCACGGTCTATGCCAACCGCGGCGTCCGAGCAGCCGGATCGGTGCCTCCGGGAATTACCGGATACGACTCGACTCGAGCACCCTATCCCCATGATCCCGACAAGGCGAAGCAACTGCTGGCCCAGGCCGGATATCCCAATGGTTTCACGGTGAAGCTCTGGCGCACGCAGCGTGCCGAACTAGCGCGCCTGGCGCAGTCGATCCAGCAGAATCTTGCGGAGGTGGGGGTAAGGGCGGAAATCGTGGAGCGGGATGCCTCCAGTGCCCGAGCGGCGGTTCGGAACGGCGAAGCCGATCTCTTCCTCAACGACTGGTGGGCTGATTATCCCGACCCTGAGAACTTTAACTATCCGCTGTTTCATTCGCGGAATAAAGGTCCGGGGGGGAATTATGCCTTTCTCGCGGATCCGGTTCTCGACTCGATGATCATCCTGGCGCGGCAGACCAACGACGAGTCGGAGAAGACTCGTCTGGCCCGGAACATCGACGCCCGCGTGTTCGACCTGGCTCCCTGGATCTTTCTCTGGTTTCCAATAGACGTGTGGGCCGCCCAACCGGACGTCCGCGGCTGGCGGTTCCCGCTCATCTTCACCGGGCAGCGCTGGATTCA
>DASSED010000091.1:0-33623 GCA_035695405.1 Gemmatimonadales bacterium
TAACCAGCCGAGGCGAGACCTTTGGCCAGGGTTTGACCCACCTCGCCCGAGCCCAGCACGCCGAACCGCTTGGGAATGATTGCTGCCGTCATACGCCCCCCTGAACCTTCTTCGAGCTTACCGGAGTACCAGGAATGTATCCGGCTGATGGCTGGTGTTGAGGGCCCGGCTCATGCCAATCGGTGGCGCTCGAGGTTACCCATTCTATCGTACGTTTCTCCGGCTCGATCTCACATCAATAGAGGTGATGGGATATGAGGATCTTTCTTACCGGTGCTTCCGGCTACATCGGCAGCGTGGTGGCCGAGCGGCTGCGGGCTGCGGGTCACCAGGTCACCGGGTTAGCCAGAAGCGACACGGCGGCGGCCCGCCTGAGCCGCGCCGGTGTCACGCCGATGCGCGGCGATTTCGCTGATCCGAAGGCGGTCGGCAACGCCGCTCGTCAAGCGGATGGGGCCATCAGCTTGGCCACCACATATGACCCATCGATCGATGGACCAGCCATCGACTCGATCCTGCTATCCCTCGAGGGAAGCAATAAGCCGTTCGTGTATACCAGCGGCATCTGGTCCTATGGAGACACCGGGGGCAAAGTGGTGGACGAGACCTCGCCACCCCGGCCTGCGGCGCTGGTCGCCTGGCGCCAAGGCGTCGAGGAGCGGGTTATCGAAGCCGCGAAACGAGGAATCCGCAGCGTAGTCATTCGTCCCGCTATCGTATACGGCCGGGGCGGAGGAATACCCGCGGGCTTCGTAGAATCGGCGCGGCAGCAAGGCGCGGCGCAGTACGTCGGCACCGGCGACAACCGCTGGCCCTTCGTCCATGTGGATGATCTGGCCGACCTCTACCTGCTGGCTGTCGAGAAGGCACCGCCTGGAACCTTGTTGCTGGCCGTCAGCGGACCCTCGTTCCCGGTTCGAGAAGTCGCGGCGGCGGCCAGTCGCGGAGCCGGCGCCGGTGGACGAACTGCTGCCTGGCCGCTCGAGAATGCGAGAAACAAGCTGGGTGGTTATGCGGACGCCCTGGTGCTCGACCAACAGGCCTCGGGAAAGCGCGCGGAGGAACTCCTCGGTTGGCGGGCTCACCGGCCTGGCATTCTGGAAGACCTCGAGCGGGGCTCCTACGCCTCACCGCAACCGGCGAGGGTTTAGGTCCGGCTAGGCCACGGCGTGGCCCCGCACCCGGAGTGACTCAAAGAGCACCCGGGACACCGCGGCCACGTCGTGCACCGCCTGATCGAAGGCGGCTGCGTTCGTCTGGGATGGCTTCTGAAAGCCGCTGATCTTTCGTACGAACTGTAGCGCGGCGTCGTGCAACTCCTCGTCGCTGGGACTGTGGTCCGGATGCCGGAGCCGCTTGATGTTTCGGCACATGACGCTTTCTCCTCTGAATCCATTCCAATCTATGCTCGCCAATCTGATCACGCTCTCGCGCTTTCCGCTACTGCTCGTCACGGTGCTGATCCTGTACTTCGGGTCATCACCCACTCGGCTCGCCGGCGTGGTGCTGCTGTTCGTTGGGCTGATGCTGGACACGGTGGACGGTATGGTGGCGCGGAAAACGGGCCAGACCAGCCTCTTCGGCAGCGTGCTCGATATCGCTGCCGACCGCACCTACGAGCTGGTGCTGTGGGTGTGCTTTGCCGATCTGGGCATGATCCCGGTGGCGATTCCTCTGATCATCATTGCCCGCACCACCCTGACTGACGCACTCCGGAGTATCGGCGTGAGCCAGGGGACAGCGCCATTTGAGCAGCACCGCACCGCGCTCGGTCGGTTCCTCGTCGGATCGACCGTCATGCGGACCGGCTATGCGGTGACCAAGGTGGTAACGTTTTGCGGCCTGGCCTTGGCGCAGGCGTTCAGCGACCTGCCTCCCGACAGTGGGCCAGCGAGGTCAGTAACCCTGATGATGCAGACGCTCAGAGTCACTGCCTGGCTGGCCGTGGTCTTCTGCGTGTTTCGCGGCCTCCCGGTGATCGTCAGCTCCCTGCGGCGGTACTGGGGTACTCCAGTCTCAGTGGGGCATGCGTCGGCAAACACCCCGTAGCCACTGGTGTCGCTATCCGCCCGCCAAGTGATGTGTCACTGCTTTGCCGGGGGAGCGTTGGTATTCCACACGTCATGCAGAATCTTCCAGGAGCCGTCATCCTGCCGTTTCAGGACCTCCACGTATTTCCCTTCCTCGGTCGGAAGCGGCTTGGCGCCCGCCTTCTTAGGGGTCAGGGTCATGCGGTAGGTTCCCACCGCAACCGCCAGATCCCCGCTGCCTTCCACCGATTGGGTATTGAGTTCCGTAGGTCCGGCATAACCCTTGGCAAAGTCGACCCAGTACTTCTTTGCGGCCTCACCTTTCACCATCGGCTCGCCCGGAGGGAGCAGGGTCGCGTCAGGAGCGTAGAGCGCCGCTATGGCCGGGCCGTCGCCGCCCGTCGCGGCCTTGGCCCATGCTGCATCCAGCGCGCGAATGTTACTCTCGTCTGCGCTCGACAGGGCAGCAGGAGCGGCTCCGGCTGAGCTGGTCTCAGCCATGCCGGACTCTTTGGGGCGGGGTTGGCAGGCGGCAGCGAGGGCCAGGAACGCCGCCAGAGGGACTCGGGTGCTGTAAGGCATGGGCTTGCTCCGTGGGTTGAGGTTGATCCTGACTGTCTTGGCTTCCCGCACACTACCGGCCGCCCTCGGCTAGCATCCGCCCGGCGATCTCCTTGACGATCTTCGCGGCGACCGTCGCCGTGATTCCACCCAGGTCCTGGCGCGGATTGTACTCGACCACATCTGCACCCACCAACGTGCCGCCCGTCTCCTGGACCAGCGTCAGGACCTCGCGTACCGAGAGGCCACCCGGCTCGCGGTGGGAAACGCCGGGTGCAAAGGCCGGGTCCAGTACATCCAGATCGACCGAGAGATAGACCGGGCCGTCTACTTGCGGCCGGTTGCCCGAGACCCAGCTCCGCATGTCGATGACCTGCACCCGGTAGCGCTCCACTTGGCGCTGCTGCAGGTCATTCATGGTGCGGATGCCCACCTGTACCAAGCGCTCAGCCAGTTTCTCCTCCATGATCCTGGCGAAGGGACAGGCGTGGGAGAAGCGGTCGCCCTCGAACTCGTCATAGAGATCGGGGTGGGCGTCCAGATGCAGAATGGTGAGGGGAGGATGGCTCCGGCTTACCGCTCGCAGGATAGGGTAGGACACCGAGTGATCCCCGCCTAAGGCGAGCGGGCCCGAGCCATCGGCGATCAATGCGGCAATGCCGTTCTCGATCTGCAACCGGGCCTCCGCCGACGCCGGCAGCCGCAGGTCTCCTCGGTCGCGCAGCTTCTCTGGGGAGAGCTCGTATCCCCCTTCAGTCGAGGTGTTCCAGTGACTCGAGTGGAGCGCGGCGCGAATGTGCGGCGGCGCCTGTGCGGGACCGCGGATATAGGAGGAGCTTGCGTCGTAGGGCAGCCCAATCAGACTCGGGAGGAGCTGGGGCAATGTGGTTTATCGGTTCGGCCGCGCGATCAGCCCCAACGGGACTGGGCGAACCCCGGGCCAGGTCCGAGTGGATCCCGTTCCGTCGCGGAGCAATAACTGGCCAGAGATCCCGCCATCGAGCGCCACCGCCTCGCGGCATCCGAGCGCGCCCATCACCGCGGCCATTTCCGCCGAGGTGAGCCCGAACGGGATCCGTCCGAAGGTGGTGCCAAGGGCATCAAAGCGGGTCAGGGCGATCACGACCTGTCCATCCCCGGTGGTGCCGAGCGCCAGCCGGGCATCGCGGTGCCCGATGCTCACGCCATGACCCGGCTCTCTCAACGATGCGGGAACCATCCCGTCTTGCAGCAGCATGGGATAGCTCTGGAATGCTTCCACCACCGCATTATGCCGGCGCTCGACCCCGACGCTGTCCGGCGCGACCACCCGAACGCTGCCGGAGGAGTCCACGACAACCGCACCGGCGAGTGGGGCGTACTCGGGCGAAAGCACCTCATGTCCCTGGTGAACCACCCAGCCCCAGGGCAAGTCGTTGCGGAATTGACCTGCGTCGAGCGCCAGCGCGACGCCGCTATCCGCATCGGCCGCGGTCCATGTCCTCCCTCGAGTAAAAGCCGGAGCCAATGAGAGTCGCACCCGTCCGGGATCGAGGCGCACCACGATCACCCGAGTGCGCCACGCCTCCCTGGCCCCTCGCAGATCGAGCTCGCCCCATACGATACCGGCGATGCCCGCTTGCCAGGTGACCCGCCCCGCGAGCGACGCCTGGCCGTTCCACCGGAGCGGGGCGAAGTCCCGGCGCCACCAGGTGACCCACCTTCCATCGACCCGGATCGCAAGGGTGTCTCCGCGGGATCCGTCCGACCTCGCTTCAAGTATCCCTCCAGCGAGCACCACCGCCGGCACCAGACCCAACAGAGCGCGCAGGGGCTTCACGGTGTCAGCGCCCTTGGCATCCCGCCATCTGGATCTGCTGCAGCGTGTCGGCAATCGCCAGCAATTTTGCGTTATCGCCGGCCGCCTGCGCCGCCTGCGCCCGCTTACCCAATGCCTCGACCTCCTTCTGATGGCTCATCATGTTCTTGCTCATGCAGTCGCCCATCGACTGGGTCGAGGCCGATACCTGCGGGTCAGGTGCGGAAGCCGCGGCCGGGACCGGTGCGGGAGCAGGAGCCGGCTTCATCGCCCGTGCGGCGGGAGCTTCCACCAACCCGAGCAGCGGCTTCAGCTCGCTTGCCTTGGCCGTTACGGCCGATTTCTCGGCAGCCGATGCGTCGCCCGGTGGTGTGGCATTTTGGAGAATGGCGGTCGCACGCTCCTTGACCATAGCCAGCTCGCTCCGGCTCATGCCCGAGGTCTTGATCTCCTGATTCTCGGCTCTGTCCTCGATGGCCCGCTGGGCCTCGTAGTAGTCATCCGGCTGCCTGGGTTCCTTGACCACGCAGCTCGGGTCCATCATCGCCATCGCCGAGTCCTGATAGATGACCATCAGCTTCATGTCGCCCTTCTCTTGCGCCTTGACCATCTTCTCGGTGAGGGCGCTGTACTTGTCCGACATCTTCTGATTGGCAGCCGCCCGTTGGGGAAAGGTCGCCTGCGCCGCCTCACACGTGGGCTTGGCGGAGGCATACTCCGCCTTCCCCTTTTGGAAGCGCCCATAGGGGGTATCCTCTTTGGCGGCGGCAGCGCGCTCGGCCTGGCCGGCTTTGAGCCCGGCGAGCAGCTGGTCCACCACGTCAGCGGTCAGCACGACGGTGCCGCCTGCTGGCTCTGAGGTGGGTGCGGCCTGATCGGACGTTCCCGCCGGCTGGGTGGTCGCCTCCTGTCCGGTCTTGGCTTTGATCTTCTTCTTGAGGCCTCCGAACTGGGCCGAAGCCGGAGAGGCGAGTGCGAGGGCGATAACGGCGATGACGGTGAGCCTCAGCATGGTTCTCCCTGGGGTTCTTCCAAAGGTGAGATGGTATTGAAGCGGCGCGACCAAATGTGGGGGCAGGGAGCCGGGAGGGGAAGAAGCTAGGTAGAGCAGGCAGCCGGGCAGCGACTGCCACGCAACCCTCTTAGCCATGCTAGTATCCATACTTGGAGCTATGTTTCGCCACTGAGCATGGGATCCTCATGAGACGACCGCGTAGCCGTTGGGCTCTTCTGGTACTGTCCGCCGCAGCAATTCTCACCAATTGCAGCAGTAGTCATCAGTCCGCAATGCACACCGCGCCCCAGCCCGCAACGTCAGGAATGGCTCGAGCCCGGGCTGACAGTTTGCGCCATCCTTACGTGCAGGCGGATGTGGACTTTATGAGCCACATGATCGGCCACCATGCCCAGGCGCTGGTCATGGCCGGCTGGGCCCCGAGCCACGGGGCCAGTTCCCCGGTCCAGACTCTGGCCGCCCGGATCATCAACGGCCAGCAAGATGAGATCGCGAGCATGCAGCGCTGGCTCAGGGATCGAGGCAAACCCGTGCCCGAAGCCAAGCCCGCCGGAATGACCATGAAAATGGGCGGGATGGAACACCATATGCTGATGCCCGGAATGCTCACCCAGGACCAGATGAAGGACTTGGACCAGGCCCGCGGCGCCGAATTCGACCGCAAGTTCCTGACGTACATGATCCAGCACCACAAGGGTGCCGTGAGCATGGTCAACGATCTGTTCGCCACCAACGGCGCCGCCCAGGACGAGACGGTCTTCAAGTTCGGCAACGATGTGAGTGTGGATCAGACCACCGAGATCAACCGTATGCAGCGCATGTTGGATAGCCTGCCGGCGTCGCAGTGAAACACTGGGCGACAATCATCCGTAGGCGGCGTGAAGAAGGCGCCGCGCGCTCTCCATGGCAGCGCGCCGGACATGGCGTGCAGTCCCCCCTATAAAGGATTCCGAATGCTGTTCACCAGACTCTCGTCGATTCCGGGTGCTCTCTGCGTCCTATCCCTGGGCGCGTGCGCCCACTCCAGCTCCTCCACCACCGCTACTCCCACTCCCGCAAACAACACCTCGACCCAGCCACCCAAACCCGATCCGCGGGTAGGACTTCGGGCCGGCAAGATGGACGCGGGCGAGGCCATCTGGAACCTGCGAGTGCTCTCCAAGACGCCGCCGCCGGCCCAGTTCGTAGATGTCACCAACTCCGATCTGGCATTCACCGGCAAGTACGCCATCCAGGGTAACTACAACGGGTATCAGGTATGGGATATCAGCAACCCGCGCCACCCCACGCTGGAAACCGCGTACGTCTGTCCCGCATCCCAGAGCGACGTGTCGGTGTACCGGAACCTGCTCTTCGTCTCGGGTGAGAACCTTGCCGCCCGGCTGGATTGTGGGTTGCAGGGAGTGGAAGACACGGTGAGCGCTGAGCGCTTGCGCGGACTTCGGATCTTCGACATCAGCGACATGGCGCACCCGAAGAACGTAGGCAACGTGCAGACCTGCCGTGGCTCGCACACCCATACCGTTCTGGTCGACCCCAAGGACCAGGAGAACGTCTACATCTACATCTCAGGATCGTCTCCGGTCCGTTCGTCGCGCGAGCTTCCCGGGTGCTTCACCGGTATGCCCTCCAAGGACCCCAACTCCGCGTGGTTCCGGATCGAGGTGATCAAGGTCCCTCTGGCTCACCCCGAAAAGGCCGCCGTTGTCAGCTCTCCCCGGATCTTCCAGGGTCTGGTGGCGCCGCCGGAGCACGGCGAGGTGAAGGAGGACAGTCTGGAAGAGGCCAAGGAGCTGGCCGAGGCCAAGGCTCAGGGCGGCCTCGTCATCACCATCCACGGCAAGGAAGAAGTCCTTCATCCCCACTTCGCCGAGATGCTGCTCGATAGCGTAGTGAAGGCCCGGAACGGGAGCGGCGCACCCACCGCCGCCGACAGCGCCGCGCTGCGCCAGGCGCTTCCGGCCATTGTCGCCTCGTATGTGGGGACCCAACCCGACAGCGGCAGCGGACCGACTCAGTGCCATGACATCACCGTGTATCCCGCGATTGGGCTGGCCGGCGGAGCTTGCGGCGGCTATGGGCTCCTGCTCGATATTCACGATCCCACGCACCCGACTAGAATCGCGGCGGTCAGCGATTCCAACTTCTCCTACTGGCACTCGGCCACCTTCAACAACGACGGCACCAAGCTGCTGTTCTCCGACGAGTGGGGCGGCGGGGGCCAGCCCAAGTGCCGCAAGACCGATCCGCCGCAGTGGGGCGCCGACGCGATCTTCACGCTGAACAACCGGCAGCTTCAATTCCAGAGCTACTACAAGATGCTGGCTCCCCAGACCCCGGAAGAGAACTGCGTCGCCCACAACGGGTCGCTGATCCCGATCCCGGGCAGGGACATCATGGTCCAGGCCTGGTATCAGGGCGGGCTCTCGGTGTTCGACTGGACCGACCCTAAGCACCCGAAGGAAATCGCGTACTTCGATCGGGGTCCGGTAGACTCGACCGAGATGGCGAGCGGGGGCTACTGGTCCACGTACTGGTACAATGGCGTCATCGTCGGGTCGGAAATCTCCCGCGGCCTCGACATCTTCGAGCTGGTCCCGAGCGGGCTGATTTCGGCCAATGAGATCGCCGCGGCCAAGTCGGTGCACCTGGACTATGCCAACATCCAGGGCCAGCAGAAGTTCACCTGGCCCAAGACGTATTCGCTGGCCGGGGCGTATCTGGATCAGCTCGAGCGTTCCCAAGGCCTCCCTCCGGCGACCATTTCGGCCGCGCGTCAGTCGCTGGCCCGGGCGGAGCACGCCAAGGATGGCGAGCGCCAGAAGATGCTGGATCAGGTCGTGACCCAACTGGAGAATGAGCTGGGGCAATCACCCGACGCGGCCAAGGTGAAAACGTTGGCCAGTGTGGTCCGGGAGTTGTCTGTGGCGCCGGATCTAGCTCAGCGGTAAGTGGACGCCTAATCCTCGGGGGGAGCATTCAGAGGTGCCGGCTCGATCTTCTCCTCTGCCGGCGGAGGCTCCGTTCGATCCAGCCGCCGCTGGCGTTTGGCTTCCTGCTTTCGCTGCTTGTTCAGTTCTTTTTGACGCTTCTCGTATCCGTAATTGCGCTTGGGCAAGGGTGATCTCGATAAGGGGAAGACTCGATCAGAGGAGGGGGCTGGTGCCGGTGATCAATACTTTGGTGTTGTCCGGTTTTCTGCTGTCGAAATAGGTCTGGGTGACTCTCGCAGTGCTGTTGTGACCGGTGTCGAACGTGAGGGCGAGCCGTTCATCAGGCATGATGCCATCAACGGTGCGGGACATGAATTCACCACTCCAGGAGATCCGCCCTCCGGCCGACTCACGGGTGGTCACCTGAACCTCGACCTGCTGGAGGTTTTTCTTGTTCGAGCGCTCGATGCAGACGGTATACGAGGTCATGAACGAGCTTCTTTCTGGCAGGCGAGGGAAGCTGGCACGGAGGATCAATGACCCGAAGGTACAATCTAGCTGAAAAGCGCTCGTGGCGCTCAGGATTGACGACTCTGTCCCCTTTTGAGGAAAACGGCATGGCACTTCCCCGGCTTTCGACGCTCTCACTCGCCACCGGACTCGCGCTTCTGGCTGGATGCGCCCACTCGACCTCCAGGTCTGATGTTGCCGGGGCTGCACCGGCCAACGGCAAGTCCGCACAGCCCCCGACACCCGATCCGCGAATCACTCTCAAACCGGGAAGAACCGACGCCGCCGAAGCGATCTGGAACCTCAAGACCCTATCCAAGACGCCCCCGTCGGAGAAGTTCGTGGACGGGATCAACTCCGATCTCGCCTTTACCGGATCTTATGTGGTGCAGGGGAGCTTCAACGGATACCAGGTCTGGAACATCAGCAACCCCCGCAAGCCATCGCTCGAGACCGCCTACGTGTGTCCCGGGTCTCAGAGTGACGTGTCGGTCTACCGAAACCTGCTCTTCGTCTCGGGCGAGAACCTCGCGGCCCGCCTCGACTGCGGGACCCAGGGCGTCGAGGACTCGGTCAGCCGGGAAAGACTCCGCGGCATCCGGATCTACGACATCAGCGATCTGGCGCACCCGAAGAACGTGGGCAACGTGCAGACCTGCCGCGGGTCCCACACCCACACGCTATTGATCGACCCCAAGGACAAGGAGAACGCTTACATCTACATCTCGGGGCAGGCCCCGGTCCGCTCGTCCACCGAGCTGGCCGGTTGTGTGAGCGCGCCCAACGACCCCAACTCGGCGCTCTTCCGCATCGAGGTCATCAAGGTGCCGTTGGCCCACCCGGAGCAGGCCGCCATCGTGAGCTCGCCCCGGATCTTCCACGACCTGGTGAAGCCCAAGACTCACCCGGACACGCCCGAGGACAGTGTGGAGAACGCCAAAGCTGTCGCGGAGGCTAAGGCCTCGGGCGGCTTCGTGGCCCGGTTTCATGGGAAGGAAGAGGTGGTGCATCCCGAGTTCGTCGCCGAGTTGCTGGACAGCACGGTCAAGGCGCGGGGCGGCACCGGGGCACCGACCGCTGCCGACAGCGCTGCGTTACGCCAGGCGCTCCCGGGAATCATCGATGCGATGATGAAGGCCCGCATGGCCCAGATGCCGGACTCCAATGCCGGCCCTACCCAATGCCACGACATCACTGTCTACCCGGAGATTGGCCTCGCCGGCGGAGCCTGTGCCGGCTATGGACTGCTCCTCGATATTCGCGATCCGGCGCATCCGGTGCGGCTCGAAGCCGCGTCCGACTCCAACTTCTCGTACTGGCACTCGGCGACCTTCAACAACGCCGGAAGCAAGCTGCTCTTCTCGGACGAGTGGGGCGGAGGCGTGCAGCCCAAGTGCCGCAAGAGCGATCCCCGCGAATGGGGGGCTGACGCCATCTTCACGCTCCAGAACCGCCATCTGCAGTTCCAGAGCTACTACAAACTCCCCGCGGTCCAGACGCCCGTCGAGAACTGCGTGGCCCACAACGGCTCGCTGATTCCGATCCCCGGCCGCGACATCATGGTTCAGGCCTGGTACCAGGGCGGCCTTTCGGTCTTCGACTGGACCGATCCCAAACACCCCAAGGAGATCGCGTACTTCGACCGGGGACCCCTGGATGGAAGCAAGCTGGAGCTGGGTGGATACTGGTCGGCCTACTGGTACAACGGTGCGATCGTGGGCTCCGAGATCACCCGCGGCCTCGACATCTTCGAGCTGACGCCGAGCGCGTTCATTACCCAGAATGAGATCGACGCGGCCAAGTCGGTGAAGCTGGAGTACCAGAACACCCAAGCGCAGGTCAAATTCGTCTGGCCCAAGACCTATTCGCTGGCGAAGGCGTATCTGGACCAGCTGGAACGATCGAGCGGTATGGATGCCGCAAAGATCGCCGATGCCCGGGCCGAGCTGGTGAAGGCCGAGCACGCCTCAGGCGCAAGGCAGCAGGCGACACTGACCCAGCTGGTCTCGCGATTGCAGGCGGACGCGGCCGGCGCCGGCGACGCCGCCAAGGTGAGTTTGCTTGCCAGTGTGGTGAAGGATCTGGCGACGGGTGTGACTCTCGCGAGTAAGCGGTAACGCTGTCATCCTGAGCGAAGCGAAGGGTCTCTTTCTACTCCGAGCCCTTCGCTCCGCTCCCAAACCCTACTTCGTTCCCTTCAGCGTCGACGCTCTCTCCTGCTGGCGGTACTCCCAGACACCGGTGAATCGGGTGGAGCAGGGCGTTGCCGGCTTCGACTGAGCCGGGTTCAGGCTCAGCGATGTGCCCAGGCACATAAGCCAGACCACCGTGCCGACGCTTCTCACTGCGTGGCATCCATGGATCGGGGGTAGACCCAGTAGTTATTTCGCCGGTGCATGTAGGCATCACCCGGACCCGGATCCCGATTCTCGAACGTACGGAACAAGTGGCCCGCCTCGTCGGCCCAGTACGAGATGACCCCAGTATCTCCCCAGCGGACCGGCCGCACCACCACCGTGCC
Organism: Gemmatimonadales bacterium; assembly: GCA_035695405.1. GTDB lineage: Bacteria > Gemmatimonadota > Gemmatimonadetes > Gemmatimonadales > GWC2-71-9 > CAVVWJ01. The sequence continues at coordinate 11,369 of DASSED010000091.1, forward strand.
ACTCTCGGAGGAGTAGCGGAGCCCAAACCTTCCAGACTCGTGCACTCGAGAATCACGACTCTCACCGGCTATACGGGGCCTGAACCTCAGCGACTCCGCCCGGCAGTGATGAGCCGGCCGCTTCCCCGGCGTAGTCTCGAGCCACACGGCGCGGGCGAAATCGATCAGCTGGTCGATCGAAGGAGCGGTTTTCCCGTTCCGTGTCCGATAAAGCCGGGCGCAGTCTCGGGCCGCGAGCAGTGCCAGGTACTCGTCACCCTGCAGCCGGGCCCGCATCCCGTAGATGAGCTTCGGCCCACTCCGGAATTCGCTCATTTCGAGCGAGCCCTGGCTGGAGTTCAGATGCAGCTGACGCCTTTCACTGCTGTCGGTGGAGACGAAGTGGATGAACGAGGCAGTATAGGCGGAGAGCCCTTCCTCGCTTCGACGAGTCAGACTCCATTCGGGAGCCAGCGGCGCCACCGAGTCGGCACACAACCGGAGGGCCGGAGCCGATCGGTAGGCTCGACCGGTGTCGCCCTTTTCCTGCTCCCCGGCCATGCAGCGCTCAAAGGCAAACGCCTTCCTCGCGCCCGCGGCGATGTCGGAGTCGGCCAGCGCCGAGACCGGCGGACCGGCCCGCTCGGTTGGCTGAGGCACGCCGTGGTCGATCGCCGGCTCGCCGCAAATGAGCCTTTTCGGGTCCACCGGCTTGCCGTCGTATCGAGCCATGCCGCGGATGTCCACCACGGCGACGCGAAGCCAGGTGATCTTGTTGTAGCCGGTCAAACCGAGGCAGGTGACGCCGGGCCCGCGAGCGAGGAGCCGCATGCCATTGGGATAGCTCCACTCCAGCGGCTCCTGCCAGGTAATGCTCGTGTTGGGATACGGCTCATAGAAGCCAACGCTCTCGATCCGGGGCATGGCACCTGCGGGAGAGCGCACCGCTGCACCTACCACGATCTCGTCGCCCACATGCAGCGTGGTGTCATACGTGGAGAGCGTGAGGGAAACCGGCTCCAGGATCTCTCCGGTCAGGGAATCCGAGTGACCCAGCGCCCGCACCCGGACGGTGAAGCGGCCGGGCTTGACCCCATAGAGCTTGCGGTTTTCCAGCCGAACCACTCCGTCACCGCTGATATCCCAATGGAAGAGACGCGGGTGCCAGCGGGAGCAATCGTGGACCAAGAGGTACATGTCCACGCCGTCGCTGATACATGCGTCGATTGGTACCGAGTCGCCCGCGGTGAGAACGAAGCGTTCCCGGTTTCCGTGGTAAAGCTCGAGTCCGATGCGGGTGGTGCGGAGCAGGTTGTTGATGGTGTAGCCGTAGCTGGCCGACACCCGATAGACGATCAGGCCCAGGAGGAGGAAGACCGCGAGGGGAAGGGACACAAAACGTTGGCGCATGGCCAATTGAGGATCGGCACATGCGCCGAGTTACTGGAGGCTTACTACCCTTCCACGACTCGCTTCAATCCGCTCAGCACCATGCTCCAATTCGATTCGGAATGCGCCTTGGCGTCCTCCGTGGGATTGTTGTCCTGCGAGATCGAGACTCGGCTGCCTTCGCCTTCGCGCGACAGTTGGATGGTGACGGTGTGGTAGTTCTCCGGCCGGTCGGGCAGGCCGGCCAAGGGGCTGAAATGGGTGAACTGGAGCGCCCGGCTCGGCTCGGCTTTCTTGATCACACCCTTATCCTCGTAGTTTTTCCCCTGCCACTCACCCTTCCACGTGATAGGACTTCCCTCCCTCCAATCCGAGGTAACGTCGGTCCCGAACATGTATTGTTTGATGGCGGCGGGGTCGACCAAGGCTTGCCATACCCGCTCCGGCGGGGCGCTGATCGTGATCGAGGATCGGGCGATGAAGTCGGCAGTCTTCGGGCTCATGACGGCACACTCCTACGGACTGAAGGTCGCGATCTCCAGCGATTCCGGCGCCGGAGCGCCGAGCAGCGCTTCCATCTTCTCTCTGGTGCCGGTCCCCGGCGCTGGGACGTAGGTAATCAGGCGCAGGGCTGACATCCGCTCATCCAGTACCTCGAGCACGGTGTAGTCGAATACCAACCGCCCGCCCTCGGGGTGCTCGTACTGCTTCACCCCTTCCTGCCACACCTCGATGTCGTTCTCGTTCCACCAGCGCTCGAACAGCTCGCTCCTGGTTCGGAGAATGGTCACCAGCTCGTTGAACCAGGGATCGTCTACCCGGCTGGCGTATAGGGACCGAAGCTTGGCCACGCACTGCCGGCCGTGTACCTCCCAATCCACCAGCATCGAGCGCATCCGGTCGCCCAGGAACAGCTGATAGAGCGCGTTGCGCTCGATCCCCTGAAGTCCCACGAGATCACCGTGAATCACTGAGGCGGCACGATTCCAGGCCAGGATGTCCCAGCGCTCACCGAAGACCCAGGCTGGTCCATACTCCATCTGGTCGATCAGCCGTTGAAGTCGAAGACTCACCGACACCGCTCGAGGAGAGTCCCCATTGCTGCGCGGCACGGCGTACCCCGCCAAGGTGAGCAGATGCCGGGTCTCGTTGGGCTCCAGTCGGAGCGCCGAGCTGATGCGGGTCAACACCTCGGCGGATGGTCGCACTTCGCGCGCCTGCTCCAGCCAGGTATACCATTCGGCGCTCACGCCGGCAGCCGTCGCCACTTCCTCCCGCCGGAGACCCGGCGTGCGCCGCCGCCGCCCGCGCGGCAAGCCCAACTCCTCCGGTTGGCGCCGCATGCGCCGGGTCCTGAGGAAATCGGCGATCTCCCGCCGCCGTTCATCACTCAACATGTCGTTGCCTCCAACTCGGAGATCCTGCCGGGGTGACATCGGGATCCCAGGATGTCAGGGCCGAGCCGGGTCAGCCAGGGAGCCACAATACTAGGATAACCGCTTCCTTATCCCCGGATACGGCCTATGGTACTGTCGATTCAGCCGAGCGTCAAACGACGAAACACAGGAATCCTATAAGGGGGTGTGACACGCCAGGATGGCGGCGCTGATCGGAAAACCGGCAGGATACTTGAAAACGGAGTACGCAATGAACCAGATGGCAGCTCTGCGGGCCGCGGTGGACCGGGTTCTTTTGGGAGATTTCGAGCCGCTGCATGCCCTCATGACCGATGATGTTGCTTTTAGCGTAGCGGTCGGCGGCGATACCAAGCTCTGCCGCGAGGATTCCGGCAAGCCGGCAGTGGCCGACTATTTCCGTCTGCTGGGTGGCATGGTGACCTTCTGGCAGATCGATTACACAGCCAGGGGAGACCAACTGATTGCATGGGGCAGGGAAAGCTTCACCGTCGAGCCCTGCGGGATCGACGCGACCAGTGAGTTCGCCTTGGTGTTCGAGGTCAGCGGAGGACTGATCAGCAGCCTTTTCGTAATCGAGGACCTGCCCGCCTTTTTCCGGGCCAGCAGGTCCCCGGGCTTGGTGAAGCCCGGCGTCTTGGACCTGATCGAGCACCTGGCGGAAAGCGAGCTGGCTACGGCGTGATGCAGTCGGGAGTCACAACACAAACATCCTCAGCTCCCGGAACGCCTTCACCAGATCGGGCAGTTGGTGATTGGCGTTGAGGCCGCTGGTATTGGGTAAGACCCAAAGCGCTGCGTCCTCGAGCGGCTCAGGTTGGAAGCCGAGAGCAGCCTTGGGGCGGCCGAATGCCAGACGATAAGCGCCGACGCCGACGATCGCGACCGATCGGGGGCGGTAGCGTCGTACCTTCTTTTTGAGTCTGCGTCCACCCGCTCGCAGCTCATCAGCACTCAGCTCGGCGGCACTCGCCGTCGCGCGCGACGCAAGGTTGGTTATCCCCACGCCATATTCAAGCAGCTGCCGCTCTTCCCAGGGCTTGAGCAGTCGGCTGGTGAACCCGGCACCATAGAGCGCGGGCCAGAACCGGTTGCCTGGCCTGGCGAAGTGATGGCCGGTTGCCGCGGAGTACAGTCCGGGGTTGATGCCGGAGAAGAGCACGTCCAGCCCCGGCGCGATCAGGTCGGGAACTGTGCGATGGACAGCGGCGGCGAGGTCGGCTGTGCTGGGACGGTAGTGATCCGGCTTCACCGGAGCTCGGCTCTTGAACGGCACGCGGTTGCCTCAGCCGGTCATGTCGGGCGGGTCCTGGCCCAGTGCGGTCGCGAGATCGATCTGATGCTCCTGTTCGTCCATCAGGATCTCACGGATGTGCTCCGCCATGGCAAACTCACCCAACGCTTCGCACTGACGCACCCTGGCCCGGTACTGACGAATAGTCTCGGTCTCGTTGTCCAGGTCGAAGCGGAGCAGGTCTTCCGCCTTATCCGACAGCTTGACCGGCTTGGGAGTTACCACTGGGGTACCGCCCAGATAGTCGATCTGCTTGGCGATGGTGAGCGCGTGGCCCAGCTCCTCCTTGGCGTGGGTCTCGAGCTCGGTGGCGATGCTCATGTAGGCCGCGCCCTTGAGCACCTGCGAGTACACCACGTAAGCAATGATCGCCTGGTATTCGCGGGCCAGGTCTTCGTTCAGTAACCCGATTAGCGCTTTCCGGTCCACTTGAGCGGTGGGCGCTCCGGCTTCGCGCGATGAAGCTGCTTTCGGCACGGTCTCTCCTGTCTGGTGCCAGCGGGAATCTATCCCGAGCTCATCCTCAGAACCAACGCCGCACGCGGGTGCGGTAGTCTCGATACTGGGCACCGAATTTGGCTTCGAGGTAGGTCTCTTCGCGCCGGATCACTCCCCACTGCAGCACCGCCAGCATCAGCGGGAGCAGGACCAGAGGCCAGAGCGCGTTCAGCAGAAGGGTGACAGCCAGATACAAGCCGATGCCGGCGAGGTACATCGGGTTTCGGGTAAAGCGAAAGGGACCGTCGGTCACGATCGCCAAAGATGGCTGATCGGGCCTGATGTTGGTTCCAGCGCGCTTCATCGCCTGCTCGGCCGAGCGAGCCAACAGGACGCTGAGGATCAAGAGGATGAACCCGATCGGCCGAGCCACCGACGGGGACAAGGGATGGAGCGGCTCGAGCCAATGGAGCAGCAGGCCCAAGGCGAGGGTGCCCACGAACAGCAGGGGAGGGAAGACGACGACGCCGGGCGAGTCGGACCCCGGCTTCATCTGATCGCTGCTGGGCTCACCTGGATCTGAATGGCACGGCGGGGCACCGAGACGGCTCGGAGCGCGAGCTTGGCCAGACGCCCGGTGCCGGAGTCATCCACCGTGACTATCACGCAGCGCTGCTCCGAATCCAGGGCTATTGTGCTCGTCCCTGGTAGCCAGAGCGCGATGCGCGCCCTCGAGAGATAGCGCTCCAGCTCCGGTGCGCTGTATCCGTCCCGACACTTCAACCAAGCGTGACTTACCGACCCACTGTGAAGAAGCGCGACGACGAACCCAGCGGCCGTCAGACGCCAGAAGCTCGAGGTGCCGGTCATGGGACACCTGCCGCGACACCATGATCGGTCCGAATGCCGGATCTCATCGTGACCTCCTGTGCTGCTTTCGCAAATATAGATGTTCCGCGCCCGAACGTCGGCGTCGCTGAAAGCAAACCTGTTCGGATCATGGTTGATCCTTTTCCCGGCGCCGAAATCTTGTGGCCTCTCTTTAGAAACTGGTAGCTATCACGGTAAGAGTCGGTGCTCATGACCCTGACGTCGTTGCTTACGCCGGAATGTTGTTGCGAGTGCTCCGAAACTTGTTTCGGCGCTCCTCGATGCGGTCGCGATTCGTTCTGATGGCGTTCCGTTTGCCCTCAATGTTGTTGCGAATCGTCCCGATGGGGTCCCGTTCGTGCAAACATTGTTGCGATTTGTCCTGAAGTGGTTGTGATCCGACCTGATGGCGTTCCCTTTGCCTGTCAAATAGTCGCGCTCGGCTCGAGAGATGACGGGATTGCGTTCGATGTCGTGCGATTTGGGCTTCGCGATGCGGCCTCGCGCCAAAATGTTGTCGCCTTCGCGCTGGACGGCGTTCCGTTCGGGCTTCGCGAGGTCAGGTTTCACACGAATGAGGTCGCGATCGCAGCCGACGCCGCTAGCATCGATCTCCGGCTCTCCGACTCTCCGACTCTCCGCCCGCCTAGTGTTTCGCCGGCTCCCACTTGATGATCTTCAGGTCCAGCACCGCGATCGAGTAAAACACCGGCACCAGCAACAGCGTGATCACCGTCGCCACCGCCAGGCCGCCGATCTGGGCATAGCACAGCGGCTCCCACAGCGGCCCGCCGTGCATCGCCAACGGCACTAGCGCGAACACCGTCGCACCGACTGTGATCAGCACCGGCCGCAGGCGCACGATCCCCGCGTCCAGCAGCGCCTCCTCGAACCCCTCGCCCCGCTCGTGGGCCTCCTCGATGAAATCAAAGAGCACGATGACGTGACTCACGATCACCCCCACCAGGCTCACCACCCCCAGGAACGCCATGAAGCCGAACGGCGCCCCCATGATGCCCAGCGCGATGATGGCGCCCACCATGCCGTAGGGAATCGCGCCGAAGACCAGGAACGGCTTGATGGCGTTCTGGAACTGCACCGCCAGCGCGACGAAGATGAGTCCCACCGATGTCGCCAGCACCATCGCCAGCTCGAGAAAGCCGTCGTCCTGCTTCTCCTGCTCGCCCGCGATCTTGAGCTTGACCCCGAGCGGAAGCCGCCGGGCCAGGCTATCGATCGCCGGCCGGGAGAGCGCCAGGACCTCGGATGAGAGCACCCCCTGCTTGGGATACGAGCCCACCGTGATGGTCCGGAATTGGTCCCGCCGCACGATCTTCTCCGGCCGCATCTCGGTCGAGAGCGACGCGATCTGCTGCAGGGTGATCTTGGAGCTGCTCTGGCTGCTGTACACGTACATGTTCCGCAAGTCGCCCAGCTGGGCCCGCTCCTCCATGCGCAGCCGCGCGATCACCGGAATGACGTTGTTGCCCTCGTAGAGCTGGGTCAGCTTGTATCCGTTCAAGCCCACCGCGGTGCTCTGGGCCACGTCGGCGTTGGTGAGGCCCGCCATGCTGGCCCGGTTGGGATCGATGCTGACATCCACCGCAAAGCTCTGACTCCCCCAGTCGTCCTCCACCCGGCTCGCCAACGGATTCCGCCGGAAGATCGCCGCCAGCTCCGCGCCGATGGCCCGGATGGTGGCGATGTTGTCGCCGCTCACCCGGATCGCAACCGGGGTCCCCACCACCGGTCCCAGCTCCAGCTCTTTCACGTTCACCCGCGCCCCTGTGACCTCGCGCGACAACGCGTTCTGCAGCACGGGGATCAAGCCCGGGGTGTCGTGCTTGTTCACCGTCTGCATCACGATCAGGCCGTAGTTGGTCTGCCTCCCTTCGGGGCCGAAGCTGGACCAGAAGCGGGGGCCACCGCCGCCCACATAGGTCGTCATGGAGACCATGCCGCCGTGCCCGCCATGCGACTCGTGGTGCGCGAAGTACTCCTTCGACTCCCGCCGGATGATGTCCTCCACCTGCTCGGTGATTCCCCGGGTGGCGATCAGCGGCGCATCCTCGGGGAGCCAGACTTCCACATACGACAGGTACTGCAGGTCCTTGGGGAAGAACTGGGTCCTGAGCCGCGACATCACCACGCCACCCAGCAGCAGGAACAGGAGCGACGCGGCGGCGAAGCGCCAGCGATGCTCGATGGCCCGCCGGCCCAGCTTGTAATACCAGCCGCTGAAGCCCTTGGTCCGCCGCTCCTCGATCGGGAGCTCCCGTTTCTTGCTCTTCCTGAGGATCAGATCGCCCAGCAGCGGGATGAATGTCATCGAGACCAGCCGCGACGCTACCAGCGAGCAGGTCAGCACGATCGGCATGCTGTAGAGGAACTCGCCGGTCGAGCCCGAGAGCAGCAGGAACGGGAGGTAGGCGACGATGTTGGTGATGGTCGCGAACAGGATCGCCCGGGCCAGCTTGGTAGGGCCGAGCCAGGCGGCGATCCGGCCGGGGTGGCCGTGGTCCAGCTCCCGCTTGATGGCGTCGCCTGCGACCACGGGATCGTCCACCAGCAGTCCCAGCGCGATGATCAGCGACGCGATCGAGATCTGCTGCAGGTCGATGCCGAGCACCGACATGAAGCCGAAGGTCATCGCCAGCGTGAGCGGAATACTGACCGCGAGCATCAGGGCGGAGCGCCATTCCCAGAATCCGATGAGCGCGATGATCACCACCAGGGCGATGGCCTCGTACAGACTGCCCATGAAGAGATCGATGTTCTCCTTCACCTGGAGCGGCTGGTCCGAGGTGCGGGCCATGATCAAATCGGGCGGGAGCCGGGCCTGGAGCACGCGCATGGTCGAGTCCACCGCGTGCCCGAACTCGCCGATCTTCTCCCCCGGGCGCATCTGCACCGCGAGCGTCACCGCTCGGCTCCGGTGCCACTGTCCCGAGGAATCGATCCAGCTGTAGAAGTTGAGATAGCGGGGCGGAGCCTCGTAGCCGCGGTCCACGTCTACCAGGTCGCGGAGGTAGAGCGGTGCGCCGCCCTTGGATCGGCCCACGATGACGTCGCCGATCTCGCGCTCGTTGAGGAACTCGCCGCTGGGATTGAGAGCGACGGTTCTGCCCTCGACCTCCACCGCGCCGCCGCTGAGCGCGGTGTTCCGGGCCCGGAGGATGTCGCCCAGCTTGCCCATCTCGAAACCGTAGGACGCGATCCGCTCCTGCGAGAAGCTCAGGGTCACCTGCTCGCCCAGGACGCCGAGCCGGTCCACCTTGCTCACCTGCTCGACCGTTTGAAAGGTGCGCTTCATCAGCTCGGTGAGGTCGTCCATCTCGCGGTAGGTGTACTTGTCGCCTGCCACCGCGAGCAGCTTGGCCCGCGATTCAGCGGGATCGCGAATGACCGTGGCGGGCCAGGCGTCGGGGTGGAACTCGGAGACCCGCAGCCGTTCCAGCACGAAGCGATTGATGTGGGCCAGAATCGAGCTGTCGGGGAGATCGGTGGCGCCGTCCACCCCGATGAACTGTGACCCCTGGACTATCCGGGCGTCGCGGAAGATGCCGTCGCGAGTGGCCTGGGCCAGGTAGAGTAAAGCCGGCCGCACCAGCGACTGCTGCGAGATGGTGCTGGGAAAGTGATAGACCAGGGTGGCGCGCTTTCCCTTTGCGCCGGCCCGAATCTGCTCGATCGCCTTCCGTACCTGGTCGGCCCGGATCGAGACCTGGACCTCGTCCAGCTTGGGGCTGGCCACGGTGAGGGTGAGTGCCGCGGTGCTGCCGAAATCCTTATGGAACTGGATCGGGCCCGCGTTCTCCGGCAGGTCGGTGATCCCGTTCAGCTTGAGCGCGATGTCGTCGAAGATCTTCCCGGTCTCCGGGGTGCCTTCCTTGAGATCCACGTAGACATACGAGACGCCGGTGCGGGTGACCGAGCGGATCACGTCAACGGCCGAGTTCTCGGCCACGACTTCCTCAATCCGCCGAGTGACTCGCTCCTCGATCCGCTCGGCGTCCATCCCGGGCCAGGGGGTGATGACCATGGCAGTGATGACTGGGATGTCCGGGTCCTTGCGCTGAGGCATGTGGAAGTAGCCGAAGATGCCCCAGAGCACGGTGCCGATGAGCGCGACCCAGGCCACGTGGCGCTGCTCGGTGAAGTAGCGCGCCGTGTTGTGGGTCGTGGCGATGATGGTGGCGTCGTCTTTGTGGGCCATTCGTCATCCTGAGCGCAGCGAAGGATCTCTCCGCTGGCTGAGTAGGGATCCTTCGCTTCGCTCAGGACTCACGGTATGACCTGCACCGTCTGCCCCTCCGCCACGATCGTGGCCCCTCGGATGATCACCCGATCATCCGGCTCGAGTCCCTGGCGCACCGCCACCAGATTGCCGTTGACGTCGCCCAGCGACACCCGCTTGAGATGGGCCGTAGATATGGTTCCGGAGTTCTGACCCGAATCGTGCACCACATACACCGCATAGCCGACCGTGTCGCCCAGCGGGCGGATCACCGCCGCCAGCGGGACGAACAACGCCGCGGCGGGATCGGTGGTGCCCAGCCGGAGCGTCGCCAGCATCCCGACCTTCATCTTCCCATCCGGATTGGGCAGCGCGGCCTCGACCTCGAACACGCGGCTACTGGGATCGGCTGAGGGGGAAATCCGGGTGATCCGTCCCTCGAGCACTTTGCCTGGGATCGCTTCCGCCTGGATCTTGAGTGGTCCATTGAGCTTGAGATGGGCGACGATGACGTCGGGCACGCCGAACACCACTTTCACCCGCCGAGTGTCAGCCACTGTGAATGCCGGAGCGGAAGGGCCGGCCAGGGAGCCGACCTCGACCGCGCGACGCAGGATCACGCCCTCGATGGGCGAGCGGAGCACCGCGTCCTGCAACGATAGCGCCGCCTGGCTCTGTTTGGCTCGGCTCGCGGTGTAGCGGGCGTAGGCGGCATCATAATCGGCCTTGGAGACCGAGCGGTTCTCGTAGAGTTGGGAGGCGCGCTCGTAGTCGGCCTGCGCCTGGCGCAACGAGGCCTCCGCGTCGGTGACCTGGTCCCGGAACTCGTTGGGCCGGAGACGGGCGAGCGGGGTGCCCCGGCGTACGGGGTCGCCGTCCTGCAGATTCCTGCGGCGGCCATCGGCGCCCAGCGTCTGGGTGATCTCGTCCACCACGCCGCTCACCTTGAAGGCGACATCCACCGAGGCGTCGGCGTTGATCGAGCCGGAATAGCGGGTCTCACCGGAACCACCGTCGGATGTGCCCACCTCGACCACGGTGACGGGCACTGGTGGATTGGGGTCGGGCTTCTCCCCACGGCAGGCGGCCAATGCGATGGTCATTCCGAGCGCGGCGGCTGTTATCCTGAGCGACGGCGTTGTCATGGCGCCCTCTTTTCAAGAGCTTCGCGGAGCCGGTTCAGAAACTCCTGCCTCTGCTCGGGAGCCTGGAGAGCCCCGAACTCGCCCATCGCGCGCTCCACTCGCATCAAGTCCAGCAGAAAGTCATTCACCGCATTGGCCGCTGCCTCGGCCGACTGGGTTGCGGCGTCTTGCGCATCGAGCACCGTCGTGATCGAGGCCGACCCGCTGGCGTAGGCGTCGCTCACCAGGGCGTAGTTCTGGGCCGCTGCCTCCGCCGCGTCGCGGGTGAGCGCGATGCCGGCATAGGACGAGGCCGCAGTCTCGAGTGCGGAACGGACCCGTTGATCCAGCGCGAGCTTGACCGCATTCCGCTGCACTTCCAGCCGGTCGAGGTCGATTCCCGACTGAGCTCGGGTGGAAGTGTTCTCGAAGCCGGTGAAGATCGGAAGCGAGGCCTCGAACCGAAGCTGCCAGGTGAGATCGGGCGCGATCGGGAAAGTGGTGGGTGCCGGAGTGGGGAAGGCAGGCACGCTGGATCCTGCACCGCTGCGATCGAAGACGTTGCTGAAGCCGCCCTGAAGGCTGAACGTCGGAAGCCAGAAGGCGCGTCCGGCCGCGGTGCGCTGGCGGCGCTGCGCCGCCAGCGATGCGTCGGCCTGGATCAGCTCGGGCGACACCCGAAGCGCCTCCTCCACCAGCGCTGCGGTAAGCATCCGGAAACGGTCGGGGTGATCGAAGGCCGACAACACACTCGAGTCCTGAGCCAGGAGCGCCGGGTCAGGCAGTGACACGGGCCGCTGAGCCAACGGCCGATTCAGTGGGCGATTCAGCAGCCGCTTGAGATCGAGCTCCCCCACTCGCACCTGTGCCTCGGCCGAGATCAGGTCCTTGCGCGCCGTCGCCACCTCGCCCCGCCAGCGATAGATATCCGCTCGGCTCGCGCTCCCAACGCCTTCCCGAAGACGGGCGACTTCGAGATTGGACCGGGTGCGATAGAGATTGGAGCGCTGCACGTCCGCCAGGGTGCGGGCTCGGAGCACGTTGAGGTAGGCCTCAGCCGCATCCAGCACAACATCCAGCCGCAGGCGGTCGCGATCCGCCTCCCGGGCCACCTGCAGCTTGCGCTGGGATCCAAACCCGGCCCAGGCGTCTTCCGAATACAGAGGAAGCGAGAAGCTGACCCCGCCATCCAGCTGCCGCTGAGGCTGCTGGCCCAGGCTGGCCGCCGCGGTGCCCTCGCGGGTGTAGGTCTGGGTCAGCCGGCTCTCGACCTGGGGCAGAAGATTGGCCCGGGCGAGGTGCACGTCTTCCCGGCCGGACTCGACATCGAGGTCCGCGGCTGCGAGGTCGAGGTTCGCGGCCTCTGCCCGCCGCATCGTCTCGGCCAATGAGAGGGTATCGGCCGGGCCGGCTGAGTCCACTCCGACCAGCTCGGCGTCGGTGAGCACGCTCCACCCGGGTGAGAATCCGATTCGGCGCGCCGTGGTCAGGTTGAGCGTGAGACGGGACGCGCTCACCAGATTCACTGGCAGAGTGCCCGGATCATCGCCGGCGAGGATCCGCTGCAGGTCCACGGCCACCCGGCGGGCACGGCGCTGCCAGTTCTCCGGGGGTTCGTAGCTCCCCAACGCGCCCAGCCGCACCTCCGGCTCCGCGAGATAGCTCAGCGTAGGAAGGCGGCGGTCGTTGAGCTGTTGGATCAGTCGGACTGTTTCGTCCTCGCTCATCGCCGGGAGTGGGGTGAGATAGACCGCGTCAATGCCGGCCGGAAGCGCGGCGAGGATCTGGTCGCTCTGGTCGAAGGCGGGAATGATGACCGCCTCCGCGCCGCTGGCGTCGTGCACCAGCCGGGCGACACCCTGCCGCAGCTGGGGAATGGCCTGGAGCAGATCGCGGTCGAGTACGATGGCAAGCTTCCGGAATGGAATCAGCCGGTGAAAGTCGGCCAGGGTATTGCCGATGGGGTAGGACTGGTCGACATAGGTCAACCGGCGTATTCCGGTTTGTCCTTCCTTGAGTGGTATGTCCTGCCAGAGCGGGTCGATGATGATCCCGGCGATCGCGGGTTTGGGCGGCGGACCTCCGCGGGCCAGCAGGTGGGAGCCGATCGGCCCCAGCGTCACCACGATGGAGACTGAGGAGTCGTGCAGCGTGCGATCCAGCAACGGGCCTATGGTGCGGGCCGTGCCGTCGCCGGCCTTCGGGGCCAGCAGCTCGATCTCGCCCGGCTGGAAGAAGTCGTGAATCTCGCGCGCCGTGGCGTCGAGCAGCGGCTGGAACCGGGAGCTTTCCCGGTCGAGGATCAGGGCGACGCGCGTGGGCTGGCTCTGGGCGGCGGCGAGTCGCACGGCCACAGTGAAAGCGGGGGCGCAGGCGAGACTGACCCAGAGGGTGAGCCGTAGCAGCATGAGACGCGTGAATTAGGAGATTGTCTTGGTAGAGATGCAGGCTCGAAATCATGGCGTCAAGGAGCCGAATGTCGCTGACCCGCTTTACCCTGGTGGCCAGGGGAACCGACAATAGGTTACAGAAATGATTGCCGCGTTGCTCCTGCCCCTGATGCTCTCCGCCGCCGACCCGGCCATTCGTGTTTGGATCAACCAGGACGGCCGGTTCGTTCCCGGTGATTACGCCAGGATCCAGGTGTGGACCAAGGAGCCCGGCTACCTACTCATTCTCCAGGCCGACCCCAACGGACAGCTTCGGGTCCTGTTCCCACTGAACCCCGGGGACAACAATTACCTGCCCGGCGGCGAGCGGTATGAGCTGAAGGACAGGGACGGGCGCGAGGGATTCACCATCGACGCAACTTCGGGGCACGGGATGGTCTATGCCGCGGTGTCGCCCTCTCCATTCCATTTCAGCGAGTATCGCCGGATCGACTCCTGGGATTACCAGGCCCTTGCACCGGCAATGTTACCGCCCGAGCCGGAATCGGAGCTCACCGATCTGGTAGCGCGGATGGCACCCGGGGACTTCGATCACGACGTGGTGACCTATGAGGTAATCGAACGGGTGGTCTACGCGACGGATAACGGGGCCGACTCGAGCCACACCTTTGTCCCGGACGGCTTCGCCGACGGCTGGTTCGTCAGTCCGTTCTTTCTTGGCTGCAGCCCATTCTTCTTTGACTGCAGCCCGTTCGCCTTTGCCCCGTGCTTCCAGTGTCCGTTCTTCTTCAATCCATTCTTTCGCGAGCCGGCTCTGATAACCAGGTTTGGCCCGCGGCGATTCGTTCCCGGCACGGGAGCTGTCGCTTCGGTGCGCGACCGGCGGAGCGGCGCCATGACCCGGGGCGCCTGGCCGGTTGATGTCAGCCGGGGTCAGCAGCAGCCGGTTGCGTTGGCTCAGCGTGGCAGCTGGCCGGTGGACCTAAGCCCGCGCAGCTTGCAGCTGGCCGCCATGGCGCGGCGGGCAAATTGGCCGATGGATGTGAGTCCGCGACCTCGGAGGCCTGGTCCGGGGATGCTGCTTCACCCCATGAGCGGTGGTGGTATCGGGCTTCGGGCCCGAATGGAACCGGTCCGGCTGTCCGGCGCGACGGGATTCAGTGATGGCTCAGCTCCCGAGCCGGTTTCGAGCCCCGGTCTTCGGAGCTTCGTACCGCAGGCCACCCCTTCGCTGCACGGCCTCGGACTTCGGCCCCGCTGAGGCGCCGGCGTCACTGCCCTTCGACCTGGTAAATCGTTCTCCCGCCTAGCAGGGTGCGAAGCACCCGCACTGCGTGAATCTGGTCCACTGGGACTTCGAACAGATTCCCATCCAGCACGATGAGATCGGCCAGCTTTCCCACATCGATCGATCCGGTCTCATGTTCCAGATGGTTCTGGTACGCGGCGTTGATGGTATACATCGCGATCATGGTGGCGAGGTCCACTCGCTCCGCTGGATTCCAGGGTTGGTGGTTCTCCGTGGTTGCCGCTCGTACGCCGCTCTAGGTAGCTTCCCACCCTCGTAAAGCGCATCGTACCTCCACCTCCAGATTCTCGACTATGCCGTTCGAGACTACCATAGCTCAGGCCCAACCTGCCGGCTATGAGACACCGCTCCTGGCCCTCGTTCTACCCCGCGGCAAGCTTCCCCCGTCGCTCGAGGGACTGGATCAGACGACGGGCGGCGCCATCGGGCGGGTGCTCTCCTCGGGAGACTTCAGCGGCAAACGCGACGAGACGGCAGTGCTCTATCCTCCCGGCCCCGCCAGTCGAGTGTTGCTGGTCGGTCTCGGCAAGCCCGAGGAGGTCGAACGGGATGCCGTCCGGCGCGCCGCAGCGGTTGCCGCGAAGAAGGCTCGCTCGCTCGGCGTGCCCCGCGCTGCATTCTTCATCGCACCTGAGGTCCGGGGTCGCGTAGTCCCTGCGGATGTGGGTCAGGCCATCGCCGAGGGACTGGCCCAGGGCGCGTGGCAATACAATGAGATGAAACGCCCGGGTGAGGACAATAAGAAGCCGCCACTCGAGCGGGTCGAGATCCTGGCGCTGGACGGACCGGCCGAACTGATCCAAGGGCACAAAGTGGGCGAGGCGATTGGGGCGGGGCAGACCTTTGCCCGCGGACTTCAGGTGCTGCCCGGAAACGTGGCCACTCCGACTTACATCGCCAACGCGGCACGGGAGCTGGCGCAACGCCACGGATTCGGGATCACCATCCTCGACAAAGCCGCGATCGTCCGGGAGAAGATGGGCGCGCTGCTCTCGGTGGCGCAGGGAAGCGCTGAGGAGCCGCGGTTCATCGCCATGGAGTACAACGGGTCGGACGCAAAGCCGGTGGTACTGGTTGGCAAAGGCGTCACCTTCGACACCGGCGGCATCTCGATCAAGCCGGCCCAGAACATGGAGGACATGAAGTACGACATGTCGGGCGCGGCCGCGGTGCTCGGCACCTTCGAAGCGCTGGGACGACTCCGGCCCAAGGTGCACGTCGTGGGATTGATACCGAGCACCGAGAACATGCCGAGCGGCACCGCCGTCAAGCCGGGCGACGTAGTGACCAGCCATCTGGGCAAGACCATCGAAGTGATCAACACCGACGCCGAAGGGCGTCTGATCCTGTGCGACGCGCTCTCCTATGCCCGGCGGTATCAGCCGGCTGCGGTGGTGGACATCGCGACGCTCACCGGAGCGATCGTGGTCGCCCTGGGCCACAATGCGACCGGTCTCATGGGTGCCGATGAGAAACTGGTCCAGGAGGTCAAGGCCGCCGGCGAGCGAGCCGGTGAGCGGGTCTGGGAGCTGCCGCTCTGGGAGGACTATCGCGACCTGATGAAGTCGGACATCGCGGACATCAAGAACAGCGGTGGCCGTCCGGCCGGGAGCATCTCGGCCGGATGGTTCCTGCGCGAGTTCGTGGATGGATTCCCCTGGGCCCACCTGGACATCGCCGGTACGGCGTACACCGAGCGGGACGAGCCAGGGCGAGTGAAAGGGCCTACCGGAATCGGGGTAAGGCTGTTTACCGAGTTGGTTCTCGCCAGACAAGAGCGTGAACGGTAACCGGTGAACGGTAGACCGGGGGCTGTCATCCTGAGCATCGCGAAGGATCTCTCTGCTTGGTTCCACCGTCTCCGGTTCACCTTTGTTCTCGTCCCGCTCATGCTCATCCCTCTAGTCGTCCTGGCGCAGATCCCCCAGGAGGAAGAGGACTCTGCCGCGATCCAGGACAGCCTCTACCGAGACAGTCTCAACACCACAGCTCGATTCCTCAAGGAACAGCAGCAGGTGAACGTCCGGGTGCCGACCTTTCCGCTGGTCGGCGTTGAAGGCCCTCGTCCCGCGCTCACCCGAATTGTGTTCAATCGCGACTCCATCGAGTGGGGCCATGCCGCCACGGTGGGTGATCTGCTCCTCCAGGTACCAGGGGTCTATCTCTGGCGTGGTGGCTATATCGGACGGCCAGAGCTGGTGGATTATCACGGACGGGGGAATGCCTCGGCGGAGTACTACCTCGACGGGATGCCCTACGTCTCCATGGGAGTGGACAGTCTCGCGGTGGATCCTGCACTCTTCTCGATCAGCTTTCTCGATCGGATCGAGGTGGAGCGAGGGCCGGGCCAGATCAAGGTCTACCTCTTCACTCGGCGCCACGATCGGTTGGCCCCCCGCTCGCGCATCGCGATCGCCCGCGGGGATGCCAACTTCGCCCGGTATGAGGCTTCGTTGGAGCGCCGTTTTGCCAGTGGGATCGGATTCGGGCTCGGCGCCGATTACCTGAGCTCGCCCACGGTGGCAGTCCGAAGCAGCAACTATTCCAACACCCAGCTTTGGGCCCAGGGCAGCTACATCCCCTCGCCTCATTTCGGTCTGCAGTATCAGTTGATCCGGTCGGCACCCAACCGAAGGCCCTTTGTGATCTCCGATGCAGGCGTGGATGATACGATTGGCCCACGCTACAAGGTGACGCGCACCGATGCCCAGATCCGGCTCTCGCTCAGTGGAGGAAGCCGCGCGGCCGAAGGGCTCGGCACGAGGGCCGATCTGTTCTATAGTCGAAGCGCGTGGGACGGGGCAGGGTTGGATCAGCAAGACAATCAGATCGGCGGGTACCTCACCGTGCGAACCCCGACGTTTACCCTCGGGGGAAGCGCGTTCCATCGCACCCGGTGGACTCCGCTCGACACACGGGGGAACATCGGCTGGAATCCGATCCCCCCGTTCACCATGTCGGCCGAATTGGTGCACCAGCGGCATTTCGGTGGCCGCAACAGCGACTACGCCGATCTTGCCGCCGGCCTTCAGCTCGCGCGTGGTCTTGCGATCACCGGAACGGCTCGGTTGGGGAAGCTGGTTGCCGCTCCGGCCATCCTCACTGACTCCACCCAGGATGTACGGGATTTTCAGGGCGCGCTGGCCTGGAGTCGGGCCCGGCTCGGATTTCAGGTGAGCTACGCGCGAACCTCGGAGTTCACTCCATTCGCGTACGCCGACTTCCCCCGGATCATCGGCTTTGCGACCGCGCCCGAGACCGAGTGGATCACCGCGTCGGTCCGTCTCGCGCCGCTGCAGTGGATTACCCTGGAAAGCTGGTACAGTGATCCGCGGGGTACCACGCCGGACGGTGTACCGCCGACGCATTCATTGAGTGCCGCAACCATCCGCTCCAAGTTCCTGCGCCAGTTCCCCAGCGGTATCTTCGATCTCAAGCTTCGGCTGAGTGTGGAGAGCTGGGGGCGGGGAACCATCGGCCTCGATTCGCTGGGGACTTCGGTGACCCTCAAGGGGGCGACCTTCTTTCGGAGCCTGATTCAGATCCAGCTCGACCGCTTCACTATCTACTGGGACCGGGGCAACCTGAGCGCCACGAAGCTGACCTATGTGCCCGGGTTCAGGATCCCGGGATACGGAAGCAACTTCGGGGTCAGGTGGGAGTTTTTGAATTAGTCAGGAGTCAAGAGTCAGGAGTCAGGGGTCGAGAGTGGAATATCCGACTCCCGACTCCGGGTTCCCGACTCCCGACTCCCGACTTCATCGCGCACTGTGTTCACCATCACGGCTTCTTTGGCTATTGCGGCTACCTTGTAGATCGTCGCATCCTTTGCGGCGCCTCAAACAGAGGAGGTAGCATCATGTTCGGATTCGGGAACAAGAGACAGCGGGTGCGGAACGATACGTTCTCGCCCAATCGGATACGCAGTGCGGCCATTGCGGGCCTCGGCATGCTGGCCTGGCGTTGGTGGCGGAACCGGCAGGCAACCGGGCAGTCAGAGGTCAATCCCAACCGGCCTTTTACCGGCACTCCGGAAACACCAACATCGGGGACGTATTAGGACCCCTTTGGAGTCTCCAGTAGTCTTCCTAAGATAGATGAGGTGGTGATGCTAAGTCCTTGCGTCACCACCTCATATTGCGAGCTACTCTCACACTACTTGAAACTCCCGACTCCCGACTCCCGATTCCTGACTCCCGATTCCTGACTCCCGACTCCTGACTCTTAACTACAACCGGTACCCCACAAGCGTACTCGGCCCGGTGCGGAGAAAGAGCATCCCTGAGATATCGTCCACCGCATACACCGGCTCTTTCTCCTTGCCGAGGTCGACCCGGGTCTTGGGCTGGGCGGTGTCCTTGTCGAGCTGGAGCAGCACGTTTCCTTTGCCTTCCGGTGATTTGGTCAACAGGAAGACCGATCCCGGCACCGAGAGAGACGCCTTGAAGCGCTTTGTGGCCATAGCCGCGGACTGGCGGGCATAGCCTTGGAGCTGTGCGCCCCCCTGGCTGAATGCTGTGGCCAGCTGGCTGGTCAAGCGCTTGGCCGCCGGATCGTTGGTCTTTCGAGAAGCATCGGCAAAGGCATCGCCGTATGCTGACGCCGCGGCTCCGCGGAGGCCGGCTCGCACCGCGTCTACGGCATACAAGGCCCGGAGCAGCCCGGGAAGCTGGGGTGCAGGATAGTAAGCCTGCTGCTTCACCTGACCGTCGCGGCCGACGATCACCAGGTTTTGCGGCGCAATGAGCACGATTCCATCAGGCCGAATTTCCATGGCCACGGGATCCTCACCGCCCTGAAGCTTGATTTCCCCGCCGAGCGGCTTCGGTGTACCGGAGTCGCGATCCACCGCATAGAGCTGATGATTCCGGGTGGCGAAGACGTAGAGCGTCGATCCCTCGGTGGCGTACTGCAGCATCTTGCTTTCGATCGGGTCCTTGAATCGCTGCTCACCTAGCGCCAGATCGATCAGGTTCACCTCGCCAGTGCCTCCGGCATCCGAGCGCGAGATATACAACAGACCCGCGGCAGTGAGCTCCGCGTAGTCGAGCTGGCCCTTGATCTTGACGTCCTTCTTGAGCCTGAGGTTCGCGCCGGCCACGTCGAGCACGTTGACGAAGGTCTTCGACTCCGCGTCAACGGCCAGCACCACAGCGTCTCCCGCGTCCATGGCCTGGATGACGTTGCCCCGCATCTTGATCGGCTTCGATGCCAGGGTGGCCCCGTCCTCGTAGCGCGCGATGTTGAGCCCGGTCTGCACCACGCCGTTGATGACGGTGCGACTGCCCGACGTCTCGCCCTCGGGTGCGGCCTCGGGGAGCATGATGATGCCGGCGGGATGTTGAACGATGTCGTGGATCCATCCGTTCACGGTCGCTGGCTTGGTCCAGAGCGGTTGGCCATCGGCCAGGCGGTAAGCCATCAAACGATCATCGAAGCTGACGTAGAACCGGTCAGCCTTGTCGACTGCGGCGTACAGACGCACGTGGCGGGCAGGGTTCCCCGCCTTGGCAGTGGGGAGCTCGGCCGACCATCGGACATCACCACTCCGCGCGTCCAACGCTCGGAGCCCCATGAGGGTGTGGACCACAATCATCTCGGGACCGGCTTGCAGCACCTCGAGGGTCGTACCTTCCGAGACGCGCCGCACCAGGCCCTGCATCAAGCCGCCCAGACCCTTCTTCTTGGGCGCGGTTTGCTCGAAAAGGGTTTCGCTGGCCCAGCGCTGAGCGCCGGTGGTGAGGTCGTACAGCGCCACCACCGGAGGCCCAGACGCCCTGCGGCCATGCACCAGCAGAGCTCCGCTCTGTGGCAGAACGCGGCGGGTCACGATTTCCGCGAGGCCGAGCTGCCGTGAATCGAACACCACACCGCCCGTCACTGGATCGAAGATGAGAAGCAGCCCTTGCCGCGCGGCTTCCATGAGCAGCGACCCGTCCACCATCCGGATGCTGTCCGCGGTGAGTCCACCGAGCTCCGGCTTTTCCCAGAGGACCTGACCACGATCGGTATCGATGCCCATCAAGGTGGCGTCAGTCGAGAGGAGCAGGGTGCCGGCTGGTGTTACCTGCTGCCAGCGTATGTCGCCCTTGGCCTTGAGGGTCCATGCCGTGGTGGCGCGGCCCATCTGCGGCGTGGCGGCCCGGGTCGATGCGGGTGCAACCGTTTGCGCTTGAGCAGAGGCTGAGACGGTCAGCGTGAGGAACAGTAGAAGCAGACGGAGGTTTGGAGACATGGTGCCTTTCCTCGGATGCGGTCCGGTGGTGAGGGGATTGGACCGCGAAAAGGCAGATGCCGTGCCAATAAATGAAACTGCGCCCAGGATGACTACGTGTCGGGGCTTTTCGCTAGCGGACGTCCGACGATGATGCTGATGTTATCGGTTCCACCGGCATCGAGCGCTTCCTGCAACAAGTCTTCACACGCCTGCCGAGCCGAGGTCATCGTACGCAGACAGTCACGGATTCTTTCATCCGAAACGTGCTTGGTCAGTCCGTCACTGCAGAGAAGCACCACGGTACTCCAGTTCATGTCGAAGCGAGTGACGACCGGCTCGGTCTGTCTCCCGCCGAGCGAGCTCGAGAGCGAATGAGCCAGCCGGCTGGTGGATGCGTCGGTCCGGGTGAGCACGCCGAGGTCGATCAGCTCCTGCGCCATGGTTTGATCGCGCGTGATCTGAGTGAGCTCGCCGCCCCGCAGGAAATAACACCGACTGTCTCCCACCTGGAGGAGATAGGCTCGGGGCCAGACTCCGAGGTACAGGGTGAGCGTGGTAGCCATCCCGCGAAAGTCAGGGTTCTCATCGCCCCGGCGCAGCAGCTCCTGATGACACTGGAGTGCCGCATCCTGGAGGGCTTCGATGAACGCGGCGTCGTCCGCCCGGTCCGCTGCATAGTAGCACTGCATGCTCTGGCTGACGTACTGGGTGACCGCCTCGAGCGCAATGCGGCTGGCCTCGCCGCCCTTGGCTCCGCCGCCCACGCCGTCGGCCACCATCGCCACGAACGCAAGCCGCTCGGGGTCGGCCAGGAGGTGCTCGGTATCGGGTAGGCTGGTGCACCGGATCTGGACTTGTTTGCGCAGCGAGCAGATCAGGAAATGATCCTGGTTGTCGGTTCGGACCTTTCCCGGATGGGAAACGCCGTGGACATCGATCTCGTCGTCGCGCGGCTTGCGCTCAACCGAGGTCGGAGAGAGGGTCGAGGCCTGAGTCATCGAAGCATCTCGCTTTTCCGGCGTAGATCAGCTGCTCCTTCGGGTACCTGTGTCGGTGCCGCTCTGAGTGCAGGTGGCGAAGACCGGTGCGGATGAATTTCCCGCGCGAAAGACGAAAGTAGTCTCGCTGGTCGATGAAAACCTGATCGGCTGGCCCTTGGTATCGAATTGTCCGTCGAGGGATGAGCTGATCTCCTGCACGAATGTCCCCACGCCGAAGATCGTAGGCTGATCAGTTTCGTGAGCCTCGACATGGATGGCGCCGCCGCGATCTATGGTCGCGGTGCGCGGCCCGTTTGCGCCATTGGGGGGATGGCCGTTGATCTCGACCAGGATCATCGTGAGCTGCTCACCTTGTTGATCGACTTGCAACACGAGCTGAAAGGTGCCGTGGCCCATGGCTGGGTCGAGCGGCTCGGCTGCGGACGCCGGGTCGCAGCGTGGGGGCTCATTCACCTCGGTCACATCGTAAACCCCGCTCACCACCGGAATGGAAGGAGCAGTGACATCGTCCCCGCCACAGCCCACAACCCCGAGACTGGCGAGAAAGATGGCCGGACTGTGCTTCGGGCGAAGCAACCAGATATCTCCTGTG
>DASSED010000092.1:0-4112 GCA_035695405.1 Gemmatimonadales bacterium
AAGGGGTGCAGGCCGAGATGGAGCGGAGCGGCGGGTCGTCGCACACCACGTTGGGGATTCGGCTCGAGCGAAGTCACACCCGCTATCGCATCGCGGCTCCCGACGGGCAGAATGAGCCGGTGACCCGCGCCGCCAGCACCCCGGTTGGCACTTTGCTCCTGCAACACCAGCGGCCCATCGCCCGCCGGCTCGGCTCCGTGGTCGGCGTCTCCGCGGCAGAGGCGGCTCACGCCCTCCACCTGGCACTGCACGGCCAGCTGCGTTGGGACCTGTCGGCGGGGCTCAGCCTGGTGGCGACCTACGCCCGCACCCACCAGTTCGCCCAGTCATTGAGGAATGCGGAGTCGGTGGTCGGTAACGTGTTCCCGCCCGACCTCTACCTTGGCGCCGGAGCCGCCGGCGTTCCGGTGGCGCGGAGTGATCGTACCGTGCTCGCGGCGGACTACCATCCCAGCTCGGGGCTCCGGGTCGGTGCCCAGGCGTACTTCACTCGGTACGGTGGATTGCTCCTGGTGGCGCCCGGAACCACCGGGCCCTTTGCAACCGGCAGCTTCGTCACCGGCAGTGGAACCGCGCCGGGAGCCTCGTTGGATGCATCCATGAGCGGCGCGCGTTTCGGGCTTCTGGCGCGCTACGGCTGGCAACGGGTTCGGTTGCAACATGGGGACTCCAGCTACACGCCGACCTACGGAACCAGCCACCTCCTGGAGCTGGGCGGCATTCTCTTTCCCTCTGCCACATCCTCGATCCGTTTGGGACTCACCGGTGGGTGGGGGCGTGCCGCCACCGCCATCTCCGGAAGCTTCGAGTGGGAGGCGTGCAACCTGCTCGACCGCGGCTGTGAGTTCGCCGGAACTCCGGCCACCGCCGGTCCACTGGGCGCCACCCGCCTACCCGGCTATCTCCGCCTCGACTTGGGCGTCCGCCAGCATTGGCACCTGACCATCGGAAGAAGGGACGTGACGCTCGCCCTCTTCGGGACCCTGACCAACCTGCTCGCCCGAACCAACGTTCTCACCATCGCGGTCGATCCGGAGACCGGCCGGCGCACGGCCATCGAGATGCGGCCGTTGTCGCCCCTGGTGGTGGGACTGGACTGGCGGTTTTGATCGCTGTCACAGGCCGGCTGGGTCAGGTGCTCCACTCGTGGGGATACCCGATCGGTTGATGGTGAACGGTTCCCGAGAAGCGCCGGCAGCGAGGAGTCTGAGGTGAATGGCCTCAGCTTCGAGCAACAGCTTGCCGCTCTCTTCCCGACCCAGTTCCCCCGTCTGTTCCGATTTCTCGACCGACTGTCGGGCGATCCCGACCTCGCCGCCGATCTGGCGCAAGAAGCGTTCGTCCGGCTCAATCGCCGGGGAGAGATGCCGGACAGTCCGGAGCTCTGGCTGGTGACGGTGGCGCTGAACCTGTTTCGCAACGAGAGGTCCACCCGTGCGAGAAGAACCCGGTTGCTGACCGAGGCTCGGGCCGAGTCGGTGCTGGCTGATCCAGCCCCGCTGGCGTCGCAGCGCCAGGGGTTCGATTCGCCCGCCCGGGTCAGGATGGCGCTGGACCACCTGCCCGATCGCGACCAGCGGCTCCTGCTGCTTCGGGCCGAAGGGTACAGCTACCGGGAGATCGCTACGGCACTCGACCTGAACCAGAGCAGCATCGGAACGCTCCTGGCCCGAGCCAAGCGCGCCTTCCGTCAAGCCTACGAAGGACCCGATGCATCTTGACGACGAGCAGCTGCAGCGGCTTCTGCACCAGGAGCTGGGTGACTCCGCGTCACGCGACCACGTGAGCGCCTGTCCCACCTGCCAGGCCAGACTCCAAGACGCACGACGGGAGGAGGAATGGATCGAGAGCGGACTCCGCCGGCTGGATCATGGGTTGCCGCAGGTGAGTTTCGAGACGGTGAAGCGGAGAGGCGGCCGGCCGGCCCGGATTGGAATTCGTTGGGCCGCCGGAATCCTCATCGCCCTCGGCGTCGGCGGGGTGGCCTACGCCGCGCCGGGCTCACCGCTGCCCGGAGTGGTGCGCTCGGTGATTCACCGTTTTGCCCCGGAGCGGCCGCCGCAGCCGGCCACCTCATTGCCGGCGACCCGGGCCGGGTCGCAAGCCGGAATCGCGGTGGCTCCGGGATCCCGCATGGCGGTGGTGTTCGTGGGTGTTTCCCATGATACCGCGGTGATTTCCCTGAGTGACAGCGCCGAGTTGATGGTCCGCGCGCTGGCCGGCAAAGCCAGCTTCAGCTCGGAGCCGGAGCGGCTCACGGTCACCCATCAGGGCTCACCGGCGAGACTGGAGCTCACCATCCCGCGCGACGCCCCGCTGGTGGAAGTGTGGATCGATGGCCGGCGGGTGCTGCTGAAGGGAGGCTCCCGATTGGTGACCCAGGCCCGTCCCGATCCAGACGGTAGCTACCGCCTGCCCCTGGGCCATCAGCCCTGAGCTGTCACGAACTCACCCGGTCGCCTGCTCCATGGGTGATGAGTGAGCTCAGCAGAGTGCAGCCCGATCGTGCTATCCCAAGATGAAGGAGATTGTCATGAGGCGAATCCCCCTTTCCCACCTGATGTTGCTCGCCGGCCCGATCATCCTGAGCTGCGACCGGCAGCCGACCCAGCCATCCGACATATCCGCCGGTTCCAGCAGCAGCTCCCCGGCGGCATCGTTGTCGAGCACCGGTACATCCGCGACGACAGAGTCGGAGATCACCCTCAAGTTCGATCCCCATAACTTCGTGCACGACGTGGACAACCGGTTCTTTCCGCTGCGGCCGGGGACCAGATACGTCTATAAGGGCATCGAAGACGGCGAGCAGGAGGTCAACGTCACCATCGTCACCCATGACCGGAAAGACATCCTCGGCGTCAGTGCCGTCGTGGTGTTCGACCGGGTCTTCGTTCATGGTGAGCTGAAGGAGAAGACGTTCGACTGGTACGCCCAGGACAAGGACGGCAACGTGTGGTATCTGGGCGAGAACACCAAGGAGTTCGAGAACGGACAGGTGGTGAGCACCGAAGGCTCGTGGAAGGCAGGCAGGCAGGGCGCCAAGCCCGGCATCATCATGCTGGCGCATCCCCACGTCGCCGACCGGTACTTTCAGGAGTTCCTGCCCGATGTGGCGGAAGATCAGGCGCGGGTGGTGGGCCGAGACATCGATATAAGGGTGCCCTACGGCTCCTTTCACAATTGCCTCAAGACGGTGGAATGGACCCGGCTGGAGCCCGGCGTCAAGGAATCCAAGGTTTTCTGCCCTGGGGTTGGCTTCGTGAAGGCGCACAGTGAGGAGGGGCCGTTTACGTCGTTGGTGTTGACCAACATTACTCAGGTGGCGAGGTAGGCGGAGAAGCGGGGAAGCGCGTAAGCGGATGACGATCGCCTTGCGCCTCGTTCCGGCAGACGCTAACTCTGCCGGATGGTTCGCTCCTGCCTTCTGATCGGTGTGGGGACAGCGGTTCTCACCAGCTCCTCGGCCCGGCCCTCGTTGCAACCGCAACAGAGCGGAACCACTCGCAGACTTCAGGCGATCAGCGCCGTCACTCCCGAGGTCGCCTGGGCCAGCGGCCTCGGCGGCACCTTTGTCCGCACCACCGACGGAGGGAAGACCTGGCATGCTGGGGTGGTCCCGGGAGCCGACTCCCTCGAGTTTCGCGACGTCGAAGCGGTGAGCGACCGGATCGCCTATTTGCTCGCCGCCGGTGAGGGAAGCGCCTCCCGCATCTACAAAACCGAAGATGGCGGGAGTACCTGGTCGCTGCAGTTCCGCAACTCGGATCCGAAGGCCTTCTTCGACTGCTTCGCCTTCTGGTCGCCGAGGCAGGGTCTCGCCTTCAGCGATGCGGTGTCGGGCCGATTCCCGCTGCGGCTCACCGGCGACGGGGCCACCTGGCAGGATGTCGGCCGTCGGCTTCCTCCGGCGGGGGAAAACGAGGGTGGGTTCGCCGCGAGCGGAACCTGTCTGGTGACTCTGGGCCATGGGCGGGCCTGGATCGCGACCGGGAATGGAGCCAGACCCCGGGTGCTCGCGACGTCCGACCGGGGCGTCACCTGGAAGAGCTACGACACGCCGTTACTCGGAGGCCAGGGCTCGGGCGGGTTCACCATCGGCTTTGGTGACTCCT
>DASSED010000093.1:0-16684 GCA_035695405.1 Gemmatimonadales bacterium
AACTCAGCCGTGCCGTCCCCGGCTCCGAGAGGCACTGGAGCTCTCCGGCAAACTGCTCCGATGCCCGGGCCACCCATTCGAGCCGCTTCCGCACCAGCTCGGCTCCCGGAGCAGCCATGGCGCCCGAGAACGCGTGCGCCATCTCCCAACGGGCCTGCCTCAGCGCGCTATTGCGTTGCGCCAACGCGGCGCGATACCGGGTGAGCGCCAGCAGGTACGAGCGATCTGCCAAGGAGAGCAGCCGGTCGAGGTAGCGCCGGCGCTCGCCCGCTGCACCTGACGCGAGTCCCAGGTCGCTCGGCAGAAACGCCACGGCGAGCCAGGCCCCCACCATCTCGGTCAAACGGCTCACTTCACTGCCGTCCACCACGATCCGCTTCTTGCGCCCGGCGTAGGTGGCTTGGAGCGTGCGAGCCCTCGCGCCCTCGACGTGGACTTCCACGTGGAAGC
The DNA here is from genome assembly GCA_035695405.1 of Gemmatimonadales bacterium. GTDB lineage: Bacteria > Gemmatimonadota > Gemmatimonadetes > Gemmatimonadales > GWC2-71-9 > CAVVWJ01. The sequence continues at coordinate 451 of DASSED010000093.1, forward strand.
CGAGTCCCCGACGCATGACCTGTTGGTCGGGCGACCCCCGGAATGAACGAAACAGGACCGGGTAGTAGATCGCCTCGAGCAGGTTGGTCTTGCCCTGCGCGTTGGCGCCGAGCAAAGCCATGCCGCGCGGGGGAAGCTCGCAATCCAGATCGGCCAGGTTCCGGTACCCTCGGATGATCAGACGGCGGAGCTGCACTACCGGACGCGAATTTCCCGGGTGGAGTGGGCGCCCTGGTTGCCCTCGCGGTCCACGCCGTAGACCTCAACCGTCAGAGTTTGCCCCGAGCGGCCGGAAGTGGAGATTGGCACACCCCAGAAGACCGTGTCGGTTACGGCGCTCGGACGATAGGGCCCTGGCTGGTTTCCCCCAATGACCAAGAAGTAGACGGTGTCCACTCCCTCGGGATCGATGGTCCGGCCGCTCACCACGAAGTCTGGGCCCTGATCGACCGTCGTGTCCTGCACGCTGGGCTGGTCAATCGTGGTGATCGGACCTACGTCCTCCGTGGGAGTGGGGAACGTCAGCCGTTCTCGCTCGTTACACCCCGCGACGAGCACCGTCAGGGCTGAGATCATCAAGGCTCCCAACCCGCTCCCCGGGGCCAGCAATCTCCCGAGGCTCTCCTGCTTGAGCATCACTAAAAAATAGTCGGTTGGGGTACAAAGTTGCAGGGTTTCAACTGCCTTTAAAGGCGGCTTTTCGCTTCTCCAGAAAGGCTCGGGTTCCCTCTTTCATATCGGATGTTGCCGACAGCAGGCCGAACACGTTGGCTTCTTGAAGCAGGGCTGCATCCACCCCAATGTCGAGGCCGGCATCCACCAACTCCAAACAGGCTCGAACCGCGAGTGGCCCATTCTCAAGGATGGCTCGAAGCAACGATTCGCTTTCAGACAACAGACTGTCGGCGGGAACCAGCCGGTTTACCAACCCTATTCGGAACGCTTCCTCCGCGTCCACGATCCGACCGGTAAGCAACAACTCGAGGGCTCGTCCTTTACCAACCAGGCGCGGGAGCCGCACGGTGGCACCGTACCCCGGCGTGATTCCCAATTTGACCTCGGGTTGGCCGAACCTGGCCTGTTCGCTCGCGATTCGGATGTGACAGGCCATTGCCAGCTCACAACCGCCGCCCAGCGCAAAGCCGTTGACCGCCGCTACCACCGGCTTGCCGCACTGCTCCAGCCGCCGGAACACCCGTTGCCCGGCAAGCGCGCGGCTCCTTCCCTCAGCCGGTGACTGCGCGACCAGTTCGCCGATATCGGCTCCGGCCACGAAACCCTTGGCTCCCGCCCCAGTGACCAGCACGCCTCGGACCGCCGAGTCAGTCTCGATGCGGGTGACGGCATCCTTCAGCTCGTCGATGACGATGGCGTCGAGGGCGTTGAGCTTGTCCGGTCGATTGACCGTGAGGCGGCAAATGCCGTCGGTGAGCTCGAAGAGGAGAGAGGAGGGCATGAGAGTCGGGAGTCGGGAGTCAGGAGTCGGGAGCCAGGAACATTCTCATTAGTATGAATCTGGGGGACAAACCTACAGTGGTTACTTCGCTCCGTCATGCGACCCCGACTCCCTACCCCGACTCCCGACTCCCGACTCCCGACTATCTTCTCCACCATGCCCGTCTGCGTTCCCTCACCGATTGCCTGGACCACGGATGGAATCCGGATCCTGGATCAAACGCTCCTTCCCGGCGAGGAGGCGTATCGCGAGCTCAAGAGTGTCGAGGAGGTAGCTGAAGCAATTCGCATGTTGCGGGTGCGGGGTGCCCCATTGATCGGCATCGCGGCGGCCATGGCAGTCGCGATGGTAAGCCGGGAAGCGGGGAAGCGGGTCGGCAAGAACGCGAAGCATGAGCTCGAAGCCATTCGTCGGGCATGTGATCAGCTCGGGGCGACCCGGCCTACGGCGGTCAACCTCCGCTGGGCCTTGGACCGAATGTGGCGAAAGACCGAGGAGTCGGACCGGCAGAAGGAGGAGCTGTCAGAGGCGCTGTTTGCCGAGGCCAATGCGATCTGGGAAGAGGATCGCGCGATGTGCCGCCGGATCGGAGAATTGGGGGCGGAGCTCATCCCGGCCGGTGCGACCGTTTGTACCATCTGCAATGCCGGGGCGCTCGCCACCGGAGGGATCGGTACCGCTCTGGCTCCGATGTACGTCCTCCATGAGTCGGGACGCGCGCCGCACGTGCTCGTGCCGGAGACCCGGCCGTTGCTCCAAGGAAGCCGCCTGACCGCCTGGGAGCTACATCATGCCGGGCTCGATTGCACCATCATCGCCGACGGTATGGTGGCGAGCCGTCTCCGCCGGGGAGACGTCGCCGCGGTGTTCGTCGGCGCAGACCGGATTGCGGCCAACGGCGACGTCGCCAACAAGATTGGAACCTACGCCTTGGCGCTCGCGGCCCGGGCGCATGGGATTCCGTTCTACGTTGCGGCACCCAGCTCCACCGTGGACCTGGACACTCCGGATGGGGCACACATCCCTATCGAACAGCGATTGGCCGACGAAGTCACGTCTTGGAGAGGTGTGTCGACCGCGCCGAAAGGCGTGACCGCCTGGAATCCGGCGTTCGACGTCACGCCGGCGGAGCTGGTGACGGCCATCATTACCGACCAAGGTGTAATGAAGCCCGCCGAGATCTCCCGCTCACCCTCTACCGCCCACCGCTAATCAGCTTGTCCTGCATTCTCGCCCTGGACCAAGGCACGACCGGCTCCACCGCGCTCGTCATTCACCAGGATGGCCAGGTCCTTGGCCGCGGCTACCGGGAGTTCACCCAGCACTATCCCCAGCCCGGCTGGGTGGAACACGACGCCGACGAAATCTTCGCCGTATCACTCGACGCGATGCGGCAGGCTATGGCCGGAGCCCGGGAACGTCCGCTGGCGCTTGGCATCACCAACCAACGCGAGACGGTGGTTCTTTGGGAACGAACCAACCTGAGACCGGTCGCCCCAGCAATCGTCTGGCAGGACCGGAGGACGACCGAGCGCTGCCGCGAGTTGCGAGAGACAGGCGTGGAGCCGCTGCTCCGACGCCGCACCGGGCTCATGGCCGATCCGTACTTCTCGGCCACGAAGCTGGAGTGGTTGCTGAAGACCCCCGATCTGCGACGCCGAGCAGCCCGGGGGGAGCTGGCCGCGGGCACGGTCGAATGCTGGCTGGTCGCGAAGCTCACCGGTGGAAGGGTGCACGCCACCGATCACACCAACGCGTCCCGCACTCTGCTCTACGACTTGGCGACGCGGGACTGGCATCCTGACCTGCTGGATATCTTTAGTGTGCCGCGTGAGATCCTCGGCAATGTGGTTCCTTCTGCTGGCATCGTAGCGGAGACTGATCCTGCTCATCTCGGATTCTCGCTTCCCGTGGCCGGGCTCGCTGGCGATCAGCAGTCAGCTCTCTTCGGCCAAGGCTGCTGCGTGCCGGGAAATGCCAAGAACACATACGGTACGGGGGCCTTTCTTCTGGTCAACGCGGGGAACCGGGTTCCTTCCCCTTCAGCAGGGATCCTGGCAACCGCGGCGTGCGGACCTACAGGTGACCCCGCATACGCGCTCGAAGGCAGCGTGTTCATCGCCGGCGCCGCCATTCAATGGCTCCGCGATGGCCTCGGCATACTCAGCAATGCAGCCGAGAGCGAGGCTCAAGCCCGGAGCGTCCCCGACAATGCCGGGGTGTACTTCGTTCCAGCCTTCGTGGGGCTTGGTACCCCCTATTGGGAACCGGAAGCCCGAGGGACCATCACCGGCCTCACCCGGGGAACCACCCGAGCCCATCTGATTCGGGCCGCCCTCGAGTCAATGGCATACAGTAGTGCTGAACTGCTGGGGGCTATGGCGGAGGCGGGCCGCCACCACGTCCCCGTGCTGCGGGTGGACGGCGGCGCCTCAGCGAACAATTGGCTGATGCAGTTCCAGGCCGACATTCTCGGTATCGCGGTGGAGCGGCCCGACCTGGTCGAGACCACGGCGCTCGGAGCCGCTGGTCTGGCCGGTATGGGAGTAGGACTCTGGCGAACCCAAGAGGAGTTTCTCTCTGGACGTAAGTTCACCCGCTTCGAGCCACGGATGAGCCAACGCGAGCGAGAGGGGGTTTTGGGTGCTTGGCACCGCGCGGTCGATGCCACGCTGGCATGGGCCCGGGGACCATCTGCGTCCCAGCGCCAGTCGCGCGAGGGTCTTCATAAACCCGCCGGTCGCGCGTAGTATATTTCCATAGCGGTATCGCCTTCGGAGCCCACATGAAAGCCGGTCGTAAGTTCATCATTGGCGCTGCCCTGATAGTCGGGAGCGTCGGTTTCCTCATCGCAGAAGGGGTGAAGGAAACCGGGGTGTACTTCCTCACCCCGACAGAGCTGGCCGCCAAGACCGCAGCCGATCCAACCTTCATCGAGAACGTCGGGTTCAAGCTCGGCGGGAAGGTGGTGCCGGGCTCGGTTCGGCGGAACAATGCGGCCCGCCGGATCGACTTCCAGGTTTCTGATGGGGTGAAGAGCTATCCCGTGACTTATCACGGTCTGGTCCCGGACACCTTTACCGATGCCAGCGATATCGAAGTTGTGGTCGAGGGACGCTTGGGAGGAGATGGCGTTATCCGGGCCACGGACGTGCTTGCCAAGTGCGGCTCCCGCTACGAGGCCGTTCCCAAGGCCTGAGAATCCATGACACTTCTGGGTCAGTTCGCGCTCTGGACCGCGTTCGTGGTCGGTCTCTGGTGCGTGGTACTCTCGTTCTCCAGTGCCTGGCAGGGCCGGCCCGAGCTGAGTCGCACTATCGTGCGGTCGGTCTATGCCATCTTCGGCTGCATGGTCGTGGCCTCGATCTCCCTTTGGAAAGGCCTGATCTCGCACGACTTCAACATGGAATACGTGTGGGCCTACACCTCACGTAATCTCCCGTCCCAATACATCTTCTCGGCTTTCTGGGCGGGTCAGAAGGGATCACTTCTTTTTTGGGCCGGTGTGCTCTCGCTGTTCGCCAGCGCGGCACAGCTCCTGACCCCCCGCCGTTTTGCCTACCTCATGCCGTACGTGGCCGGGGTGACCTCAGCAGTTGTGACCTTTTTCGTCAGCGTCATGCTGTTCGCCGCCGATCCGTTCGAGCGATTGGGATTCACTCCAGCCGACGGGCGAGGGCTCAATCCCCAGCTGCAGAACGTGGGCATGGTCATCCATCCGCCAATGCTGTATCTGGGATACATCAGTATCACGATTCCATTCGCATTTGCCGTCGCGGCGCTCCTCTCGGGAAGGCTGGACACCGGCTGGCTTCACGCCATCCGCAAATGGACCCTGCTCTCATGGCTCTTCCTCTCCATCGGCATCACGTTGGGCATGTGGTGGGCCTACGTAGAGCTGGGATGGGGTGGCTACTGGGCATGGGATCCGGTGGAGAACGCCAGCCTCTTGCCCTGGCTCACGATGACCGCGTTTCTCCATTCGGTGATGATCCAGGAAAAACGTGGCATGCTCAAGCGATGGAACTTCGGGCTGATCATTGCAACCTTCCTTCTCAGTATCTTCGGAACCTTCATCACCCGTTCGGGAGTGATTGCCAGCGTCCATAGCTTCACCCAGTCGAACGTGGGATACTTTTTCCTTGCATTCTTACTGGTTGCCGCCGTGCTGGCGTTCACCCTGCTGCGGACCCGCTGGGAGTCGCTCGAAGCCGAGGTGCAGCTGGAGTCGGTGGTGAGCCGGGAAGCAGCGTTCCTGTTCAACAACTTGTTGCTGGTGGGAGTTGCGTTCTCGGTCCTATGGGGAACCCTGTTCCCGATCCTGTCCGAGCTGATCCGGGGCAGCAAAATCACAGTGGGACCGCCGTTCTTCAACCGGGTCAATGTGCCTCTCGGTCTCTTATTGCTCGCCTTAACCGGCATCGGCCCGCTGATCGCCTGGCGCAAAGCATCAACGGCCAACCTCAAACGCCAGTTCATCGCTCCAGTCATGGCGGGACTGGTCACGCTGGCGCTGCTCCTGTCGGGCGGAATGCGCGATTTTTACGCTATGGTGGCCCTTGCTCTGGCAGGGTTCGTTGCCGGCACCATCGGGCAGGAGTTCTATCGCGGGGTGCGAGCCCGTCGGAGAATGCACGCTGAGTCAGTCGCGGTCGCGCTATTCCATTTGGTAGGTCGCAATCGGCGGCGCTACGGCGGATATCTGGTTCACGTCGGGGTGCTGATCTACTTTGTGGCCTTTGCCGGCATGGCTTTCAAGCGGCAGCAGGAAGCCACTCTCAAACCCGGGGAATCGGTGGAGATGCGCAGCCCGTTTGGGCACACCTACCGATTCACCCATATGGGTATTTCGCAATACGAAGCGCTCAATCGCATCGTCTCTGCAGCGACGGTGGAGATCATCAAGGACGGGCGTCCCGCCGGTCTCATGACCTCAGAAAAGCGGCAGCATGTTGACAGCTTTAAACGGCCCACCTTTGAGCCCTCGACCGAAGTCGGGATCCGGAGCAATCTGCAGGAAGATCTCTACATCGTGTATGCCGGCTCGGTGGAAGGCACCGAGGAGGCGGTCTATCGCTTCAATCTGAATCCGCTGGTCTGGTGGGTCTGGTTCGGGGGTATGGTGCTTGTGTTCGGCGGCATTGTGACGCTCTGGCCAGGCGGCGGGCCGACGATGGTTGGCCCGAGGCGAACCCACGCGAGCTACGAGGTCAGCCTGGTAGGAGCAGAAAGTCTGGCAAAATGACGCGCCTCGATAAGCAGAGCACTCTCTCACGTCGAAGCTTCCTCCGGCTTGGAGCCGCGGCCGGATCCATGTCACTGTTGGGCTCGATTCCGCTGGTTCCCGCGGCGCAGGTGCAGGACTCACTTGCTGGGCGCGGAGCAACCGGTACGCTGCGCGATCCGTTCGCCGTCGGGAGGCCGCGCAGCCCGACGGACGTTAAGGAAAACGACGCCCAGATTCAGGCAATCGAGCAAAAGCTGGCGTGTAATTGTGGCTGTACTCTGGATGTCTTTACCTGCCGAACCACTGATTTTTCCTGCACCTATTCCCCCAAACTCCACCGTGAGGTTCTGGCTCTTCGGGACCAGGGGAAGACCGCGCAGGAGATTCTGGACGCCTTTGTGGCGAAGTACGGCGAGAAGGCGCTGATGGCGCCGAAAGCCCGAGGCGGCTTTAATCTGGCTGGCTATTTACTTCCCGGAGCGCTGGTGGCGGCCGGCGGTGCCGGGCTTCTGTTCTACGTCGGACGACGTAAGGCAATTGTCTCCAGCTCCGAGCGCGCTAGCGCCGCAACGAGCACCCCGGAAGGGAGCCCTGCGGAGCTGGAGCGCCTCCGCCGAGAGCTCGCCGAGATCGAGGATTGATGCTGGGGGAAGGGCTGCTCGCCGTTTTGGTGGGTGGGGCGGTTCTTTGGCTGCTGTTGAAGCCCCTGCTGAGCCCAGAGACCCCGCGAGCGCTCCCATCCGAGCCGATAGATCCGGAAGAGACACCAAAGGGAATTGCGCTCGCGGCGCTCAAGGAAATCGAGTTCGACCGGGAGACAGGAAAGCTCTCTCAGGACGATTATGAGCTGCTGAAGGGGAAGTACACCGCCGCGGCTCTCGAGGCCATGCGCCGCGAGACCACCGGGGATTCGGACGATGTAGAAGCCATCATTGCGGCTAAGGTGCGCACGCTCCGCTTCGCCTTGGCTGCGACATCGAATCCTCCCACGAGCTTGTCGGCGACGGCTCCTGCCTGTACTACATGCGGTCCACGGCCCGAACCCGATGCTTTCTTCTGCTCCTCATGTGGTCGCCCTCTCTCACCCCTAATGGCCTGTGACCGCTGTGGCGCGGCGCTGATCCCGGGCAGCAAATTTTGCGAGGCCTGCGGGCGCCAGGTTGCGGCCTAAAGACTCCTACTAGAGACTGTACTCCAGTCCCACCTCGAGTCGTCTTCGCCACAGGGTTCGGAGTTGGTACCCCTCGAGCTCGCCACGTTCGAAGGGCGACGCGGTGGCGGCAGCCCCTGCACTCATTGATGCCGCGAAACGCCCGCTCAGTGGCACGACAAAGGAGACTGCACCCTGAGCTCCGGCTCGCGCCCGCGAATCCTCACCCATGACGCTCCACAACTCCAACAGCGGCCCCGCTCGAATCCAGAGCTGTTGTCGCCCTCTGGTTGGCCCAACCCTGATGCCTATCTCAGGAGCTGCGCTGTATACCGTGAATATTCCTTTGGCGGCTACCAGGGCATCCTCGCCTTCCAACGCCAGGCTGGCTTTGGCAAAGCCTAGCCGAAGACCTACCGACCACCGGCTACCATATCGCTGCAGTGCAGCACCGAATGTGGTGGGTCGATACGGCCGGAACGATCGGTGTTCCGGCGCGATCTCGACCGAACCTCCCCAGAACCGCTCGGCACCGATGCGCCCTGCGACCGACCATTGACCCTGGGCAGCAGACAATGGTGACCCAACGCTGGCCGTCAGCACCAGGGTACAGCGCCAGATGCGCGGTATCATGGTCAATGCATCTCCAGCTTGATCCAGCCGTTGGTCCCGCTTTCCCCTTTGACGATCCAGTTTGCTCCGGGATAGGTCTGCCCGAGGACGACGTCCTCCACGGCATTCCCAATGAGATCATCGTGGGTGGTGATAAACGAGTAGGCCGCACTGAGAATTTTCTGGAGCGCGTTGGCCCGCTTTACCCACTTGGCCAGACTGGTTGCGGTGTCCTTGGCGCCGGTGACGTTGGGGTATTGGGTCTGGAACGTCGTGATGAAGCTCTTGAATCGGCCGGCATCCAACTTGACGATGCAGCCGGTGTCATCGTCTTCCAGGGCGATGATGCGGAAGTTCTGATTGGGGTGCGCGGTCTTATAGCTGTTCAGCTGCGCCTGGGTAAACAGCAAGGCGCTCCCGTTCCAATCCAAGCTGTTTTGGTCAAAGTGGTAATAACCCCCGGCGGCTCCCCCGGCGCACTGATAATCCTTGAGCGAGTCAGTGGTTCCAAGCTGTCCCATGATGTGGATTTCAAACTCGGGGTCTCCCTTCAACCAACCTTCAAAATCTTGCACGAAGTGAGCGTAGGTCAGGTATAGCCCGGGCGGTGGGGCCGTGGTCCCGCCGGTCCCGCCGCCACCGCCTCCACAGGTAGCGGTACACTCGATCTTCCCCAATTCATGCGGCTGAGCGAAGTCGGTTTCTACCGGCACAACTGCCAGGACTGGAATGCTGGGCGGACGGTCCGGACTCAGGATCTGCCGCCGGCCCTGGACATCATATGCGACCGGTGCCTCCCGGTCCTCTCGTGCGCTAGCCACCAGCAAGTCCGGTCCGCCGGACCAGGCGTTCCGGTGAGCTGGAACCGGGAAGTAGAACTCCAACGGAATGGCTTTTCTGACTTCGTCCTGGAGCGATCTCTCGGAGACGCCGTTGAGTCGCGCGATCTCCTTGAGCGCACGGCGCTGCGACGTGGCCATGAAGCTCTGGAGCTGAACCTTGTGCTCTCGGAATGGGGAACGATCCAGCTCGGCTTTCAAAGCCTGGCGGAAAGCCGGATCAGCCAGGGCCCGGGCCAGGCGGCGAGCGAGCTGATCGATGGCGGACCGTTCGATCTGGGATCGAGATGATGGCGAACCGATGGTAGTGACAGATGCCGTGTCCTCGTTGCCGGCCGTAGGCGCTGACCGATCACATGCGGCGAGCGCTGCCACCCATCCCAGCACGACGAGTCTGATGTTGCGAGACATGGCTCCTCCTTGGGGATGAACACGAGCGCTGACGGCAGCGCGGCCGACGGCGACGCCAAGGTAGGAGTGGGGTTATGAAGAGAATGGACCGCGGTTACGCGAGGATGAACCGAATGTCGAGATGAATAGGGAGAGGATTAGACGCGAGCGGCCGATCGGGCGGCTCTCAGGGCCCGTTCAATGCCATCGGGGGGGACATCGAGGTGGGTGACCGCCCGTACCAGAGTGGGACCCAGTACACTGAACCGCACTCCTTCAGCCAGGGCCCGATCGCCGAACTGGTCCCCGGTGAGACCGGTTCCGGCTACGTCGAAGATCACGATGTTGGTCTCGACCCGACTGAGGTCGAGGGCGATCCCGGGAATTTCGGCGAGACCTCGAGCCAGGCTCCGGGCTCGTTCGTGATCCTGGGCCAGCCGGTTCACATGATGGCGTAGCGCATAGACTCCGGCTGCCGCGACGATCCCCGCCTGGCGCATGGCGCCGCCAAATCGCTGCTTGTAGCGCCACGATTCCTCGATGAAGTCGCGGCTTCCCGCCAGCACTGCCCCGATGGGAGCACCGAGGCCTTTGCTCAAATCGATCCACACCGAATCGAAAGGTGCCGCGAACTGATGGGCAGCCGTACCGCTGGCGATCACTGCGTTGAGCAGCCGGGCCCCATCCATGTGAGTCACCAGACCGGCGGAATGGGCTGTCTCACAAACGGCTTCAATCTGGGACAACGGCCAGCAGATGCCGCCCGCCACGTTGCTGGTTTGCTCCACCGATATCACCCGAGTACGCGGCATGTAGTACGCGGGAGGCCGGATCGCCTGGCGAACCTGATCCGCCGAGTAGAGTCCTCCAGAGCCGACCAGTGGCCGCAGGACCGCGCCAACCATGGCCGCGGGCCCGCCCACCTCATAGAGCAGCGGATGCGCCAGCTCCTGCAGCAGAATCTCGTCCCCCGCTCGGCAGTGCACCGCAAACGCGACCTGGTTGCACATCGTACCCGAAGGCAGGAAGACGGCCGCTTCCTTTCCCAGCAGCTCTGCAACCATCTGTTGGAGGAGATTTACGGTGGGATCTTCCCGGAGCTGCTCATCACCGACATCGGCTTCACACATGAAACGCCGCATAGCGGCGGACGGGCGGGTGACGGTGTCGCTGAAGAGGTCTACCGCTACCACTCCATCCTCTCGACCGTCGTGATGGCCATTCGCAGGGGGACAATGGTCGCGGTAATACACACAAAGAGGACCAATCCAGCTGAGATCAACAGCTCTGATCGCAGCACGGACGAGTCCCCGGTCAATCGCTCGAATCGCAGATACGAAGTCACCGGCCCCGCCTCGACCATCACGATGGCGGCGAGGAGACTGAGGCTGCTCATCATGTACACCAGGCCGCCGAAGCTGGTGGGGATCTGGGCCGCGTTCTCGGTACCGAATTGCGGGTACAGGGCCCCGAACGACAAGGCGAGCGCACTGGCCGCCAGGGTATAGAGCACGATAGTTCCGATGGCAACCCCCATCATGAACGGACTCGCGTGCAAGAGCCAGTTCGTGAGTATCGTGATTGCGAGGGCGAGCACCAGAAGCGGCAGAGTGCCCACCCAATATTTACTCCAGAGCATGGCGGCCGGATCCAGCGGACTCGACCGGAGCAGCCACATCTGTCTACCCTCGAGGGAGATGCCGGGGAAGATGAACCGGGCCGCTACCGCCGACAGGACGAACCCTGACAGTCCCAGGTTCAGGAACGAGATCAGGGTGATCAACCGGAAGGGGACCCGTTCTCCCGAATGGAGCGGGAGAGACTTGATATTGAAGATGTATACCAGGAGCAGCACCGCCAGCAGAATCAGCTGACTCCATTGGGTATTGTCGCGGAAGAAGAGACGCAGGTCCTTGAGTACGAACTCGCGCTTCATCGGAGTGAGCCAACGAAGGATCCTGCTCAAAGGGCCGCGAAGATGGCGTCGGACTTTGCGCTCGGCTCCCTCCTGGGCCTTGGAAAACCCGGCGTGGTACAACCCGGTGTGCAGCAGACCCCCAATGACGATGGCCAGCGGCGCGGCTCCCCAGAGCTTGGCCACCGGCCAGGGATCCCGCACCCGAAGCAGCCAGTTCATCACCATCTGGGCGCTCCACTCACTGGGTAGCATGGGACTAGTGGGAGTCCTGAGCACGGCCAGGTAGTCGACCAGGTTGCGGAAGCCTTCGGGTTGGGCCAGCTGTTCCGGTCGAAGAAAGCGGATGATGACGACGGCGATAACGACCGCACCCGTAACCATCAGACCCAGGAGTTCGCGGGTTTTCCGAGCGGGAAATAGGTTGACCAGCACCAGAGTAATAGCGGTGCCCACCACCGCCGGCAGGACCAGATAGGGAAGAAACGCCGCCAGCGCGACGAAGGGATACAAGATCCCGCCGTGGTACACGATGCCGTAGGCGGTGAAGATCGGGAGTACCAGGAGCGCGACCATCCAGGACGAATGGACCACAGTCTCAACCAGCTTCGCCAGATACAATCGCCAGGCCCCAATCGGTGCGGCCACCAGCAGGTCGAGATCCTTCGCCAGAAAAAACGTGGATAATGCGGTGATGATATTCGAGAGGAGCAGGATAGAGAGGAACGCCAGGAGGATCACGCCCAGCACTTTTCCTGCGAGCAGATTGCCGATGTCCTCCACTCCCCGAAAGTAGCGGAGTACCCGGAAAGCAATGCCGAACACCCCCATCCAGAATGCCAGTCCGATGACCGCGAGGAGAACCACCTTCCCCGCGCTGGTCTGTTTCTGTCTGGCTCGAGCAAGCGCGCTGCGCCACTTAGGCGTGAGTACAGTCCAGAGTCTGGGCTGAACCAGGGGAGATGGAGCCACGCTCAGCGATCCAGGATGGCGTCCAGCTGATGTTCGCGGAGGCCGCCGGTCAATTTCAGGAAGAGATCCTCCAGACCCAGATCTTCCGAGGCGGTCTGCTGTTGAACCTCCGCCATGGTCCCGCTCGCGATGATCTTCCCGCCGTGGATGATGGCGATGCGGTCGCACATCGCCTCTGCCACTTCGAGGGTATGGGTGCTCATCAACACCGTTCCACCCCGGCCGACGAATTGCCGGAACAGATCCTTGAGGAGGCGTGCACTCTTGGGGTCCAGCCCCACCATCGGCTCATCCACCACGATCACATCGGGGCGGTGCACCAGGGCGCCCGAAATGATGAGCTTCTGCCGCATGCCGTGACTGTACGATTCGGTCAGCTCGTCTTTCCACCGGGTGAGCTCGAAGAGCTCCAGCAGCTCAATGATCCGCTTCTCCACCGCCAGGCCCTGTTGTCCGTAGAGCGCGGCAGCGAACCGTAAGAACTCTCTCCCGGTGAGCTTGTCGTAGACGAAGGGACGATCCGGAATGAAGCCGAGTCGTTGCTTGGCCTCGAGCGGATGCTGGAGAAGGTCGATGCCGCCGATCTCCACCGCTCCACTGGTGGGCTGGAGGATTCCAGCGATCATCCGGAAGGTGGTAGTCTTGCCCGCACCGTTGGGACCCAGAAAGCCGAAGAGCTCACCCTTGGGGACAACCAGGTCGACACCGTCAACGGCGGTGAAACTCCCGTAACGCTTGGTGAGGTGCTTCAGCTGGATCACGCGAACCTCCGGATAATGGCTTCGACCAGCTCACGATCGCTGTCCTGGTCGACCACAATGCGAAGCGCCGACGGGCAGCCTGACTCCATAGTCGGGAACGTCTCAGCCAGGAGCGTGGCCGCCTCTTCTACACTGAGGCCCCCGGTTCCCGCCCCCACCAGTGGGGCGGCGATGGTCCGAAGCTCCCAGTCCGTGGCCCGCTGCCAAGCCGACACGAGGGCCCGCCGCACGATGTCGCGAGTCACGGTGGCATCCGGGTCCCGGATGATGGTGTGCAGCACCAGGGGGGCTTTCAGGTCCCCACTGCCGGTGACCACGGCGGCCCCCGCCTTGAGCGGAGTGGTCAGCCGTCGCTGTTCGGCAAATCGTGGGCCCGCGCGTTGATCCAGACGAGTGATGGCAGGTGATACGGGTCCCAGACTCTCATCGGCCGGCCGCAGGATGGCGTCGGCCTCCGTCGCTGCCAGGTCATCGACGACCACGAGTATCACAGCCCGGTGAGCTCACGGCAGCGGCGATACATCTCCTGGGCTTGCTCCGGCAGATTCATCCGGTCAAGTACCCGTCCCATCAAGTGGTAGGCTTTGGCGTCGTTTGGATTTACCTGGACCGCCCGCTCCAACGCCGCTCGCGCACCGGGGAGGTCTCCCGTCTGGTTCAGGGCATCGCCCAGGTAGTAATAGGTCTTCCCGTTGTCGGGCTGAAACTCGAGGGCCTTATGGAAGCTGGCTGCCGCTTCTTGCACCAGACCCCTGCGCCAGAGGAGCAGGCCCAGCTCGAACTGGGCTGGGGCGTGGGATGGGTGCAATCGAAGCACCCGGCGGAGGTCGGCCTCGGCTTCGCGATAACGCTGCAGTCGCCCCAGGATGGAGCCCCGCAATACCAGAAACTCGGTTTGGTCAGGGGCGCGCCGGAGCCCATCGGAGAGAACCTCTACCGCCTCGTTGGCTTCCTCTAACCGGTCCAGCAGCCGGGCGAAGTGTATTCGTCCTTCGATGTGCTCGGGCTCGAGTTCGAGGAGATCTCGATAGGAACGGACGGCGTTGCCGGGTAGCGGCCCGGCGGCCAGCTCGTCGGCCTGCTGCAACCGGCGCTCGGTGAGGCTTCGGTCGCGCGAGGGGACCGTCGACGCGGCGGCTGGCGAACTCGAATCGGCTGAACTAGGAGGGGGCATGGCAACTCGTGACTCGTGACTCGCACCATAACAGCGAACACGTCCACAATGGTAGACAACGCTTCAAGAAACTGGAAGCTGCGCCACGGATGTCGCTTGGACTCCACACCCGGTAGCAGCAGCCTGGGACTGGCAACCCCTGGCAGCGATCGAGTCATAGTCCAAGCATCGCACCCCACGCATTGACCCTCGGCGCCGGTTTCGGGTAGCTTTCGGGGCTATGGCTCAAGATTATCTCGTTGTCCGCGGGGCTCGCGAACACAATCTCAAGAACATCTCGGTGGCCATTCCCCGGAACCGGCTGACGGTGATCACCGGTCTGTCTGGGTCGGGAAAATCGTCGCTGGCCTTCGATACCATCTATGCCGAGGGACAGCGGCGCTACGTCGAGTCGCTTTCGGCATATGCCCGCCAGTTTCTCGGGTTGATGGAAAAGCCGGACGTCGACGCCATCGAGGGCCTCTCTCCTGCCATCTCGATCGAGCAGAAGACGACGGGGCAGAATCCGCGATCGACGGTCGGCACGGTCACCGAGATTTACGACTACCTGCGATTGCTCTGGGCCCGTGTCGGCGTCCCTCACTGTCCCAATGACGGGAGTCCGGTGACGCGACAGAGCGCGGCCCAAATTACCGACACCGTGCTGGCCTGGCCCGAGGACACTCGGATCGAAGTTCTCGCGCCCCTCGTACGAGGACGCAAAGGGGAGTTCCGTGATCTGCTAGAGGATGTCCGGAAGCGTGGGTTTGTCCGGGTACGGGTGGATGGGAAGATCCACGACCTGAGCACGGTCCCGGCGCTTCATCGCCGTCAGAATCATGAAATCGCGGTGGTCGTCGACCGGCTCGTCGTCCGGCCCGGCGATCGCTCCCGGCTCAACGATTCGATCGAAACTGCGCTCAAGACCGGCGATGGGCTGGTAGAGGTGGTGCGGTACCATCAATCGGCCCAGGCCGAGTCGGTTCTGTTCTCGGAGCGTTTCGCCTGCCCGGTATGCGGATTATCACTGCCGGAGCTCGAGCCACGGCAGTTCTCGTTCAACTCACCTTTCGGCGCCTGTCCTGATTGCCACGGTGTCGGCACCCGTCGCGAGGTGAACGCCGAACTGGTGCTCGGCGACCCCAGCATCTCGATTCTGGAGGGTGTGATCCTGCCCTGGGGTGAGCCCGGCGGCTATTTAAGGAAGATCGTCCTGCCCACGCTGGCCAAAGCTTTCAAGTTCGACCTGAATGCGCCGTGGGCCGAGCACAGCGAATCCGCCAAGCGCGCCATCCTGTACGGCGCACCGGGAACCTTCAAGTTTCAAACCGACGGATCGCGCGGACGCGGGGAGTACGAGAGCGAGTGGGAAGGAGTCCTCCGCAACGTCGAACGGCGTTACCGCGAGTCCACCAGCGAGGGCGTGCGGACCACGCTGGAGGAATTCATGATCGAACAGCCATGCCAGACCTGTGGCGGGAAGCGGCTTCGGCCCGAGAGTCTGGCCGTCCTGGTCAGCGGCGCGAGCATAGGCGACGTGGTGGACCTGCCGATCCAGCGCGCGGTCGACTTCTTCGAGGGGCTGCCTCTACGCAATGCGGCTGCCACCGGAAACGGAGGGACCGGTCTCGAGGCCGATATCGCTGGACCGATCCTCAAGGAAGTCGTGGACCGGCTCAGGTTTCTCAGCGATGTCGGCCTGGACTACCTGACGCTGGGGCGGTCGGCCACCTCGCTCTCCGGCGGGGAGACCCAGCGC
>DASSED010000094.1:0-13415 GCA_035695405.1 Gemmatimonadales bacterium
GGTTTATCAACCCCGAGGGAGGATCCAGGGGTACCCGGAAGCGCGAGCTCGGGGGTTTGGACCCGCCGGATCCTGCTGCATGATCTCCGCGGAGGTAGAGACCCCGCCCCAACCGGCGCCCACGAGTGAGACAATCCACCCAGGCTACGGTGTATTCGTAGTTCTGGTCGCGGGCGGCAAGCTCGAGAAACTCATCCAAGCAGCCAAACCGAACCCGCTCCATGGCAATAGCTGCTCCCGGCACGCGCTTGAGGCGCATCTCAGCCCAGAGGATCAGTCCGGTCAGCCCCAAGCCACCGATCGTGGCCCGAAAGAGATCGCCATTCTGCTCCCTGGAGCAGAGCAGGCGCTCGCCGTTGGACCGCAGCAGCTCAAAGCAGCTTACATGAGCGCCGAAAGTACCGGCACGGTGGTGGTTCTTGCCATGGATGTCGTTGGCGATTGCGCCTCCCACCGAGACCCATTGGGTTCCGGGAAGGACCGGAACGAACCAGCCCTGTGGCACAACCAGACGCAAGATCTCGGATAGGGAGACTCCGGCCTCGCATCGTAGGATCCCGCCACTGTGGTCGAAGCTGATGAAGCGATGAAGTCCGGTGACATCGAGCAGGGCTCCACCCGCGTTCAGGCAACTGTCGCCGTAGCTCCGTCCCCAGGCATAGGGCAAGACGCTCTCCGGCACGTCGGCCAGCGGCAGGGGATCGGAGCGCCAGTAGACCGGCAACACTCGACTGTGCTGCGTCCGGGGATAGCGTCCCCATGACTGATAGGTTCGCACGTAAATAGAAGGCAGCTAGACCGCGAGGTACAAAATAAGGGCGACCAGTGCGCCAACCCCGTAACTCACCGGATCACGGACGGTCGCAACGATCGGGTCCTGGTGAATTCGGCCCCGATGGGCCAGCAGCCACATCCGACTGATCCAGAAGAGCAGCAGTGGGCAAATCAACCACAGCAACAGCGGGACCCGGTACAGTGCGACTACCTGGTCGCTGTTGACATATAACGCGAGCACCAGAACCGAGAGATAGCCGCTGGAACCACCCATGGATGCCAGCCACTCCCTGTCGCCTCGTTGGTATCCTCGTTTTTCGATCCGCTCTTCGGCCCCGCCCCGGAGCTCACTTAGTTCCGCATACCGCTTGAGAAACGCCAGGCTGAGAAAAAGGAACATCGAAAAAGCCAGCAGCCAGGTCGAGAATCGCACATGACTGGCGGCCACTCCGGCCAACACCCGCAGGGTATAGAGGCCCGCAAGCAACAGCACATCCAGAATGGCTATTTGCTTGATATAGAGCGAATACAGCGTTGTAAGAGCAACGTACATCACCAGCAACATGAAAAACTTCGGTGCCAGCCAGAGAGAGCACAGGATTGCCAATGCAAAGAGGAGCGGAACCAGGGTATACCCGAAGGATAGACTTAGGGTGCCCGCGGCAAACGGGCGCGTCCGCTTGAGGCGGTGGCGGCTGTCTGCATTCCGATCCAACAGGTCGTTCAAGACATAGGCACCCGATGCGGCACAGCAGAAGGCGACAAAGGCCACCACAGCTTTCATCAAGACGGGTAGGTGAAACAGCTTATGGTCTAGAAGGACAGGCACGAAGATGAGCAAATTCTTGACCCACTGATGCACCCGTAGCGCCTGAGGGAAGGCCAGCCATTGCGACCGGGTCCCGTGAGTCACCTCGATCGTGGTCATCGGTTGCGTCTCTGCCTCCTTAGTGGAATCAGGCACTCGGCATGTCCCGCAGACGAAAGCTGGTGATCGCATCCGGCAACGCCGTGGAGCGAGCGAGCTGCTGGAGCAGCGCGCCCGCGGTCGCGACCCCGGAGCCGAGAGCCGTGCCGGTGGACACGATGGAAGGGAAGGTGCGGTAGTTCCCCGCGAAGTACACGTTGTCCCAGGATGTGCTTTGCATTGGGGGGTTCCGGAACCCTCGACCGAACACGGGCGAATACATCGGGATGCGAGCGATGTGGGTCCAGAAGGGCTCCAGCTCGAAGCCAAAGACGCTGCGAAAGTCTTCTCGGTAATGAGCCAGGAGCTCGTCATCCGGAAGCTGGAACAGCGCTCGGTCACGACTCCGCAGATGGGTCACGAAGTTCACGCAGGTGTCGCCTGGCCGGCCGATCGATGGATTCAGGGAGCTGAGAAGAAAGATGGCGCAGGCCGTGCGGTCGAGGGAGGCCAGGTTGATCCAGTACGCGCGGGAATCAACCTGCTGCCGGGTCGCGCAGACCGCCGTTATCAGGGCCGAGTACTTGATCCGTTCCAGCTCCGGGGTGCAATCCGTCGGCAGCAGGCGGAGATAAATCTCGGTTGGAACGGTACTGATGAAGATGTCGGCCCCGATACGCTCGCCGGTTGCCAGCTCGACCGCCTGCACTCGCCGGTCGTGAGTCACCAGACGCTTTGCCGTCGTTTCGAGCCGAACCTTCACTCCGTGCTCCGCGAGCAACCGAGTGACCCCGTCGCAGAGCACCTTGGTCCAGTTGGCTTCAGGGATGTAGCCGAATGGTGCCGACCCTTCTCGGAAGTAGAGTCGAGCGCCGAGCCAGGCTCCGCTGACCTCGTCGCACGGCAGCTCGAATTTCAGTTGCGTAAGCCGCTCGAAGAGTGCTTCGCGGGCCCCGGCGCCGGCATAGGTATCCACCAGGTCCGCCGCGCTTCGGTCCTGCCAGTCGGACCAGTCCCGCTTGTTGAACGCCTTGAGCATCAAGCGAACGAAACCGGCTTTGGCCCGAAGCGACATGGGGAAGGACAGAAATCCACCGGGCGTTCCCAGATCGTACGAGCGATTGCCCAGGTGGAACAGCATGCGAACCCGGCGCCAGCGCACTGCAGGCAAGGCACCGATCAGATCGAGGAAGTACAGCAGACTGCGATCACGGTGGAGAATGTGATGGTATCCTAGCGGATAGAAGTGACCCTCCCGCTCGAAGCTTCCCGCCAGCCCACCCAGCGTCTGGCCCCGCTCCACCACGGTGATATCCGTGACTCCGCCCAGGGCTAGCGTGTATGCCGCAGCTACCCCCGACAATCCTCCACCGAGAACTACCACTGAAGGATTGGTCACTATTTCTCCGGAACCAGTAGCGAAAGCTCATCAATCTTGAACATCGCCGGGCGGAAGTCGGGGGTAATGCCGATCTCTCTCACCGTATCGGAGATCCACACCGTGAGCGTGGTCGAGCTGTCGTGGATCGTGTCCCAGGTGCCACGCTCCCAGTTGGCGCGATCTCCCGTGGGCGAGTACTTGTAGAACCGGTCCGGCACGAAGTCGGCCTGAGAGGTAGGCTTCCAGCGGATCCCTATGTAGGGAAGCGTGCCGTCGTCACTCTGGTACCGATATCGCAGCCGGATCCCATCTACCAAGCGATCCGCGGGTAACCGGAAGCGGAGCGCTGGACGGGGCCCCTGCACTCGGGCGGTGCTGTCGTGCCACTCGAGCAAAGTGGTCTCTACCGGGTTGAGATCGAGCGGAATCGCCCGGAATGGGCCGTCCAGCTGCAACCCACCGTAATGCCCGACATTGGCTCGCTTCAGCAGGGGTAAGTAACGCTGGGGCATGTCCTGGTGGGGGTGAAGCCAGGGGCCATAACGGTGCAGCAGCTCATGCAGTGGGACTCCTGCCGCCATGTCCCGCTCGAAGCCGCCGAGCTCCCCCCGCAGCTCCCGGGCATACTCCACTCCAAAGCTGGTATTGCCCCATAGGGTGGCGAGGGAAGCGGCCGCGAGGATCGCCGGCGCCAATCTGCGCAACGCACCTCCATAGGCCAGCCAGACGAAGTACACCGCGCACCAGGCCGGCAGGGCGAGGGTGACGTACCGAGTTTCGAAGCCGTTGCGGCCGAGCCCAAGCCCTAGGGCCAAGGCTCCCAGCGCAGTGAGGAAGCAGAAGAAACCCATCGCTCGGGCCCGCTCCTCAGGTCGGTCACGCCAGACGCGACCCAACAACACGAGAGTCGAGCCGAACGCCGCCAAGGTCATGAGGCCGGTGACGGGCCAGGCATTCCGGGTGGCCGGTCCCAGCCCAATGGTGGCGAACTGGATGGCCGTCTTGAGTGTCTGGTAAATGCTCTGGCTCTTCGGGTGGTACGGCACGCGCTCCCACCCTACGAAGTAGAGTAGTGTCAGAGCCAATGCCCCCAAGCCCAGTCCGGTGAGAAGCGGGCTTCGCCTGATGCCGATATTTCCGGTCCAACGCTCGGGAAGAACGGCCAAAGCGAGCGGCCAGGCAGCCAGGGCCGGTACCATACCCAGTCCATTGGCGCCACAGAGGGGCAGCATCAGAGCACAACAACCTGCCAGGACTGCAGCGCCCTTAAGCGACATCGTGGTGCCCGCTCGCGCTATCGCAAGGAGCGCCGCGCAGGCCAGAGCAACGGATGCGAAGAATTGGAGCTGCCAGCCCCACAGTAAATTCGCTGCCTGCCCCCAATGGAGCAAAGCCAGAGGGAAAAAGGCGTCCGCCGCGCTCGGCTTTCCGCGAAGTCTGGTGGCCGTGGCGATCATCGCGGCTGCCAACACCGCCATGAGAACGACATCGAAGTACATGGTCACCCGCATGTCTACCAGGAACAGGCGATTGAGCCCTAGAAAGATCAGCCGCGGAAGCGGAACACGATGCTCATTGTGCTGGGACCAGAGCCACTCCCAGCTCACGGGTTGATTCCGGGTGAGCGTGGGCACCATGTCCCAGTCGTCCCATGACGGTACGTTGCTGGCGTATCTCGCTACGAAGCAAAGCGCTGCCGCGAACATGGCGAGCCAGACGGTCCAGGCGATCGCACCGTCGAGCCGGGAGCGTAAGGATGCCATTCAGCGGACTCGCTGGTACACGCGGACCTTAGTGCCCGGCGTGGTGTAGATGAGACGCCAGTCCTTGGGATATCGCTGAATAACGGGCTCGGCATACCGTTCGGAAATTCCCGGAAGACCGAGCTGATCGAGCAGCAGATAGGAGACAGGAACGGCATCGAGCAACTGGGCTGCCCGATCAGCGCGTGGCTCAAGCGGGGGCAGGACCGCGCGATGTCCAGTGCGCAGGTACGCCAAGTGTGGTACTGAAGTCGCGATGATATCGCGGGGATCTGCCGTGCGCCGAAGAAACTCGAGCGCCGGATCGAGCGCGTGCCACACCGGCTCATAGGTAAGCTGGCGCCCCGGCAGCTCGGTTCCATCGGCAGCATAGTAGCTGATCGGAAGTAGGTGCAGGAATCCGGCGGCAACGACAACCTGGATTAACAGCATCGCTGACAAGGGAAGGGTGACGACCGCAGCAGCCGCGGTCTTTCCCCGTTCTCCCCTACGGCTCATCCATCGAGCCACGGCCGAAAGTGCCAGAATCAACAGCATCATCGACAGCGGTGTCAGTGGTGCGAGATAACGCCAGAACTGGCTGGGCCACGGGGTCAGCGCGATCATGACCAGCGAGAGCCCGAAATACAGCGGGATCAGCCATTCTCCCCGCCGAAGCAGCACAACGGTGCCGGTTAGAGCGCCTAAGCCGATGAGTGTGAGCCAAATCGTGGTCCCAGCGAGCACGGAGTCCCGCGCCGGCTGGGCCCCCGGCAGCCGCAACGCCCGAAAGATCTTGTCGATCAGGTACGGGGCACTGGCCACAGCAATCCAGGCGCTCTCACCGATGCTTTTAGGAAGTACCAAGAGGTTTCGACCTACCCGGCCGACGAGGTCTCGCGAGGTGGTGTAACCGAGCTCAGGTTGGAAAGGGTCTACCAGCCAGCTGTTCTCATGGTACGTGACGTTGGAGTAGTAGTACGGCGCCCGTTGATAGGGATATGCCGGGTGCTGATACTCGGCGCTGTGAGATACCCGCGCGCTGTGGGCTTGCCAGACGACCACAGGTATAGCGGCAACAACTGCGCGGAACATCGCTTCGCCAAATCGCCGCCGAATGAGACTGTCCGCCACCCACACGGCGAGCAGCGCCAAACCGGCGGTACGGATTAGATAAGCCAGGATGGACATGATCCCTGCTGCGGCTCGGTACCTCGGCCTATCAGAGTGCAGCAGCAACAGGAACAGCATGGAAACCAGAGCGAACGGAATTTCTGCATAGAGTGAATCGGAGGGATACAAGAAGCTATAGAAGGAAAACCCTGTGGCTGCGGTTGCCACGAGGGCGAGCGGTGGCTGCAGAAAGCTGCGTACGACCAGGTATGCTGCGATCAGATACAACCCCGACAAACAGAAATAGCAGAGTCTCAGGCGAGATCCGACGGTCATGTAATCCTGAGTACCAAGGACCAGCTGATGAGCCGCGACGATCATCGGCACCAGAGGCGGGTATTGCACAGCTTCGATCTCCCCGGGCTCATTCAGGAGACGGTAGCCCTTACCTTCAGCCAACGAGGTGCCCAGCACGAAATAGGTGCTCGCGTCCCACCGCAAATCGATGGGACCATGGAGCCGGGGAGCCCACACCGCGAGCCAAAGCAGCAGCAGGCTTCCGGCACAGATGTAGTCCTGGCGTCCGACGCGCCGGAGCGCTTGGGCGACGTTATCTTGCACGGCGCTGTGCATCCATCCGGAGACATCCTTGGTGAAAGCCGCGCGCCCCATGCTGGGGCAATTCCTGCTCGTGCTAGCGGTGGCTGCGCTACTCCGCCTGGTGTTGGCAGCCCGACAGGACCTCTGGGCGGATGAGTTCTTCTCACTCGCCATGGCGACGGGCCACAGTCTCGAGCACCCAGCTTCCATCGCCAACCCTGGGCTGGGTGATTTCGTCGAGCCCTTCGGAGCGGTGCCCCCGGCAAGCTTTCGCCGTTATCTCGAGCACGAATCCCCGCCGGCTGGGCCAAGGCGGGTGATTCGCTCGGTACTGCTCTCCGACACCAGCCCACCGCTCTACTACCTCGCGCTCGCAGCAGGCACCCGGGTGTTCGGGACCAGTGACTTCGCGGTCCACACCTTCTCCGTTCTTTGGGCTTGCGCCACGCTGCCGCTGATCTGGCTTCTTGGAGTCCGGCTGGCCGGCCGCCGCGAAGCGCTGCTCGCCTGCATCCTGTTCGCCCTGGCACCGGTGAGTCTCTACTACGCGGTGGAGGCAAGGATGTATGCCATGCTCTGGTTTTTCGCAGCGCTCACTGCGTGGCTCACACTCAGACTGTCCGATCGAGGGCAGGCCGGCGCCATGGCGCTATGGATTGGGGTGAGTGCGGGCGGCCTTCTCACCCATTACTTCTACATCTTCGTCTGGGCCGCCTCGATTGCATGGCTCTGGCTGCATCCAGGCCGCTGTTCCCGGGCTCAGCTCGTGGGCGCTGTCGTTCTGGTGTTACTGGCAATTGCCCCTTGGTACCAACTGGTGCCCCAGAGTCTGGATCAGTGGCGAGTTACCGGCCACTGGCTAGACGGCCGTCCGCCGGCTCACGCGCTGCTGACCGCGCCGTTCACGCTCGGCTGGAGCCTGTTCTCGGGCCGAGGCGTTTGGGGCGGGAATCGGATCATCGACGACCTCGGAGCACTCCTGGTCGTGGTCTCGGGTGTCGCACTGCTTCGGCGAGGCCGAGCGGCGCTCCTCTCGAACGGGCGCGACCTCATCTGGCTTTGGGTCGTGGCTGCCTGTGTCGGCCCAATCCTGTTCGACCTGACTCGAGGGACTGCTACCTCGATGATCAGCCGCTATGCGCTCGCGGGCGTGCCGGGCGCCATGCTCCTCGTGGCACTCGCCCTTAGCAACCTGCCTGGCCGATGGCTCGATGCCGCTACTGCGCTCCTGATTCTCACCTGGATACCTGGCTACCGGGACATTTTCAGTCACCGTACGCGTGCCGGGGAACCCTATCGGCGCGCTGCCTTCGAGATTGCGGTATGGGCCAAACCCCGCGACCTCCTTATCGTGCATTCCATTCCATCCGGGGTTGTGGGCATTGCTCGCTATCTCCCCCGCGAAGTTCCCATGGTTGCATGGGTCGGCCAGCTGGGACAACGCCGCGTGCCTGGCCATTTGATGGCTCTGCTTCAGGGCCACGAACGGATCGCGCTGATCCGGATTCACGACGTGGGAGCGCCCGCTCCGGAAGAAGCGTGGCTCAGGGCCAACGCCACTGTGCTCCGCGATGAGCAGCGCGACGCCGCTCACATCGTCTACTTCACGCTGCCTTCTACCCGTCGATAAATCTTTGGTCCACTGTCGTTCGTGGCGTAGATCAAGCGCCAGTGGTTCGGCGCTTCATGTATGGCGGGCAGCGTGTACCGCCGGCCGACGTCGAGAAAGCTGAGCTGGTCTACGATCAGGTACGTCACCGGGACCTGATCCAGCAGCTCGGCGGCGCGTCGTGGATCTGCCTCGTAGGGCGGCATGATCGACAGGAGCCCAGTGCGGAGATAGGCCCAATGGGGAGTCGAGGTGGCGACGATCTCACCCGGGCGGGCTTGTTGGGCCAGCCAGTCGAGCCCGTCGTCATGAAGTCGCCAGGTTCGGTCGTAAAAAAAGAGACGGTACTGGTGTTTCTTCCCATGCTGATCGGTGATGACCGCCGGGCTGGGGTACTTGCTCATGGACCGATACAAGGTGGTGAGCTGCTGCAGCCCGATGAGCATGACGACGCCGAGGAGCGCGACCCATGCGGCGCGCCACGGTAGCGACGCCGCACGTCGAGCTCGCGTGTTTTCGAGCACCAGCACAACCGCGAGGGTGAGAAAGGGCGTCAGGGGGACCAAATACCGCACGAACTGAATCGGCCAGGGTGTCATGGCGATGATGAACAACGACCCCACCACATAGAGCACCAATAGCAGCTCACCCTTCCTGGCGAGCAAGACCAGCCCGATGATGACCGGGATAGCGAGCAGGAGCATCGCCGCGTCTGCTACCCAATGGGGAATCCTGGGAGTCGAGAACCGCTGGTTGATCTTGTCTACTTCACCCCGCCACCAGCCCCGGTGGACGCTTACCCCTTCGCCCAAGGTCATTGGCATGCCTCGCAAATTCTCCAGCACCCGCCCCAACGCCTGGGAGCGGCTCACCCGGCCTAGCTCCGGGCGGAACGGGTCCACGTAGGACATGTTCTCGGCGTAATCCACGTTGTAGAACTGATAGCCGGCCCGCTGATAGGGGTAGGCAGGTTGGGAAAATGCCGGACTCGCTTTGACCTGGGTGGTATATGCCATCCAGGCGAGCACCGCTGTGGCTGCGATTGTTCCTCGAGCCAGAGCAGGGCGGAGCCGGCGGCGGAGCAGACTCTCGCCTACCCACGCTGCGAGCAGCGCGATGCCAGCGGAGCGGACTCCGTAAGCCGCGATGGCAAGAATTCCAGCTGCGATGCCGGTGGCGGTAAAGAATAGAGTGCTCAGGAATGCGTAGGGAACATCGGCGGCAAAAAAATCCGATAGGAAGATTGTGTGGCTATGAATGACCGAGAGTAGTCCAACGAGCAACGCCAGACCCGGTCCCAGCCATCTCCGGCTCATGAGGTAGACCGCAGCCGCATAGGCGGCGTAGAGCAGCACGCTTCCCAGCCTGAGCCAATGGGCGACGACGGCGGGATCTTTCGTACCCACGATTCGCTCAGTGACCGCTCCGATTGCTGGGATCACCGGCGGATATTGAATGGCCTCAATCCCGGCCGGCTCATTCAACAGCCGGTAGCCACGGCCCTCTGCCAAAGAGGTTCCCAGGATGTAGTACACGCCCGCGTCATACCTGAGGTCGAGAGGCCCCCGCAGTCGTGGCAGCCAGAGGCCCACTGCCACCAGAAGCAGCGCCGTGAGGCAGCGCCAGTCGGCGCGGCCCCACCGAGGAACGGTGTGGCTCACGGGCCGTCGTGGGGACGGCTGAGGGACATGGTTGAGATGAATAGCGAGGAGAACAGTGTACTGCAGCCGATGATGAACAGCGTGGCTCCGAACGAGGCCCATTCAGGATGAGGCAGGGGCAACAAATCAGACCGCAGCCACCGAACGATCAAAGTGCCCAGAACGGCCCCGCCCATCAGTACGAGCCCCGCCCCCAGGGCGAGGCCGAACTCCAGCGTGAAATAGCGATAGAAGCGCTCGAGCGAGCGGTTGTCGCGATCGAAGCGGCGGCTCCACGAATAGGTCTTGGCGTGGAGACCGAGGCTGAGGATTTGAAAGCCAACCACGCTGAATATGGTGCCAAACACACCCGTCACAGCGGCCGCAGGCCGCCCGTTCCAGTAGGCGAGGCCTAGCAGCAGGGCGAAGTGGATCGCCAGTCCCGACAGCAAGAACAGGACGCCGGGAAGGAGAAACAGGGTATTGGGGGAATAGAGCAGCATCATGCGGAGACTGCGCCAGCCGTCACGGAAGGTCCGCAGCTTGGATTCACCCTTTCGAGGTCCGAGAACAATCGGGATTTCCGTCACCCGTAAACCGGCCAGTCCCGCATTGATCGCCAGCTCGAGGTTGAACTCCATTCCCGGACTGATGGGTCGTATGAGGTCATACGCCCGACGGCTGAAGCCGCGGAACCCGCAATACACATCCGTATACCGTGTGCCGAAGAGCCGATTGAGGATTGCGGTCAACGCGGGGTTGCCGAAGATGCGATGCAACGGTGTGATGTGCCGCTGGCCACCATCCAGATATCGGCTGCCGGTGACAAAATCGTATCCCTGATCGAGAAGCTCCAGAAACCGAGGAATGAGGGTGAAGTCATACGTGTCGTCCGCATCACCCATGATCAGGTACCTGCCGCGGGCCGCGTCGAAGCCTTTCAAGTAGGCGTTGCCGTATCCGCGTTCGGGCTGATGCACCACGCGAGCCCCGAGCCGCTCCGCGATGGCCACGGACGAGTCGGTGGAGCCGTTGTCGGAGACCACGATTTCGCCTGAAATGTTGGCTCCAGCCAACGTGCTCTGAATCTTTTGGATGCAGCTGCCGATCGCTGCTTCCTCGTTGAGACAGGGAAGAACGACCGATACCAGCGGCTCAGGACTGGGTGTGGTCATTGCGCGCCTGGGCTGCGGTTGCCGTCGTGGACCTGGTAGGCCGCCAACACCTCATCGACGTCGCCGTCCATTTGCATCACACCTTTCTCCAGCCAAACGGCTCGGGTGCAAAGCTCCCGAAGGGCCTCCACCTCGTGTGACACCAGAATCAGGGTGCCTCCCCGCTCATGGTAGCTCCGAAGACGAGCCAGACAGCGGTTGCGGAAAGCCTGATCTCCAACAGCCAGGACCTCATCCAGAAGCAGGATGTCCGGCTGAAGGCATACGGCGACGGAAAAGGCCAGCCGGGCCTCCATACCAGACGAGTAGTACTTGAGGGGGGTATCCATGAATCCCTCAAGCTGGGCGAAGTCCACCACCTCGTCGTACCGCGCCATGAGCTCCCGGCGTCCCAGGCCCAACACCGCCGCGTAGAGTGCGACATTGTCTGCCCCGGTGAGCTCGGGGTGAAAACCGGCTCCCAGCTCGATGACTGCCGTAAGACGGCCGTAGGTCCAGATGGTGCCGCTGGACGGGCGGTAGATGCCGGCGATGAGCCGCAAGGCCGTGCTCTTGCCCGATCCGTTCGACCCGATGAGCGCGACCGCCTGGCCCCGGCCTACCCGGAGATCGAAGCTGCGGAGAGTAAACTCGGCCCGGCCGACGCTCAGGGGGTGGCGTAGAATCCGCCGGATGAACCATTCGCGGAGACTGCTGGTGCGGTGATCGTAATAGTAGAACCGCTTCGAGACTCCCCGAAGCTCGACGGCGGCTTCCAGCCCGCGATCAGACGATCTCAGGGAAAACGTCGGCGTAGCGGCTGAAGATGGCATAACCGATGAGGTAGACGAGCAGCGAAGCGGTCATCATGCCGAACAGGAGCGTAAGCGACGGCATCCGGCCGGCGTAAAGGATCTCATGGTAGAGCGTAAGCAAGCCGGCTAGAGGATTCAGGAAATAAAACGGCCGAGCCGCTTCCGGAACCATCTGGGCGGGGTAGAAGACCGGCGAGAGGTAGAAGAGCGTGGTCAACGCGATCGGCAGCGCATGCTGCACGTCATAGTAGAACACCGACAAAGTCGCGA
This sequence comes from Gemmatimonadales bacterium, assembly GCA_035695405.1. GTDB lineage: Bacteria > Gemmatimonadota > Gemmatimonadetes > Gemmatimonadales > GWC2-71-9 > CAVVWJ01. The sequence goes on from DASSED010000094.1 coordinate 12,006, forward strand.
TCGGGAGTGCCATTCCGATTACCAGCAGGACCTGAATGATGAGTGTCAGAGGAAACAGCGCGAAGCTGGCTGGAACGGCTGCGTGGTGGAAAGCGATGAGAAGAATGAGGATCAGCGTCATCTCCGCGAGGAACTCGAGGAGCCGGGAACCCACCGCGCCGAATACCAGTATCTCGCTGGGGAATGCCACGCTCCGGGTGAGCCGCGAGTGCTCGGCGAAGATATAGGTGCCGGTGTTGAGGGTCTGGAGGATGCAGTTCCAGACGAAGTAGCCACTCAGCACGAAGGCCCAGTAGTCGGACAGAGGAATGCGCACGACATGGCTGAAGACCAAGACCAGAATGCCGACCGTCATCAGCGGGTTGAGGAAGGTCCAGACAAAGCCCAGCAGCGACCGCTGGTACTTGACCTTGAGATTCCGGATGATGAGCTCACGCAGAAGCTCCCGGGAGCGCCAAACATGGGCGAGGCGGCTAGGCCTCGCGGCGTCTGAGGCTGTAATCCGGAGAACCGGATAGGTGGCGCTCATATCGCGTATCGGGCGCGCCGGGCGCGCGCCTCACGGCGAGCCAGTGGATACGCGCCCAGCCCTGCCCAACAATTCCACCACATGCGAAGCAGGACGGCCGAGGGCAAGGGATCCCGGCGTAGCCCCCGGCGCACTAGCCGTACCCCCGGCTTCAGCAAACGCCAGCCGGCATAGACCAGCAGCGGAAGCCAAGTCTTGAAGGTCGCCCGCGTGACATGCTTGCTCAGAAAGGCGAGCACTGCGCGCTGGTGACCGATGATTTGCCGGTGGACCGACGCCAGCTCACGGCGGTGCTCATGCCAGGCCAACGCCTCGGGTTGATACTCTACCCGCCACCCGGCACACAATGCCCGCCACAAAAAGTCGTGATCACCGCCCCCGGCGAGCGAGGCGCCGAGGTCGAGAGCCTCGTCAAAGCCCCCCAACTCGAGAGCCAACTCACGACGCACTGCATAACTGCAACCGCTGCCCACGCTCACCGCCCAGGCGATGAGGGGAGCCGGCCAGCCGTGGAGGCGTACCCGAGCATCGTCGGGCAGCCGGATGCGCCGTTCTCCTCGGCCGAATCCTCCGTTGACTTCAAAGAGGACCTGGGAAGGAGTCTCCAAGGCCAGGGGCTCGACCCGGCCGGTGCAGACGGCCACGCTGGGGTCGCTGACGAAGGCTGATCTCAAAGCCTCACTCCACCCGGGGCTCGCGACCGCATCATCATCGAGAAATGCAACCACCTCGCCAGTGGCCTCCCTCAGCGCACGATTGCGCGCGAAGTCGAGGCCAGGAACTTTCTCGTGGACGTAGCGAACCCGAGGGAATCGTTCCGCGACCAGCACCGCGGTGGTGGAATCACTGGGGGCATTATCGATGACCATGATCTCGGCAGG
>DASSED010000095.1:0-5240 GCA_035695405.1 Gemmatimonadales bacterium
CGGCCGCTTCCAGCGCGGCCATCGCCTTGTGATAAGCGTATACCGCGTTTACGTAATCGCCTTCGGCCCGCTGCACCGCAGTTTGCGCGTCCGATACCTCGAGCGCGGTTCCAGCACCCAGTCGGTATCGGTCCTGGGCCAGCCGCAGCTGATCCTGGGCCGCCTGACGATTGGCCGACTGCACTCCGATGGCCTGGTAGGAGGTCTCGAGCGCGTAATGGCGGGCTTGGACGTCGGTCCGGATCTGAAGCCGGCGCGCCCGGACCTCTTCGTCCGCATCATCCTGGTCGGCCCGGGCCTGAGACAATCGGAGTGATCGGCTGAATCCGGTGAAGATCGGAAGCGAGAGCACCAGATTGGCACGGAATGGCTGACCGGTGTACTGGAAGGGAAACACATCGTTCTGCTGTCGGATCTGCTGGGTCACCGGATCGAGTAATGCTCCGCCTCCATCCACCAACCCCGCGGAAGTGTAGCAGTTGGGAACCTCTCCGCCGAGTGAGAGTGCCGAACGGACCGAGTTGTTGTACTGACAGTCGGCCGCCTGCGACTGGGCCCCGAGTAACGCCTCATTGAGGAGCGTACTCTCGTTGGTGAACTGCTGGGTGAAACCACTCCAGCCGGCCTGCAGCGACAGGGAAGGGAGGAAGTCCGCCTTAGCCGCTCGCACGCCGAGTCCGGCGGCATGTTCCCTGGCCTTGAACGACCGCAGTACCGGATTGTCGCGCTCAGCGAGCGCCAGCAGGCTATCGACCCGAAATGTCGGCGTCACGACCGGGAACGAATCCGACAATACGATCTGATCGATCGGCACCGGTGCTTCCACGCCCATGCGCCGAAGCAGATCCAATTTGGCTTCCTTTTCCGCCAGCTGGGCCCGAAGGAGGTCCAAGTCGGAGGTGCCCTTGGCCACCTCCGCCTGGCGCACATCGATCAGAGTGGCCTGCCCCACGCGGTAGCGGGCCTGGGCCAGTGTGAGGAATTCCTGGTTGCGCCGCACTTGCTGACTGGCGACGCCAACCTGGGCAGTCGCCTGGAGCGCGTTGAGATACTGGGTGGAAATCTCCGCCGTCAGGGTGACGCCGGCCCCCGTGATGTCCTCATCGGTGGCGCGCTGCAGTGCTTTCTGCTGAGCCGGGGCCGTCAGGCTGCGTCCGCTCAGCTGCCACTCGAGCCCTAGGCTATACCCCGATGTGACGAAGGCTGATGTGGGCCGGGTAAAGCCGCTACCGAAGTTGGCTTGGCCGGTGCCGGTATAACCGAAATCGGTGGAGGCGCTGAACGACGGGAGCAGGCTGCCGTAGGCGTTTCGCACCCCCCACTTCGCGGGGGACGCATCGTTTAACGTTTGACGATAGGCCGGACTATGGGATCGCGCCTGGCGCAACGCCTCATCCAGAGTCAGGCTGACGGTTGGAGCTGTGGCAGGTGATGGTAAAGAATCCTGAGCGGTCGAGATCGATGGGCTCAGGCAAACCATCGCCAGTAGACTACACCATCGATTCATGAGAGGTGCCCTTTGTGGTGAGACGTGACCGGGCTTAATACGCGGGCCCCGTCGCAGAGGTTTCATCTTGCGACACGACACGCGGATTGGCTTGTGTTCAAGAGTCGGGAGAGAGCTGCGGTGCTGACGACCCGCGTCAGTCGTTGGCGCGGGAAACGACGGTCCCGTTGTCCGAAAGCTCGAGACGGGACAGCCGGCCTTGCGCATCTGTAGTCAGGCTGCCGTTGATCCCGCCCGAAAGCGTCACGCGGTTCGCATTCCCCTCGCGGCGGGCCACAAACGAAGCCCGGCGTCCGGTTCGGGGGAATATGGCCGTGAGCGACTTGCCCGCGGGCGTCGCCAGGTCAGCTACCACACTATAAAGGGAAAAGACCTGGTCATCGAGCAGGACCACATCGGGGCCGCCAGGTAACTCCCGGCCCGCCTCGGATCCCTTCGCGACAGTGCGAATGATCAGCCGGGCACCGGAGCCAGCAGCCAGTATGACTGTCGGTCCATCGGGTCCATCCACATCGAGCTGGAACTTGGCAAGGGCTGATTCGGGGGTTCGCTCCAGGGTGGCAGCGAGCTTCAAGGTCGGATTGGTCGATGGATAGCGGGCCGCCGCAATCAGCGTCGTGCCTGGCAATCCCCGTCCTCGGCCCTGACGCAGAGAGAAGTCTTCGCGCCCGATCTCTTTGCCGCTCTGCTGGATAGCTAGCTTGCTCTCCAGTGGTTCCTGAGCGACCGCCTGACCCGCGCAGGAGAGCAGGAGCAGACACGCAAGCCGCATGATGGCTCCGATGAAGTCAGGATGGGACGAGGCACCGGCTGATCCGGTCGAGAATAAATGTATACAGCCTCTCCCCCTTCTGGGCGGACGCCAGGCTGGGATACCCGACCGACCCCGGGGACCCTGCCGGCAGCCGGCGGGTCTGGCCGGGCCGGTAGCGGGAAAGCATGGTGGGGGTGACCGCAAAGTCCTGGGCCAGCTCCATTCGCACCAGGTGGGGAGCCAGGTACAGGAGCAGCGACGTATCCAGCTCCCCGCCTTGGACCGGCGCTGGGCGCTCCAGCAAGTCACCAAAGTTGATGCTGAAAATGTCGATCACTTGAACCTTGGCTTCGTCGGTCCGAATTGTGCTGAGCGCTTCCAGGTGACCCTCACTCGACTGTGCGGTCACGATGACGAACTCCCGGACGCCTGCCCCCTCTTCCCACGACTCGATAAGTTCGTTCATCACCCGGTGCAGCGTACGACGCCGCAGTGCGGCGCTTCCTGGAAACGGACGAGCGGGAGTGTGGACCCCGTACTCTACCGTCGGGGTTCGGGGAATGCCGAACGTCGAGGATAGATCGTCTGCCAGGCGCTCCACGATGATCGTGTCGCAGCCCAGTGGTAGATGGGGCCCGTGCTGCTCGGTGGTGCCGACCGGCACCAACAAGGTGGGTCGCTCCAACAGGCGCTCGCCCACCGTTCCAGGGGTCATGTCCTTCAGCCGCCAGGGGTGCGGGTCTTGATTCATCGCGGTCGGTTGGGGTTACTCGTGATTCTGGTGGCCGCCATCGTAGCCGCCGAATGGTTGCGTAATCCCAGGCCGGTTGTGGCGTGGGCCGAATGGGGGTGCGCTGTCGCGGCTGCGGCGCTCCTCTTCGGTCGAGGGTTTCGGGCTAACGCGCTGGCCCTGCTGCTGGCCCTGCTGGCGCTCACCATTACACTGTCCCAGCGCCGGTTCAGCGCCATCGAGAGACGCTGGCCCCAAGAGCGCGAGTCTCGCGTCACTGCCGCCTCCCAACACCTGCAGGGAGATCTGCACGCCGCGTTGGGCCGGGCCGATCGTTTGGCCGAAATCGCGGCCCACATTTCGGCGAAGGACCGCGCCGCCGCCTTCCACGAACTCCAGCGGATAACGCCTGGCGGTCGGCCGGAGATGGGCGTCGTGATCTTCGATGCGGACGGCGGACCCTGGGCCTGGGCCGGACGCCATCGGCTGGCGCCCGAGGTGAACGGCGACTCGATCGCCGCTCGGGCCAGTGGATATTACGTCGTGCTCGAGGCCCGGCGCCACTCGCCGGATGGGCGCACTGCCGTCGCGAGCGTGTTGATCTGGGCTCACGCCGCGGTGCCGGAGCATGGCAGCCTGGCCGAAAAGTTCCGGGCCCGGACCGATGTGGCGCTGGCCGTCTATCCCGAGGGCGCGGCGCCGGATTCACCTGACGTGTTCGATTATGTCGAGCCGACCACGGCCGGTCCCCGGCTGCTCTTCAGCGTGCAGCCGGTTCCGCCGGAGCAGGGCGCCGCCAAGGAGCTGGCCTATCACCGCTCGAGCCGGATCGTCACCTGGCTGGTGCTGCCGGTGTTCGCCCTGGGCCTCACCATCGCAGAGACGGCTGCGGAGCGTTTTCTCTTGCTGGCCCTCCTGCTGTGGGTGGCTGTCCGGGCACCGCTGGGCCCCGCCCTGGACCTCCAGTCGCTTTTCTCGCCAGCCACGTTCTTCCGCCCAGTGCTGGGTCCCATATCCAGCTCGGCGGGCGTCCTCGGTCTCACGGGTACCTTGTTCTCGATGGCAGGAGTCTGGCTGTGGGGGCGCAAGCTTCCGCGGCGATGGTACACGGTCATACTCGGCGCGCTCCTGCTCTTCATCTCCCCGTATCTCATCAGCGAGCTCGGTCGAGGGATCACACCGCCCGCACGGGGCGTCTCACTGGGTCTCTGGCTGACCTGGCAGTTGGCTCTGCTGGTTTCGGTGTCCGCCCTGATCGTCGGCGCAGCCGCGTTCTTTCGGGGGAATGGTCCGGAAAGTCACACGCGCTGGCGTATCGTTGCTGGTGTGACCATCGCTTTCGCTGCCGCCGTGATTGGAACGCTGGTGTGGAACCCCCGGGCCGGATGGCCCGAGTGGTACACCTTCCTGTGGACCCCCGCCTTGCTCCTGGTGACGCTACCCGCTCCACGTTGGGCCGCCATCAGCGGCATCGCATTGGTTGCCGGCAGCTCGGCCGCTCTGGTGACGTGGGGTGCGGAGCTGTCCGGCCGAGTCCAAGTGGCCCAACGCGACATCGCGCGTCTGGGGACCGAGCCGGACCCCCTGGCGCTTCCATTGCTGGAGCGGCTCGGCGACGAAGCGCGTCACAGCACTCCACCGGCAAGTGCCTCGGAGCTGTACGCACTATGGCACGGTTCGTCGGTGGGGCACCAGGGATATCCCGCACACCTGGCCCTCTGGTCCTCCCGGGGCGAGCTGCGCGACGAGCTCACACTCGATTCGCTCGATCTACCAAGCCCGTTGCTTGGCGCACTGGTTCGGGATCTGGCGGCTCAGGACACCATGCGGGTGGTGCAGCTGAATCGGGTGCCCGGCGTGCACTACGTGCTCCTGGTTCGAGTCGACTCGGCCGCTGTCATGACTGCGGCAGTGGGGCCTCGTACGGAGCTGATTCTTCCCGGCCGCGTGGGCCGCCTGCTGGATCCCTCTCGTCATCGTGCTCCACTCTACACGCTCACCCTGGCTCCCCCGGCCGAAGAGGGGAGTCCCGAACCCAGCCGGATTCGCTGGCGGCGCGAGGGGTGGTCTCTTCATAGCGAGTCTCCGGTGCTGCTGGACACCACCACTCGCGCGGTCCACGCGGAGATCGATCTTCGTGGCCCGGTGCCGCTCTTCGTCCGCGGTGTCCTGGTGGTGCTGCTCGACGCTGCGGCCTTGGCATTCTTCTGGTTTCTCGCCGAGTTCATTGTCGGCGCCCGGGTCCGGCT
>DASSED010000096.1:0-12678 GCA_035695405.1 Gemmatimonadales bacterium
GCTTGCTGCTTGGCCAAGCACTCGGTGATGCCATCGGATTCGTCGTCGAAGCCGAGCCGCCCGACGTCGCCCGAGAATACGTGAAGGAATGGCTGCGGAACGGCCGAGCCGGAGAGCGCTCCCACCCACAGTTTCCCTTCGGCCAGTACAGCGACGACACCCAGCTGGCCCGCGACCTGGTACGGAGCTTCGCCGAGTGCGGGGGTTGGATCCCAGCGGACTATGCGATGCGGCTTGCGGAGCTCTTTGGGCAGCGGCGCGACGTCGGCGCAGGACCGGGAACCCGATCGGCGGCTCAGCGCCTGCTCTCGGGAGTTCCCTGGCAGGAGTCCGGGACCGCCGCCCCCTACGCCGGCAACGGCAGCGCCATGCGGGCTGGACCTCTCGGGATCCTGATTCCTGAACCATCCGCTATGTGTCAGGCCGCTCGGGAGCAGAGCCGCATCACCCACCTCGACCCACGGTGTGCCGCCGGTTCGATTGCTGTTGCTCGCGCCGTTGCACTTGCCACGTTCCCCACGATTGAACCGGGCCCGTTCCTCAATGACGTGTCTCAGTGCGTAGCCTCGGAAGACGCGATGATGGCGCTGAGAATCGCCGACCTGACAGAATGGCTCAGCCTGGATCCGGTGCATGCGGCCGAGCACGTCCACCGCGCCGGCTTCGACGCCAGTCAGCGTGAAGGGTGGCAAGGCATTTCGGCGTTCGTCATTCCCAGCGTACTCTGGAGCCTCTATGCGTTCCTTCGATCACCGGACGACTACTGGGAGACCATCTGCACCGCCGTTGCAGTCGGTGGTGATACCGACACGATGGCCGCTATCTCGGGTGCGATCAGTGGAGCCCGCCTCGGGCGCGTGGGATTGCCTTCGCATTTAGTCGAGCGACTGAACGATCGGGGAGACTGGAATGCACTGGCGCTGATCGATCTGGCGCACCGGGCGGCTAGCTTCATCAACCGGCCGGTCGGCGATTAGCCATCGGAGCATCCCGCGCCTATAATTCCCGCTTCCCATTCGCATCCACCGGGCAGCTGAGGACCCTATGTTCCACCGCAAGATTTTTCAGGACGTCACTGAGACTGTAGGCAACACCCCACTCATCCGGCTCAATCGTTTGAGCGCCGGTCTCCCGGCCCAGATCGCGGTCAAACACGAAGGCTACAATCCCTATAACTCGGTGAAAGACCGCATCGGGGCCGCCATGATCAACGATGCGGTGGAAAAGGGCCGCCTCCGGCCGGGGATGATCATCGTAGAGCCCACCAGCGGCAACACTGGCATCGGTTTGGCGTACGTCGCGGCCGCGCGCGGGTATCGTTGCATCTTCACCATGCCGGACACAATGACAGTCGAGCGCCGGCATCTATTGCGGGCTTTGGGTGCCAAAGTGGTCCTGACGGAAGGACCCAAAGGAATGAAGGGGGCCATGGCCCGGGCAGAGGAGATTTCGGCACGGCTCGGCGATCGAGCATGGATGCCGCGGCAGTTCGACAATCCGGCCAACCCCGCCATCCACTATCGCACTACCGGGCCCGAGATCTGGGAGGACACCGCCGGAGCGGTCGACATCTTCGTGTCCGGCGTGGGCACCGGCGGCACCATTACGGGAGCCGGTCGCTATCTGCGCGAGCGCAAGCCCGGAATCCGGATCGTCGCGGTCGAGCCGGCCGAGAGCCCGGTGCTCTCTGGAGGCCAGCACACGCCGCACAAACAGCAGGGGATCGGCGCGGGCTTCATCCCCAGCTTGCTCGACACCAAGATTTACAACGAGATCGTAAAAGTGACCAACGACGACGCTATCGCCACCACCCGCCGGCTCGCGCGGGAAGAGGCGATCTTCGCGGGTATCTCGAGCGGATCGATCACCTGGGCGGCACTCCAAGTCGCCAGTCGCCCCGAAAACGAAGGCAAGCTGGTCGTGTCGATCATCTGCGACTTCGGCGAGCGGTATCTCTCCCATCCGGTGTATACTGAGCTCCCCGATCCCGACATCTCGGACCTCGAGGATGCCCTTGCGGCCCCAGCCGCTATGGCCTGATCCGTGGCATCGGTCCGTCCTCTCTCATCAACCTCTACCCACGAGGCGCGAGTACCCGTGACCATCACCGCACGTTCTCTGAACGGCAGCACCACGCCGACAGAGCGGATCGACGACATTTTCGGCAGCGATATCTTCTCTCGCAGCATGATGCGGCAACGCCTACCGAAGGAGGTGTACCGAAGCCTGCTTCGCACCATCGATCGCGGCGAGCCGCTCGATCCCGCGGTGGCGGATGTGGTGGCTGCTTCCATGAAGGACTGGGCCATCGAAAATGGCGCGACCCATTACACCCACTGGTTCCAGCCACTGACCGGGCTCACCGCCGAGAAACACGACTCCCTGGCCGCACCCGATGGTTCCGGCGGGGTGGTCTTCAACTTTTCCGGATCGGAGCTGGTCCAGGGCGAGCCCGATGCCTCGAGCTTTCCTTCTGGCGGATTGCGCGCCACGTTCGAAGCCCGAGGGTACACCGCCTGGGATGCCACCAGTCCCGCGTTTTTGATGCGGGGCGACAACAACGTCACACTCTGCATTCCCACCGCGTTCGTATCCTGGACCGGTGAAGCGTTGGATACCAAGATCCCGCTGCTGCGTTCGGTCGAGGCTCTCTCCAAACAGGCGCTGCGCATTCTCAAGATCTTCGGCACCGATCAGGGCGTGTCGCGCATAGTGACCACCGTCGGTCCGGAGCAGGAATACTTTCTGGTCGATCGCGAGCTGTTCTTCCGACGCCCGGATCTCTTGACCTGCGAGCGTACCCTCTTCGGAGCCAAGCCGCCCAAGGGGCAGCAGCTCGAAGACCATTATTTCGGGACCATCCCGCCGCGAGTGCTGGCGTTTATGGCTGAGGCCGAGCGGGAGCTCTATCGATTGGGCGTGCCGGTCAAGACTCGCCATAATGAGGTAGCACCGGGCCAGTACGAGATCGCGCCCCTGTTCGAGCCGAGCCACATCGCGAGCGATCATCAGATGTTGCTCATGGAGACCCTCAAGCGCGTGGCTCCGCGTTATGGCCTCCAGGCGTTGCTGCACGAAAAGCCGTTCGCCGGAGTCAACGGCTCGGGGAAGCACAATAACTGGTCCATGTCGACCGATACCGGCATCAACCTGCTGGACCCCCAGGACGAGACCCACAGCAACATGCAGTTCCTGGTGTTCCTCTGCGCCACCATTCGTGCCGTGGACCTGCATGCCGATCTGCTTCGCGCCTCCATCGCCTCGGCGGCCAACGACCATCGCCTCGGTGCCAACGAGGCGCCGCCGGCCATTATCTCCATCTTCCTCGGCAAGATGCTGTTGGACATCCTGGAGCAGATCGAGGCCGGGCTGCCCAAACGAACCATCAAGGGAGGCGTGCTCGATCTCGGCGCGAAGACTCTGCCAATGCTTCCCCGCCATTCGGGCGACCGGAACCGCACCTCGCCCTTCGCGTTCACGGGGAACAAGTTCGAGTTTCGGGCCGTGGGCTCCAGCGCGAGCATCGCCTGGCCCAACACGGTGCTCAACACCATCGTGGCCGAGTCTCTGGACTACATCGCGGGAGAGCTGGAGAAAGCGTTAGGCGCAAAGCCCACCGAGGCGAAGCTCCAGTCGGCCGTCGTGAGCGTCCTCAAGCAGCTGATCCATCAGCACAAGCGGGTCATCTTCGATGGAGACAACTACTCGGAAGAGTGGCACGCCGAGGCCGGCCGCCGCGGACTACCGAACCTCAAGGATTCGGTGGAAGCCTTTGCGGTCCTCCGGGACAAGAAGAACACGGAGCTGTTCAAGCGTTATGGCGTATTGAGCCAGGCCGAGCTCGACTCCCGTACCCACATCGCCGTGGAGAAGTACGTGAAGCAGCTCGCCATCGAGGCTGAGACCATGGTGTCGATGGCTCGGAACTACATCTTGCCGGCGGCCCTCCGGCATCAGCAGCGAACGGCCGAGGCGGTAACGGCTACGAAAGCGGCCGGGATCGAGGCGGCCGACACCACGGCGGCGCTCCGCAGCTTCGTCGAGTTGGTGACCCGGCTCCAGAATGCCACGGCAGCGGTCGACAAGAGCTCGGCTCATCATCACGCCGATCCCATGCGGCATGCCGCTCAGATCAGCCAGGAGCTCAAGCCGGCCATGGCTGAGCTTCGAACCGTGGTGGATACCCTTGAGACGCTCGTGGCAGCCGACTTGTGGCCGCTGCCGACGTATCGGGATCTGCTGTTTCTGAAGTAGTGATGATTCGAGTGGCGAGTCGAAGCGCTGGACCTAATGGCACTCTGATTCGCTACAACGGCCAGCCATTGGATCGTTTGCGGAGGAGAAGAAACAGCTCGGAGGGAAGAGTCGCGGGGGTGATGGTGCCGGCCATGGCCTGGAATGCGTCACATTCGGCGCGGGAGGCGTCTGGGTCGAAGCAGACGGCCATGGCTTCGACCAAGGGAGGCCGGTCCGGCCGGTTGAGCGCGTCGAGCCAGGGGTGACATTGAGTCACTTGCCTGCAAACCAGCCGGACTCGGACTGCGCCATCCAGCCAGCAGGGGCCTTCCATCAGCCCCGAAAGCAAGGGCTGACTGAGCAGCATGCTTTCCCCGCCCGGTGTCACCGCCCCGAACCGCAATTTGCCTCGCTCATTTCGCCGGTGCAGTACCACCCCCCACCCGAAAGCCGGACGTTCTTGCCGGTACCATTCGAGCACTCTGACGAGCTGTTCGCGTAAAGCGTCTACAACGAGTGGAGATGGCATAGGTCCGAACAACGGAAAGTGTTTCCCAATAACCCCGAGGGACCGGGTTCGGCTTCTACCTATGCAGAATGTGGGCCAAATTCCGAGCCGGGAGCCTGGGGGCGGCACTCCGGAGCCTTGAGTCCCTCACCGAGGGAAGCTCGAGTAACTCCGAGCTCCTCATCCCGACTCTCAGGGCCCCTGGCGCCCATTCCAGTGAACCGGCACATTCCGCGACTCAGCTATGACCGATCACCACTATCCCGATTCCCACGTCTTTTACCGCCGACTGACGCGGACTTACCCTCGCATTGTCCGGGGCGAGGGGTGCTACCTCTATGACGACGCAGGCCGTCGCTATATGGACGGTTGTGGCGGAGCTTACGTGGCCAATGTGGGACACGGGGTCAGCGAAATCGCGGATGCAGTGGCTTGCCAAGCCCGAAACCTGGGATACGTCAGCGGCACCAGCTTTACCCACGACTCGGTCGAAGAGCTGTCCACCGAGATCGCGCGGCTCTCACCCGGGGATCTCGAGCTGGTGTACCCCCTGGCCAGCGGGTCGGAGGCGGTGGAAGCAGGGCTCAAGCTCGCCCGGCAATACTGGGCCGAGGCCGGCCGCGGGACCAAGCACAAGGTGCTCGCCTTCACCCCATCGTACCACGGGAATACCCTGCTCGCGCTTTCGGCCTCCTCCCGGGCGCAATACAAGACGTATTTCTCCGAGTGGTTGATCGACATCGTACGGGTCCCGGCGCCATACCCCTTTCGATGTGAATGCCACGGAAAGCCGCCCCTCTGTCCGTCCTGTAGTGGAGAGGCCATCGAGCAGGCCATCCTCCGGGAAGGCCCTCAATCCATTGCGGCCCTGATCGGCGAGCCGGTCGGCGGCTCCTCCAGCGGAGCCTCAGTTCCCCCGGACGGCTACTGGGCCCGGGTGCGGGCGATCTGTGATCGCCACGATGTGCTGCTGGTGGCGGACGAGGTGCTCACTGGGGCAGGCCGCACCGGGACCTGGTCCGCCCTGGAGCCGTACGGGGTCGTGCCCGACATCATGATCTTGGGGAAGGGGATCGGTGGTGGGTACGTTCCCCTTTCGGCCGTGGTAGCGCCGCGTCGCATCGTTGATGTGCTGGCTCGGGGCTCCGGTTCGTTTCTTCATGCTCAAACCTTCTCCCACCACCCGACGCTCTGTGCCGCCGGTGTGGCCACGATCAGGTACCTTCGGAAGCACCAGTTGATCGATCGCTGCGGCAAAATGGGTCGAGTGCTACAGCAGCAGCTCCAGCGACTCAAGCGTTTCCCCTGCGTCGGTGATGTGAGAGGCCGAGGTTTGCTCGCCGGCCTAGAATTCGTGGGAGATACCAGCACGCGGGAGCCCTTTCCTCCGGCAACGAAATTCGCCGACACCTTTGCCCGCACCGCACTCGAGCTCGGCCTGGTCGTCTGGCCGAACGCGGGTCAATTGGAGGATGGGACCGGTGATCTGGTGATGCTCGCTCCGCCATTCATCATCACTGAGGAGCAGATTGAAGCGATGGTCAGCATTCTCGAGCAGACCGCAGCACGGATGCTGGAACGCGCGGAGGTTACGCGGTGACCGCGTCGCCTAAGGTCACGTACACCAGCACCAGCGGAGACCTGGAAGAGTTTCATACCGCCTTCGATGCCGCCCTCGCCCGAGTCAGGAAAGACTCCGGACGGCTGCACCCGTTCTATATCGATGGCCGCCCCATTGAGAGTGGGGGTGAGTCACTGGTGGACCAATCACCGATCGATACCCGCGTCGTGCTGGCTCGCTTTGCTGCGGCCAACCCGAGTCACGTCGATGCGGCTGTAGCCGCCGCCCGGAAAGGGCAGACAGACTGGGGTCGGCTCCCCTGGCGCGATCGGGTGTCGGTGCTTCGCCGGGCTGCCACGATTATCCGCCAGCGCAAATACGATCTGGCTGCTCTCATGAGCCTGGAAGTCGGCAAAAGCCGGCTGGAAGCCATGGGTGATGCGGAGGAATCGGCGGACTTGATCGACTACTACTGCCAGCAGGTCGAGGACGCGGACGGTTTCGTTCGCCCCATGGCGCGGATCACGGCAGCGGAACGAAACACTGACGTGCTCCGACCCTACGGAGTGTTTGCCTGCATCGCACCGTTCAATTTTCCGCTCGCCTTGTCAGCCGGCATGTCGTCGGCGGCGCTCGTTGCCGGCAACGCTGTGGTTTACAAGCCGGCAGAGGATACACCGTGGACGGGCCTCAAGTTGTACGAGGTGTATCGCGATGCCGGTGTCCCCCCAAGCGTGTGTCACCTGCTCATTGGTCGTCGGGAGGAGATCGGCGACCCGCTTTGGCAACATCCCGGGATCGACGGGGTGGTGTTCACCGGCTCGAAGCAGGTCGGGCTGCGGATTCATGCCGGGCTCAGTGGCAGATGGATCAAGCCGGCCCTGCTGGAGCTGGGAGGCAAGAACGCCACGACGGTACTCGCGAGCGCTGATCTGGATGCCGCGGCTGAGGGCGTCATGCGCTCCGCCTTCAGCCTCCAAAATCAGAAATGCAGCGCGACATCGAGGGTATATGTCGAGCGGTCGAGCTACCAGCAGTTCCTGGAGCGATTGGTGGCGAAGACCCGCGCCATTCGAATGGGCGATCCATCCGAGCGCGACATCTTCTTCGGACCGGTGATCAATCAACGGGCGGTCGATCGTTTCGAGCGGGCGGTGGCTCAGGCCCGCCAGGAAGGCACCATCGTGCTCGGAGGGTCACGACTCAGCGGCGGCATCTTCGACCGCGGCCATTTCGTGGCGCCGACGATCGCCCGCCTGCCGCTCGACAGCTCGCTCTTTCGGGAAGAGCTGTTCGTGCCGTTCCTGGCCGTTGCGGACGTGGATGATCTGGATCAAGCCATCCGCGAGACCAACCGGGTGGAATACGGTCTCACGGCGGGGATCTTCTCATCCAATCGAAGCGAGATCGACCGCTTCTTCGACGAGGTCGAAGCGGGGGTCTGTTACGCCAACAAACGCACCGGCGCCACCACCGGAGCCTGGCCTGGCGCCCAGCCGTTTTGCGGCTGGAAGGGTTCGGGATCCACCGGCAAAGGCGGTTGTGGTCCCTACTACGTTGCGCAGTTCATGCGCGAACAAAGCCGTACCGTCATCGAGGCATAAAGGAGAAGGCATGGCCACCCGTGACTATCCCAGAATTGTGGTGCCGCCTCCCGGCCCCCGGGCTCAGGCCGTCGTCGCACGCGACGCCGAGTGGACGTCCACCTGTTACATCAAGGAATATCCGCTCGTGGTGGGACGCGGCAGCGGTGTCATGGTGGAGGACATCGACGGCAACCGGTACCTCGATTTCATGGCGGGCATTGCCGTGTCGTCCACCGGCTATGGCCATCCCAAGGTGGTGGCTGCGGTGAAGGAGGCTGCCGAGCGTTTCCTCCATATCTGCGGCTCCGACTTCTACTACGAAGGTATGGCGGCTTTGTGCGAGCGGTTGGCGCGGGTCGCCCCGGGTCCGTCGAAGAAACGAGTGTTTCTCACCAATTCCGGCACCGAAGCGGTCGAGGCTGCCATCAAGCTCGCCCGCCACGCCACTCGCCGCACGGCCATCATCGCGTTCCGGGGCGCGTTCCACGGTCGCACCACCGGCGCTGTTTCCCTCACATCGAGCAAGGCCCGGCAACACGCCGGCTTCGGCCCGCTGTTGCCGGACGTGCATCACGTGCCGTTTGCCTATCGCTACCGTTGCCAGTTCTGCGCTGGAGAGGCGGTCTGCAACCGAGGCTGCGTCCGGGTTATCGACGAGGAGCTTTTTAGCCGGCACCTGGATCCTCAGGACGTCGCGGCCATCTTCGTCGAGCCGATCCAGGGGGAAGGAGGGTACATCGTTCCGCCGCCCGGTTACCTGCAGGAGCTACGTGATCTCTGCGACCGGCACGGGATCCTGCTGGTGGCGGATGAGGTGCAGAGTGGGGTGGGCCGCACGGGAAAGATGTTTGCCTGCGAGCATGAGGGCGTGGAGCCTGACATCCTCTTGACGGCCAAGGGGCTCGGCTCCGGCATGCCCATCGGCGCCATGATTGCCAAGGAGTCGGTCACGACCTGGGCCAGCGGCTCACACGGTTCCACCTTCGGCGGCAATCCAGTGTGCTGTGCCGCGGCTCTCGCCACTCTCGATCTCGTGGAAGGTGGGCTCATGACCAACGCGGCTCGGATGGGTGAGCGTCTGATGACGGGCGCCTGCAAGCTCATGAACCAGCATCAGTGCATTGGCGACGTGCGGGGTCGCGGCCTGATGGTTGGGCTCGAGTTCGTTCGCGACCGGGAGACCAGAGAGCCGGCTCCAGACCTGGTGCACGAACTGGTGCAGCGCTCCTTCCGGCAGGGGCTCCTGCTTCTCGGAGCGGGAAAGAGCTCACTGCGGCTGGCGCCGCCGCTGGTGATCGACGAGCAGGACGTGGACACCGCCCTCGGCATGATCGACGCCTGTCTCGGCCAGATCACTTGAGCACTGGCTCTAAAGTGGTCTCCATGCGGGAGGCCATCGCAAGCCACGTGCGCGACGGTGACACGGTGGTGATCGAAGGATTTACCCACCTCATCTGCTTCGCGGCTGGTCACGAGATCATCCGTCAGCGCCGTCGTCAGCTCACGTTATGCCGCCTCACACCCGACCTGATCTATGATCAGATGATCGCCGCCGGTTGCGCCCGCAAGCTGGTGTTTTCCTGGGCGGGCAATCCCGGCGCGGGATCGTTGCACGGCTTCCGGCGAGCTGTAGAAGGGAAAGCGGCACCTCTCGAGTTGGAGGAATACTCCCACTTCGGCATGGTCGCTCGGATGAATGCCGGCGCGGCTCGACTGCCGTTCTGGACCCTCCGTGACTACATGGGAACCGATCTACCCGCCGCCAACCCACTGATTCGCTCGGTGACCTGTCCTTACACTGGCGAGGTCCTCGCGACGGTCCCTGCGCTCAATCCCGATGTAACCATCATCCATGCGCAGCGCGCCGATGCCGAGGGTAACGCCCAGATCTGGGGCCTGCTCGGGGTCCAGAAGGAAGCGGCGTTTGCGTCCGACCGAGTCATCGTAGTGGTTGAGGAGTTGGTAGACCAATCGGTCATTCGGGCCGATCCCAATCGGACCATCGTTCCCGGATTCATCGTGGATGCCGTGGTGCTGGAGCCGTGGGGGGCGCATCCTTCCTACGCCCAGGGGTACTACGATCGGGACAACCAGTTCTATATCGACTGGGAGGCGATCTCGCGAAATCCTGATGAGCTCGAGCGCTACCTGGACCAGTTCGTGTACGGGGTCACCGATCGGTCGGAGTATGTCGCCCGCTGCGCCAATCTCGAGCGGCTCCGAGCAGCGGAACGGGTGTGCGTCGGGGTGAACTATGGCTTCTGACTACACGCCCGCCGAGATGATGGCCGTGGTGGCCGCCCGGGAGCTACGAGACGGGGAAGTGGTATTCGTCGGAATCGGGTTGCCCAATCTGGCCTGTAACTTGGCGCGGGCCACCCATGCGCCCCACCTGGTTCTTATTTACGAGTCCGGCGCGGTGGGTGCCATCCCCGAGCGCCTCCCGGTTTCGATCGGCGACCCCGCGCTGGTGACCGGCTCCCTGATGGTCAGCAGCATGGCGGATGTGTTCCAATTCCTGTTGCAGAACGGCCGGATCGAGGTGGGTTTTCTGGGTGCGGCTCAGATCGATCGCTATGGAAACATCAACACCACCGTCGTGGGCGACTACAAGCACCCCAAAGTCCGGCTGCCCGGAAGTGGTGGCGCCGCGGAAATCGCGATTCACGCCCGGCGTACCGTAGTCGTCAGCCGCCTCAGTCGCCGAGCCTTCCCCAAGTCGGTCGACTTCGTCACCAGCCCGGGTCATCGGATCAAAGGCCAGACCCGCCGCCACTTGGGGATGCCGGGAGCGGGGCCAACCACGGTGGTGACCGACAAAGCCGTGCTCGAAGTGGATCCTCTTACCGGGGAGCTGATGCTGGCCGCTCTCTACCCGAAGGTGGAGACCGAAGAAGTCGCCGGCAACGTGGGGTGGCCGCTTCGGAGTCAGCCACGGGTGCGCCAAACCGCGCCACCCACCCAGCCGGAGCTTCGCCTGTTGCGGGAGGTACTGGACCCCAATCGTTTATACCTCGAATGATGAGCTTGCGGGCATGACTACTCTGACGCCATCCGCCGCTCCCGCCACGGCACCGGTCGAGCTTCCCCGAGTCCTAACCCTTCGTGATCTCGTGCTGTTCAATATCGTCGCGGTACTCAGTCTCAGATGGACGGCGACTGCGGCAGCCGCGGGGCCCAGCTCGCTGGCCATGTGGGTGCTCGCCGCTTTGATGTTCTTCATCCCTCAGGGTCTGGCGGTGAGCTGGTTGTCCGCTCGCTATCCGCACGAAGGCGGCATCTACGCCTGGACCAAGCAGGCCTTCGGCGAGGGACATGGCTTTCTCTGCGGCTGGTGCTATTGGGTCAACAACATCCTGTATTACCCCAATCTCCTGATGTCCACCGCCGTGATCGCCACCTATATGGTCGGGCGGGGCGACACGAGACTGATGGACAACTGGACCTACATCTTTGTAGCTACCCTGACATCGCTGTGGCTGGCGGTATGGATGAACGTGGTAGGCTTGAAGACGGGGCGTTGGCTCCAGAACCTCGGAGCGGTGGGGACCTACATTCCCGGCGCGGTACTGGTGGGTTTCGGGCTCCATGCCGCGCTCACTCGGCCTTCCGCCACGCCGATCACGTGGCATAGCCTGACGCCTGATCTCGGGGACATGTCGGCCCTGAATCTCTGGGCCTCGATCGCCTTCGCCTATGCTGGCCTCGAGCTGTGTGCCGTAATGGGCGACGAAGTTCAGAACCCGCGCCGAACCCTCCCCCGCTCGATTTACATCTCGGCCCCGTTCATTGCATTCCTCTATATAGCCGGCACCCTGGCACTACTCTGGTTGGTGCCGAGCTCCGAGGTGCACATCGTCTCCGGCTTCTTTCAAGCCATCGCGATAGGGGCCCGAGATCTCGGTGGACTCGCATGGATCATTCCGATAGCGGCGACGCTGTATGTGCTCGGGAACATCGGCGGAATCGGCGCCTGGCTGACCGGTCCGGCACGAGTGGCATTCGTCATCGGACTCGACCGGTACTTCCCACCCGCCTTTGGCCGAGTCCATCCGCGATGGAAGACGCCCTATGTGGCAATTCTGACCCAGGCGGTGCTCGCCACGGTGTTTCTCATGCTCTCGGTGCTGGGGAAGGGAACCACGGTGGAGAAGGCCTATCTGATCCTGCTGGACACTATGCTGCTGGTGTACTTCATCCCCTACATCTACCTGTTCATTTGTTATCTGGTTGTCAACCTGCGAGAAAGCGGCGGCTCGACATCCTGGCTCACTGGCAAAGCCATCGCGGTCATCGTCGGGTCTGCCGGCCTTCTCCTGACGCTCGGCGCAATGATCGTGGCTACCATCCCACCGTCGGATACTGCTGATCCCTGGATCTTTCGGCTCAAGGTGATCGGCGGAGCGGCGCTCTTTGTGGTTCTGGGCGGCGCCGTCTATTGGCGGGGTCGTCGTACAGCCCGGTGACGGCGCGACTGTCCGGCATCAACCCCCAAATGCGCCTCTTTCCCTTCGCAGCGTTCGTCGTGATCCTCGGTTCCTGGCCTCGAATCACCGTGGCCCAGCGGCAGCCCGTCCTGCAGCAGATCAAGGTGCCCCACAACTACTACTATCGTGAGATGTACCTGCCCCAGGTCACCAGCGGACCCAGCTCGGTGACCTGGTCCCCCGATGGACGCGAGCTGATCTACTCGATGCAGGGCTCGCTCTGGCGACAGCGAATCGGGAGCAGCAGCGTCCGTCAGCTCACTGCCGGCCCGGGGTACGATTATCAGCCGGACTGGTCTC
>DASSED010000097.1:0-10648 GCA_035695405.1 Gemmatimonadales bacterium
CATGAAGGTGGCTCCGCTCCTGCTCCCCCGTCCGGTTCTGGCCCAGGAATGTCATCGCCATTAGACGCGCCATGTAGAAGGCGGTCAGCAACGCAGCTACGATGCCCATCGCGTAGTACAGCCGGTAGATCGGCAGCGACGACCCCCGGGCAAAGGCAGCCGCCAGAATTTCATCCTTCGAGAAGAAGCCGGAAAACGGAGGAATGCCGGCAATAGCCAGAGTGGCGATGGCCATGAGCCAAAAGGTCAGCGGCATGTACTGCTTGAGGCCTCCCATGTTCCGCATGTCCTGGGCATCGGCATGCGAGTGAGTGGCGTGATAGGCGTGGTGCATGGCGTAGATCACGCTACCCGACCCAAGGAAGAGGAGGGCCTTGAAGAACGCGTGGGTGGCCAGATGGAAGATGCCGGCGGTGTAGGCCCCGCTGCCGACGGCGATGAACATGTAACCCAGCTGGGATACGGTGGAATAGGCGAGTACCCGTTTGATGTCGTACTGCCTCAGGCCGATCGTCGCCGCAAACAGGGCGGTGAGCGCGCCGATACCGGCGACCACGGTGCTCGAGAGCGGTGCCAGTGCAAACAGGATATTGGTTCGTGCCACGAGGTAGACCCCGGCCGTCACCATCGTCGCGGCATGGATCAGCGCCGAGACTGGCGTGGGACCGGCCATGGCGTCGGGAAGCCAGGTGTACAGCGGGATCTGGGCAGATTTACCGGTGCAGCCCAGAAAGAGAAATAGGGTGATGGCGGTGACCATGCCGGTCCCGGGTGCAAAGACCGATGGAGCCCGCTCCACCATCCCGGTAAACGTCAGCGTCCCCAACGAGATCCAGATGAGGAACATGGCGATGAGAAAGCCGAAGTCCCCGATCCGGTTCACGATGAAGGCCTTCTTGCCGGCATCGGCATTGACCTTGTCGTTGAACCAGAAGCCGATCAGGAGATAGGAACAGAGGCCAACGCCTTCCCAGCCGATGAACATCACCGGGAAGCTGGACCCGAGCACGAGCACCAGCATGAACACCACGAACAGATTGAGGTACGCAAAGTAGCGGGCGTACCCCGGATCTTCCTTCATATAGCCGACGCTGAACAGATGGATCAGGCTTCCCACACCGGTGACGATCAGCAGCATCACCGCCGAGAGCTGATCCACCTGGAATGCCATGTCGATCTGGAGCGGCCCTACCGGCATCCAGCGCCACAGACTCACGACAATGGGTGCGTGGGGTGGCTCCCTGAGGAGCTGGAGAAAGAGCACGGCAGCCACTACAAAAGCGCCGGCCACGACACCCACTCCCACCGCCGACACGGCATCCTTTGCCCCGGGCCGGCGTAGCGACAGGACACCGTTCACCAGAAAACCGAGCAATGGAAGCGCAACGGTGAGCCAGACGAGGGAGACGATCATCAGCCGTGCAAGAGGTTGATGTTTCTGAGATCCACGCTCTGCTGGTGGCGGAAGATTCCGATGATGATAGCGAGCCCCACGGCAGCTTCGGCCGCCGCCACGGTCATGACGAAGAAAACCATGACATAGCCGCTGGCCCCGTGCAGCTGGGCCAGCGCCACGAAGCTCAGGTTCACCGCGTTCAGCATCAGCTCGATGCACATGAAGAGCACGATGGCGTTCCGGCGCAGCACCACACCGGCGACGCCAAGACTGAACAGGATGGCCGAGAGTCCCAGGGCGGGGCCGAGCAGCATCAGACGTTCCGTTTCGCCAGCACGACGGCACCCACAATCGCCACGAGCAGCAGAATCGAGGTGATCTCGAAGGGGATCAGATACGTCTGGAAAAGGGGTGCGGCGACCGCGCCCACCACGCCACGAGCGGCACTCTCCTGCTGGGTCACCTGCCCCGCGACGAAGATCGTCGCCGGATCGGTGAATGTAGGCCAGCCGGCCAGCTCCGATGCCACCTGCCGTGGGTTGTAACGGACCAGAGCGATCAGCTCGACCACCAGCAAACCCACGATCACGAGAGCGGTGGCCACCCCCGATGGGCCCCGGATGTCCGACTGGGCATGCCCCAGGTTGAGCAGCATGATGACAAAGAGAAAGAGCACCATGATCGCGCCGGCGTACACCAGCACCTGGATCGCCGCAATGAACTGCGCCCCGAGGAGCACGTAGATGGCGGCGAGGGAGAACATGGTCGACACCAGCCAGAGGGCCGCAGAGACCGGGCTTCGCTGGAGAATGCAGAGCGATGCCGAGATGACAGCTGCCGCTGCGAAGATGTAGAACACGACCTCGGTCATTTACTCACCCCGCGGGTCGGTCGGATCCCACAGCGTGGAGACGGCGTGGGTCTG
This sequence comes from Gemmatimonadales bacterium, assembly GCA_035695405.1. Classification (GTDB taxonomy): domain Bacteria; phylum Gemmatimonadota; class Gemmatimonadetes; order Gemmatimonadales; family GWC2-71-9; genus CAVVWJ01. Next base: position 2,322 of record DASSED010000097.1, read on the forward strand.
GGAAGACAGTCGCTCCAGATCGTAGACGAACCTGCCGCGGGTGTACTCCGAGTTCTCGTAATGGACCCCGACGTGGATCGCCTCCTCGGGGCAGACCTCCTGGCAGTAGCCACAGAACACGCAGCGGAACTCATCGATCTCATAGATCAGGGGATAGCGGTTTCCGTGCTCGTCTTCACCCGGCACCAGCTTGATACAGTTGGCCGGGCACACCTGAGGACACAGGCCGCAGGCCACACATTTTGACCGCCCCTGCTCGTCGGTCAGCATCCGATGGGTGCCGCGCCACCGGGAGGAGATGCTCCAAGGTCCCATCCCGTGATCGCGGTCGGTGCTTTTCTCCTCCGGGTACTGCATCGTCACCTTCTTCTCGAACATGTGCTTGAAGGTGAGCGCCATCCCCTTGAGCGTGGCCCGCACATAGCTGACCTCTCGCTCCGGTCGCTTGAGAACTTTGACTCCAATGGCCATTTTAACTTGTCACCGGCGCGCGGGTGGCGCGCGCATTGAGCGCATGGCGTTGCCGGCCGGAGCCCCTCAGGAACATCCCGCTGTCCAGCAGGCCGAAAACCAGAACCGCCACCACGACGTTGACCCCGAATAGAACCAGGGATTGATAGATTGGCGAGGTGATCCCGAATTGATGCTGCACCAGGTAGACCGCAGTGCAGATCACCATGATGTACGCCAGTGCCAGAGGCATCAGGACCTTCCAGCCGAGTCCCATAAGCTGGTCATAGCGGAAGCGGGGTAAGGTCCAGCGGATCCACATCACGAAGAAGATCCAGAACATCAGCTTGAGGAAGAAGACGCCGGCCGTCGCCACGGCGGGGAGCACACCTCCACTCTCATCCCAATGGGTAAAGGGAATGTCCCAGCCGCCGAAGAACAGCGTCGTCACCATGGCGCAAACGGTCACCACGTTGGAGTACTCGGCGATGAAGAAAAAAGAAAACTTCATTGCGCTGTACTCGGTGTGATACCCCGCGATCAGCTCGGATTCAGCCTCCGGCAAATCGAACGGCAGCCGGTTGGTCTCGGCGAACCCCGAGATCAGGAAGATGAAGAACGACAGGAAGAGAGGAAGCACGTACCAAAGCCCGAGCTGCTGGTCATGTACAATGGCCGGCAGACTCACGTTCCCCGATAGGAGCAGCACCGGAATGAGGCTGAGCCCCATGGCGACTTCGTAAGAGACCATCTGGGCGCTGGCCCTGAGGCCGCCCAGCAGCGCGTATTTGCTGTTCGAGGCCCAGCCGGCCAGAGCAACGCCGTACACTCCCATCGAGCTGATCGCGAGGACAAATAGGAACCCGACCGGGAGATCTGCCACCACCATCGGCATTAGCCCGTGGTGCACGAAGCGACCCAACGGTCCCAACGTAAAGTCGAAGTCCACCCGCACCGGTGCGGCGAACGGAATGACGGCGAACGTGAGCAGCGCGGGAATGAACGACATCGCGGGGGCCAGGAGAAAGAGCCAACGGTTGGCCAGCGCGGGGAAAGTCTCTTCCTTCAGGATGTTCTTGAGTCCGTCCGCGGCCGGTTGAAGCAACCCGGCGGGGCCAACCCGGTTGGGGCCGCGACGATTTTGCATCCAGGCGCTCACCTTCCGCTCCATCAGGGTGAGCAGCGCGACTCCCACCATGATGACTGTGAACACAACCACTATCTTAATGATGCTGAGGAGGATGAATCCCTTCATCTCAGGCGTCACATGAACCCCAGATCGGCGCGTTGGCTGCCGGCGACTGCTTCACTAGCCTGGTCCAGAACCAATCCCGCGTAACCGATGTCGCCGTACGTGATTCCTGAAAAGGCCGGCCAGCGCTGGCCCACCATCTCGAACGCCTCAGCGGCAGTGGCCGGTGCGGAGGGGCTCGGACCTGGGCCGGCGATGACCTCACCGGCCACCCACCAGGGCGGGCGGGCCATTCCTGGTTGTGCCTTCGCCTGATTGTAGCGCTGGATCCGGCGATCGCGGTTCACATACGTGCCGTTCTCTTCCGCCATGGTGGTCACCGGCAGGATCAGCTCGGCACCGCGCAGTTCCTCGCTGAAGACGGTTCCGAGAATCACCAGCTGACCCGGTGCGGCAGCGAGCGCGGCTCGATCGGCGTCGTCGAGATCGGCGTCCAGCACAATGACCAGGCCCGCGGAGGCCACAGCCTGAAGCGCGGCAGGCCAGTCAGAGTCATAGCCCAGCAGCTGGGCACCGACCAGGTTGGCTGCGCGCTCGCGCCGAAGCGCCAGATTGGGGAAGCGGGGGAGCGGAGCTTCCTCTCCCATAGGCACCTTCATGGTTGCGGTCACCTTGAGCCGCTCCACCATGCGGCGCACCAGTCCCAGCGATTCGGTCGAGGCCCGGCCCGACGCCAGGATGACCGCCGACCCCGACGTGCCTCGCACCAGCTGGCCCAGGCGGTCGAGCGCCGTGTCCCAGTCGGTGGCCAGGTGGCGGCCGGTGTCCCGGATCAGGGGCGCCTCGATTCGATCGCCCCGGTTCATCCAGCGGTAGTTCATCCGCCCGTAATCGCAAATGAAGTGCTGGTTGACCTCGAGGTTGGGGCGGGGGCGGAGCCGTACCACCACATCGTCCCGGGTGTCGATGGTCATGTTGCAGCCCTGGGTACACCCGGGGCAAATGCTGGCGGTCTTGTCGAGGTCCCAGGCGCGAGCCTTGTGCAGAAAATCCTTGGAGAGGAGCGACCCGACGGGACAGAGATCCACAACGTTTCCGGCCCAGGGGTGATCCAGACGTTGCTCCGGCGCGATCCCGATGTAGGCGCGGTCGCCCCGTTCCGAGACATTGAGCAACGGGTCCTCGGCGACATCCTCCATGAAGCGGACACACCGGGTGCAGAGGATGCACCGGTTCGGCACGTAGAGGATGTCCGATCCGAAGTCTTCCACGGGGCTGTAGCGCTTGGCGTAGTCGCTGTAGCGGGTGCCCGAGCGTCCTTCCTGAAAGACGTAGTCCTGAAGCTCGCACTCGCCGGCTTGATCGCAGATGGGGCAGTCGAGCGGATGGTTGATGAGGAGCAGCTCCAGCACGCCTTCGCGCGCCTTCTTGGCCTTTTCACTGTCGACGTGGACCACCTGCCCCTCTACGACGGCGGTCACGCAGGCCGGCATCAGCTTGGGCGCCTTCTCCACCTCGACAAGGCACATCCGGCACACTGCCGGGGATGGCAGCGACGGATGATAGCAATAGTGGGGCACGAGCACGCCGGCCATCTTGGCGGCCTCGATGATGGTCGTGCCCTTGGGCACGCTCACCTGGGCGCCATCGATTATGACGTTTACCAACTCTTCAGCCATGATTCCTCTGCATATGTCGCTGAGCGCAGCTAATATCGACCTGCGGAGCGAATGTCACATGACTATACTGCCGCCATTGCCGGCTCCCGCGCGCCCTGGATATATGCCTCGAACTCGTGCCGGAATTTTTGAATCCCGCTCACGATCGGAGCGGCGCACGAGTCACTTAGGACGCAGATCGTCTTACCGGTCATGTTGTCCGAAAGATCCAGCAGCAGCTGGAAGTGCTCCTGCTTTCCCTGCCCTGCGAGGATTCGCTCCAGAATCCGCACTGACCAGGCGGTGCCTTCGCGGCACTGCGTGCACTGGGCGCACGACTCGTGAGCATAGAACCGGGCCAGGCGCCAGATCTGATAGACCATATCAGTGGTATCGTCCATCACGATCATGCCGGCGGAGCCCAGCATCGATCCCTTGGCCACCACGCCCTCGTAGTCCAGAAGACAGTCTTCGGCCTCCGCGGCGTTCATGATTGGTACCGAGGAGCCGCCCGGGATTACCGCCTTCAGAGTCCGTCCCCGTCGCATCCCACCGCACATGTCGTAGATCAACTCTTTCATCGGCGTGCCCATCGTCACCTCATAGTTGCCGGGACGCTGGATATGGCCGCACACCGAGATCAGCTTGGTGCCGGTGCTCTTCGGGTTGCTGAGTGAAAGCCCCTTGTACCATTCGCCGCCCCGCATCACGATGTGCGGCACCGCGGCCAGCGTCTCCACGTTGTTGATCGTGGTTGGCATGCCGAACACACCCGATTGGGCCGGATAGGGCGGCTTGATGCGGGGGTTGCCCCGCTTTCCCTCGAGCGAGTTGAGCATCGCGGTCTCTTCTCCGCAGATGTAGGCGCCGGCCCCGCGATGAATGACGACCTCGATCCGCTTGCCGGTGCCCATCACGTTGGACCCGAGCGCGCCCTTGGCCATCGCCTCGTCCACCGCCTGCTGCATGATTCGGAGCGGGTCCGTGAACTCCCCACGGATATAGATGTAGATCCGCTCGGCGTTGATGGCGTACGCCGCGATGGCGCAGCCCTCGATCAGCTGATGCGGAGTCCACCGCATGATCTCCCGGTCCTTGAACGTGCCGGGCTCCGATTCATCCGCATTGCAGACCAGGTAATGGGGACGGCCATCCGGCTTAGGCATGAGCGACCACTTGAGGCCGGTGGGAAACCCGGCCCCACCACGGCCCCGGAGTCCGGAGGTCTTGATCTCCTCGATCACCGCTTCCGGGCTCATTCGCAGCACCTTACGAAGGGCCTCGTAGCCGCCGCGCCGGGCCCAACCATCATAGGTGCGGGCTTCGGGATCGCCGAAATGCTTGGAGAGAACTGGATTTTCCTTGGGGTGAATCGGATGCGGAAAACCCATTACTGATACCTCTGGAGGATGCCGGGGACCTTCTCGGGCGTCACGCTCTCGATGAAGTCATCATCGATCAAGATGGGAGTGGCAAAGCCGCAGGCGCCGAGACACTCGACCTCCATGACGGTAAACCGCCCATCCGGGCTGGTGGCGCCGAGCTCCACGCAGCCAGACTCCTGCAGCACGGCCCGCATCACGGCCTCGGCTCCGCAGATGTTGCAGGGCGACGTGGTACACACCTGGATGAAGTGCCGGCCTACGGGATGGGTGTGATACATGGTATAGAAGGTGACAACGCCCTTCACGTACGCCGGTGTCAGATCGAGGACCTCCGCAACCTCACTGATCGCCGGCTCGCTGATCCAACCCCGAGCTTCCTGCACCATCCACAGCACCGGCAGGAGGCACGCCTGCTTGGTGGGATATTTGGTGAACAAATCTTTAAGGCGGCTCATCACCTCGCCCCTGAACACCGGTTCATACGGAGCCGTCTCGCTGCCGTGAGCGCCATGGTCCGAACCGTGCTCACCCGGCGCCTGCCGCACTCCCGCGACGTTGGCCTGCATACCAGCCCCTCTAGGCTGGATATCCGCTTCGACGCCTGCCCGCTCCCCCGCCCTCACCTATCCACCTCTCCCATGACGATGTCTACGCTGGCGTTGATCGCGATGACGTCCGACAACAATGCGCCTTCACACATCGTCGGGAGGCTCGCGAGGTTGATAAATGAAGGAGGCCGGATCCGCCACCGCACCGGCTTGCTGGTGCCGTCCGACACCATGTAGTAGCCCAGCTCCCCCTTGGGATTTTCCACTCCCATGTAGGCTTCGCCCGCTGGCGGCTTCACGCCCTCCATCACCTGCTTGAAGTGGAAGATCATCGCTTCCATATCGCTCATGGCCCGGGACTTGGGGGGCAGCACCACGCGTGGGTCCGAGACGTTGATCGGGGCACCTTTGAGCCGCGCCAGCCGGACGAGCGCCTGCTCCAGGATCCGATTCGACTGGGTCATTTCTTCCAGTCGAATCCGGTAGCGGTCGTAAATGTCGCCGTACTCGCCCACCGGGACGTCAAAGTCGTAGCTCTCGTAGTCCAGATAGGGGCGGTCCTTCCGTACGTCGTAATCCACCCCGCTGGCGCGTAGCATGGGACCCGACAGCGAGAGATTGATCGCCTCCTCGGCACTCAGCGCACCTACGCCCTGCGTTCGGCCGATCCAGATGGCGTTCCGGGTGAACATGGTGTCCACCTCGGCCAGCGTCTGAGGAAAGGTGTTGGTGAACTCTTTGAGGCCTGCTTCCCAGCCCTCGGGGATATCGGCCATCAGACCACCAACTCGGGTCAGGCTGGTCGTCAGCCTGGCGCCGGTCCACGCCTCCTGGAGATTGTAGATCCGTTCCCGCTCCTGGAACGACCAGAGGAAGGGCGTGAACGCGCCGAGATCGATGCCGGTGGTGCCGAGCCAAACCAGGTGGGAGATGATGCGGCTCATCTCGCAAGCGATCACCCGCAGCACCTTGCAGCGCTCGGTGACCTCGATTCCCATCAGCTTCTCGACCGCGAGCGCCAGGCACACGTTATTGGCCATCGGCGACAGATAGTCGGTGCGGTCGGTTAGCGGGATGATCTGGTTGTACTGGCGATACTCACCCTGCTTCTCGAAGCCGGAGTGCAGGTAACCGATGTGCGGGATGCAGCGCTTGACCGTCTCCCCTTCCAGCTCAAGCACCAGTCGGAGCACACCGTGCGTGGCTGGATGCTGCGGGCCAATGTTCACCAGCATGTGCTCGGCGCCGAGATCTTCGCGATACCCCCGGCCGCCATTGCCCACGCCCAGCGGGACCCGGATCGGATGACCGGTTTCGTCGACTCCCGGCGTGGCGAGCGCCATCTCAACGGTTCGCAAGCTCATTTCAAGAAGCCTCGTTCACCTTTCGCGAGCCGCTCCTGCATCTCTTTGGGCAGCTCACCGTAGGCGTCGGCGATCGACAGCTCCTCGAGCGAGTAGTGGGCCTCCGGGTTGGCGGCCAGCGCCTGCCGGGTCTGTTCCGCACGGCTGAAGTGGCCCCGGAGGGGAAAGTCCTTTCTCAAGGGGTAGCCCTCGGCATAGGTCTCCCACATCAAAATCCGCCGGAGATCCGGATGGCCCGCGAAGGTCACGCCGAACATGTCGTACACTTCCCGCTCCAGCCAGTCGGCGCCCTTCCAGAGGTCGTACACCGAGCGGACCTCGAGCGGTTGGCTCTTGTCCAGGGCGACTTTCACCCGGAGGTCCGCCTTGCGCCCCAGGGAGCGGAGCTGGTACACCACTTCGAGTGGTCGCTCAGGATCGCGATAGTCCACCGCGGTTATGTCGGTGAGATAATCGAACTCCTGGCCCGGCGTGCTCTTGAGCCAGGCGAGTCCGTCATGAGAACGGTCGCGGCTGAGGTACACGATGGTCTGCCCGCAGGAGATGAGGTGCCGCTCGAGGCCAGGGCCGAACTCGGACCGAAGAGCCGAGACCGATGGAGAGAGCGAGTTCATCCTGAGAGATCGCTCGCTGCGCTTACGCTGACGGGCGCCGGCGTGCCTTGCATTACGATGACCGCGTCTGAGAAATGGAGTTGCCGAACGGCTCGCTCAGCTCGTCGACTCGGTCGGGCGGCAGGAAGAGTCCAGAAGGCCCCACCAGCTTCTCCACCCTGAGGGATTCATCAGTGAAGGTCTCGCCCCGGATCTTTTTCTGGAGCAGGAGAATGCCGTACAGCAGCCCCTCGGGACGCGGTGGGCACCCGGGGACATAGACGTCCACCGGGATGATCGTGTCGATCCCCTGCACCATCGAGTAGTTGTCGAAGATGCCGCCGGTGGAGGCGCAGGCACCCATCGAGATCGACCACTTGGGCTGAGGCATCTGGTCCCAGATCCGGCGAATCACCGGTGCCAGCTTGAACGGGAGCCGGCCGGCGCAGATCAGCACGTCGGCTTGACGAGGGGAGAAGCTTTGACGCTCCATCCCGAAACGAGCGATATCGAATCGACTGGCCGCCGTGGCCATGTACTCGATGGCACAGCAGGCCGTGCCGAACGGCATGGGCCAGAGCGAGTTGGAGCGGGCCCAGTTAGTGAGGAAATCGAGCGTGGTGGTGATGTAATTGGGCGAGACCGGGGAGATCGTCACGCTCTCGTCGGCCCGGTTCTCAGTGGCGGGGTTGGTCAATCCCATTGCAGGGCTCCGCGCTTCCAGAGATAGACGTAGCCCACCGCCAGAATCAGAATGAAGACGAACATTTCTATAATGAGAAGGCCAGCCATCGGTCCGAGCTGCCGGAAAGCGACAGCCCAGGGGATCATGAACACGGTCTCGATATCGAACACAATGAAGAGCATGGCCACCAGGTAGAACTTGACCGAGAAGCGCTCCCGGGCATCGCCCAGCACCGGCATGCCCGACTCGTACGGCGCGATCTTGGTCGGGGTTCGGCGGTAGGAGGAGAGGAGATGGGAGACGCCCAGCATCAGGATCGCGTTGGCGACCACGAACACCATGAGTAGCAGAAGCGGGACGTACGGTTGCAGCATGACTCGCTAGCGTCCTTTAGTGAAATTTTTCACTTAGGAGCGGGAAATTAACCGCTTGCGAGATGTGATTCAACCGCT
>DASSED010000098.1:0-4245 GCA_035695405.1 Gemmatimonadales bacterium
TACGCCATGGGTGATCAACCCCACATGGTCTCGTCAGGCGTGGCGGGATCTCAGGGAACCATCCATCCAAGCGTCCTGTTGGTGGCTGGATTTCTCAGCGCCTTGTTACTGGGCTGGTCCGTACACGCGGGCCAGACCGCACGCCGACATGCCTGCTCGCTCGAGGCTGCCAATTGTTCTCTGATGCAGGAGATGGATACCCGGATGCGAGCCGAAGAGACAGCGCATCAGCTCGCCGCCATCGTGGAATCATCCAATGACGCCATCGTTGGAACCACTCTCAATGGACTGATTCAAACCTGGAACCCCGGAGCTGAACGTCTGTACGGATACCCGCCGAGCGAAGCTGTCGGGAAGCACGTCTCACTGGTTCATGCCGAGCCGCGTAAGGAAGCCGACCTCCTGAAAAGGATCGCGCAGGGAGAGAGGATCAGCCAGATCGAGACTCTCAACCTGACGAAAGATGGTCGCCAGATCGACGTCTCCATGACGGTCTCGCCCATTCTGGATCGCGCGGGCGTTATCGTGGGTGCCTCGACCATCGTCCGGGACATCGGGGATCAAAAGCTGCTGGATCGGATGAAAAGCGACTTCGTGGGAACCGTCTCGCACGAGTTGCGCACGCCCTTGTCGGCGATCAAGGGATTCCTCGAGCTGGTGGCGGACGGCGAGGCCGGACCGGTCAACCAGACCCAGCGTGAGTTTCTCGACATTGCCGTGCGGAACTCCGAAAGGCTTGCGGCATTGATCAACGATCTGCTTGACATGAGCCGCATCGAGTCGCGACAGCTCCGGTTGAAATCCGAGCTGTTGGACCTCGGCGCCGTTCTCGCGGATGTGGTGGCAACCTTTCGCTACGAGGCACACAGCAAGGGCCTGGAGCTCAGACAGGAGGTCCCTGAGCTGCCGCCAGTGCGCGGCGACAGTGCCCGGCTGATTCAGGTGTTCGGCAATCTGATTTCCAATGCCATTAAGTACACCCCCGCGGGTCAGATCGGCATCACCGCCATCGCGCGTGATGGGATGGTTGAGGTTGCAGTGTCCGATTCCGGGATCGGGATGACGGCCGAGGAGCAGGCTCGACTCTTTACCAAATTTTTTCGGGGCAGCAACCCGGTGGTGAACGAGTCGAGAGGGACCGGTTTGGGGCTGGTGATCGCTAAAGCCATCCTGGAAGCTCACCAAGGCCGGATCACGGCGGAAAGCCAGGTGGGCGAGGGCACGTGTTTCCGGGTGACGTTACCTTCGGCTCAGGATTCCAGTCATGGCTAAGATCCTGGTGGCAGAGGATGAGAAGCAGATCGGTGACATGATCTCGTTCAAGCTGACCAACGGAGGCCACCACGTCATCCGTGCTCAGGACGGCGAGCAGGCGGTGAGGCTGGCGGCGCAGGAGGCTCCCGATCTGATCCTGCTCGATGCCATGATGCCTGGACTGAACGGGTTCGAGGTCCTGCGGCAGCTCAAGGGTAACCCTGCCGTCCGGTCGATTCCCGTCATCATGGTTACCGCCAAGGGTCACGAGCGCGATGTGCTCAGCGGGCTCAAGGGCGGAGCGGCGGATTACGTCCTGAAGCCTTTCCGTTTGAAGGAGCTTGCCGCGCGGGTCGATCTGGCCCTGCGGAAGGACTCTCCCTCTCCCCCTCCCCCCATACGGTCTTGAGACTGTCATAGACTGGTTTGAGCCGTGCATGCCATTGCGGCTGGGTCCAGCCCGGCCAGCGCCAGCCGGTGAAATCGTCCACTCGCCAGAATCCATGGTGAAGCTGAGGCAAGGCTTGAGAGTCGGTCGGTCTTCCGCCCTTGTTGTACAGCAAGACGCCAAAATGAAAATCCCCCGCCGGAACCCTCCCAAGATCGCCGTTGATTTTCTGATCGTAGAGCAGCCAGGCGCTTTCCATAAGAACGCCGGCCTGAGGAGGGCATTGCGCCGGCAGCGAGGTCGGGAGAAACAGGCATCCTGAAGCGAGGAGAAGTACCCCGAGCCGGAGCCGGCCGTGTATGTTGCGAAGCATGGTTGAAGAAGAATCTGGTCAAACCCGCGAGCAGGGTCGATCCCTCATCGACACCTTTGGCCGGGGCTGGGCTAAGGGTGATGTCGATCTACTGATGTCCGTCTACTCGCCTGATATCGTGTTCATCGAGACGCCGTTTTCTCCCCCGATGAGTGGCCTGGACGCCGTCCGGGGATACTGGCTCGACGTTCCCTATCACCAATCCGAGATCACCTTCAGTTCGGGCGAGATCTACGCTGCTGGTCCCTGGTTCTCCACTGAATTCAAGTGCGTGTTCCGGCGTCGCCGTACTGGTGAATGGGTGGAGGCGCGGGGGGCGATCTTCTGTGAGACCAAGGAAGGTCGCATCAGCGAGATGCGGATGTATTGGCATCGGTGGAACGGCGGCAGGGAAACCGGTAAGCCCTAGTCATGGCTCAGAACTGTCCCCGGGTGTCTCATGATTCGCTAAAAATGGAAGAATTCCCTCCGGACAAAAAGCTAAGCTGTTCAAATTCAGGCACATACAATGTGGCACGCGGTTGGCAGGATGAGCCGGGACTGGTTTGTCGCCGGATCTCCGTGTCCCGTTGTAGTTTCCAGGTTGCAACTAAAGGTCGTTGGGAGGTGCCCCATGTTCCCATCCCTGCTCCTTCCGCTCCTCATCGGCGGTCCTGCTCCGGCAATCGTCTCCAAGGATGATCCGCCGATCCGTCTCTGGATCAACAACGATCGCAATTTCTTGCCAGGTGATCGCGCCAAGGTTGAGGTCCGGGCCAAGGACGACGGCTACTTGCTCGTGTTCCACGTCGATCCGGAGGGGCACTTGCGGGTGCTGTTCCCGTTGGACCCGGATCAGGACAACTTCGTTCGGGGCGGCCGCAAGTATGAGATACGGGGACGGGGGGGCAGGGAGTCCTTCGAGGTAGATACCAAGATTGGCAAGGGAACGGTCTACGCCGCCGTTTCCCGAGATCCGCTTCACTTCGACGGCTACGTCCTGGGAGATCATTGGGACTACCGTGCGTTGGCTCCAGCACGCCTGCCGGATGATCCCGAATCAGAGTTGAACGATCTGGTCCGCCGAATTGCACAGACCGATTTCGACTACGACCTGATCAACTACTACGTGTCGGATCGGGTGGCTTATCGCGACTACACGCCTTCGTACTATGGATCGTTCTACAACGATCCCTGGTGCTGGTCGTGCAGCTCGTACTACGGCTCTCCGTTCAATGTGTCGATCGGCTTGTTCTTTGGCCGGCCGTACCGACGCTATTACTACGATCCGTACTATTACGCGTACTACCCGTACTACAACCCATTCTTCTACGACCCATACTACTACGCGGCATATCGGCCCCGGTACATCTCTCCGTACCGTTACTACAACTATCCATTCCGCGACCGGTACTACTATGACCGGTACCGCGTCTACCGGCAGCCTTACACGCCTTACCGATTCCGGGGTGCCGACGGGTTTGTCGCAGGGTTCCGTGACCGGAGCGGCCCCACCCGCTGGGTGAATACCGTGTATAACCCGCCGATCTCGACCGTTCGCGAAACACCGGTGGCTACGCCTGGGCGCCGTTTAGTCCAGCCGGTCGTGGACCCGGTGGAACCAAGGCGGCAAGTGACCGGCGCCCCTCGTCTGCAGCGACGCAGCATTGAGGCGCGCCGCGCCGGGGAACCGGCGGAAAGGGGCCGGAACCGGGGTGAGATAGAGTCGAGACCCGTGGGGCGGGAGCTGGAAAATCGCCGATCAGAGCAGCGTGACGTGAGCGCTCCAACGGAGCGGCGCAGCGTCGAAGCGCGCCGCGCGGAGCCTCGCGATGTCCGTGGTTCGGGCGATCGGCCGGAAACCAACCGAGGACCTGGTCGTTCGGAGAGCCGAGATGAAGGTCGGCGTTCAGCTCCCGAGGCTCGGCCCACCCGGGAGCCGGAGCGGGTGAGCCAACCTCAGGCGAGCCCGGAGCGCCGGGAAGTAGGCCGGCCGAGCGGTTCGGAGCCCGACCGCGGCGGCGCTCGCTCGATGGGCGACGGCGGCCGCCGGCACCGCTGACAGCTCACCAGATCTGAGCCCGCGCACTGTCGGGCCGGACCATAGGGTCACCCGCTTTGCAGCCAAACGCCTGGGCAAAGGCTGGGATGTTGGACAAGGGCCCGATGGTCCGGAATTCCGGGGGTGCGTGGGGGTCGACATTGACGAGCAGGCGAATGTATTCCGGACGCGACTTGGCCCGCCAAATCT
>DASSED010000099.1:0-14175 GCA_035695405.1 Gemmatimonadales bacterium
TCAGCACTCGCCCGGCATCGATTCCAGCATCCTCCGAGGCGGCGAGGATTACCGTTGGCGGGTTGGTCACAGTGCCGATGAAAATGGACTTGGGCAGGGACGTGACGGCCTGACCCAGGCCGCGCAGGCGGTCCAGAGTTCCAGCCATTTCGCGTACCAGTACTCTTCGAATCCCCGCCGGGTTTGGCTGAGATCCCTGGTATAACTCACGGGCCCGATACCCGTCGTAGGCGGCTTCCAGCTCCCGCCGTGCCGCCACCGTCTCGGTGAGCTCCTGTCGTAGGCGCGCCATCAACTGTGGGATCTCCTCAGTGGAGGCGGAAAGCTCACTCGCCAGATGGGACAGGATCGAAAAATCCTTGCGAGCCTGCCGCACCGCTCGCGCCCCGCAGAGAAAATCCACGCGAACACCCTTTCGCACGCGCTCGAGTTTGCGGAGCAGAATGGCGCCGACTTCGCCCGTGGTGCGAACGTGGGTGCCACCGCAGGCGCTCCGGTCGAGGTCCTGGATGGTGATGATTCGTAACTCCCCTGATCGACCGGAAGGCTTCCTCAGACCCGTAGCCTGCTCGGCAGATTCAAAGCTGACACTCACGGCCCGGTTCTCCATCACGATCGAATTGGCTCGCTCCTCCACTTGGAGCACTTGATCACCCGTGATCTCATGAATATCGAGATCGATAGTGGACGTGTCCCGGCCAAAGTGCACTGCCGTGGTGCTGCAGCCCAGCTGCTCGGCCATCACCGCGGAGAGGAGGTGCTGACCGGTATGCTGCTGCATGTGGTCGTGACGGCGAGTCCAATCGATGCTGCCGATCGGATGAGTGTCCGTCATTGGTTGAGCCAGAACATGCGCTATCCGGTCACCTTCATCGATGACATCGACGACCTCCACTCCGCCGAGATGACCCGTATCGAAGGGCTGGCCCCCGGATGTGGGATAGAAGGCTGTGCGATCGAGGTAGATGCGGCTCCCGTTGGCCGCCTTTTCGACCACCGTGGCTTCGAATTCCCGGAGATACGCGTCGGTATAGTACAAACGCTCGGTCATGAGAAGATTGCGCCTGCGAGAGCAATAATCCGGTATCGGAGAGAAACACCGACCCGGAATGTATGAGCCCGACCCATTCCGGGTGAAGCGGAGGGATGTTAGATGGTGCGGATGGGCGTTGGGGGCGGTACCGTGAGACGGTCCAGAACTCGCTGCTGCATCTCGGCGGCCATGTCCAGTACGGCTGAGAGCTCTTCGGCCAGGTGCTCCAGCGCACCCGGCTCCAGGTCCGGGTCTCCACCCAGTGAATCCGCCTCTTCCTGGAGCATTACGAAGGCGGCGTGAGCGAACGCCATTCTCTCCCAGAGAGGAAGAACAGTCTCGAGCTGCGCAGTGGAGAGTGACGCGGTAGTACGCTCAAAATCTTTTTCGAGCGGTCGCATGAGCCGAGCCAGCTGATCGGCAAGGACCCGGGCCTTCTCCGTGCTGGACGAGTTTAGCGTGTCCGCGGTAGCCGCGATGGCGGATGCCCACACCTGAAGATCGCCATACTCCTGACCCAGCCTGGCGAGCTCCTCCCGACTCGAATCCGGTCGGAGCGGATCGGGTTTGTCAGTTACACTCCCCACAATCGCGAGTGAGAGTGTCAGCAGACCCCAGAGAACTGCAATCCGTTGCACGTGATCCTCCTGGCCAACTGGCTGCACGCCGCCACGGGCGGCGGACGAACACCACCAAGCTCGATACTCAGCATGTGAACTGTCTGTGACGGCCGCTACGAGACCGCTGCTTTGCCCGGCGCATCGAACCATGTGCCCGGGGCGGAGTGCGGCCCGCGAAGTGGGCGGGATGCTGACTCTGTGGTGAGGTGTTCGGAGAGCCTACGTCTCAAAATTCAAGCTGTCAAGACAGCGCGCTACTCCATCCCCGGAGAGCTCGGACGTAGTCGTGAAGGACCAAAAACTTCTCATAGAGGGTGACGCCCTTGCGCTTGCGGCCGAACTCCGCGAACAGATCTCGGAGTCGTCCTCGGCGCGTCACGTAAAAGCGGAAGGTCTCGGCGAAGTCCTCCTGCGGATGCTTGGCCGCGTACGCACTAACGAAGTTGGTCGGGGCAATGGCAATGCGGCGCCGCTGAAAGTAGACCCAGGTGTTATCCATCCCCCGATAGGCCTTATCCACTTCGCCGAAAGCCCGGCGGAACTGACGAGTCCGGGTCCAGTCCCAATGGTGGTAGAGGAAGCTGTGCCCGAGCTCGTGAGTGATGAGTCCTACCAGCATCGTCCAGGAAATTTCGTCCCGGCGGCGCTTGCCAACGATGTATCGCTCCTCGATCTCAACCATGTTGGGGTACAGCGGATCCACTCCCGACACGCCGGGACGAAGGAGGATGCGATACCCCCAATCCTTGATTCGTGACACCAGGAGCAGGCGGCGGACCCGAGTCAGCGCCCGCGGGATCAAATCCCTGCCAGTGGAATCACCGCCGCACCAGGGACAGGCGTTCATCAGATCGTCTACCCCGCGTCCACAGTGAGGACATTCCCCCTCGAAAAATTTTTCCTCATTCCAAAACTGGCGTCGGCTACACCAGGGGCAGAATCTCATGGGATACTGCACCCCGCCACCGCAGCCCCAATCGCAGCGGGCATCCATTCGGAAACCTCTGGGCGCCTTGAGCGGGACGGCGCTGGAGAATCCCTCCTCGTGGATGTTGGCCCCACACCAGGGGCAGCAGGCAAACTTGTCGGAGACCGCCCATCCGCACTTGTAGCACTCCGCCCCAGTCAGGCCGCTGGTATCGCGCCATCTCTGGGGCCGACCGCAGTTCGAGCAGAAGCCCTGATAGCGTTGCACCATTTGACCGCATACACAGGCTTGTTGCCGGGCCCATGCCCGGACTCGACGACGCCTTCGAGCGCTCATGCCGCTGGTAGCGCCAAGAGATGCATGGCCAATGACTGCTCCTGAGTTGGGCGAGCCTTAGTTATCGGCGCTGTCCCAGGGATTGCCGCGCCAGGGGTAGGAAAATTTCCTCACCCGCGTCCTAACGCCAGGTCACCGCGCACGTTGCGGGCGCGACCGCGGCGCCGCGAAATGCCCACGTGCAGCGGCTGTCATTCCTCGTAAACCGAGGCGTCACATACATCTGATACATGGCTCGCCGATTGCTCCTGGCCTGGGGAACGGGACGGCCCTTTGGTCGGTCCCTAACTTCAGCCAAGAAACGAGCCTCCGATGCTCCGCTGGGTCCTCGGGATGCTGGTCATTGCGGGTCTCAGTGGTTCGGTCTTCGACGTAGCTGCTCAGGGGTTGACTCCCAGTGAGCTGCAAAAGGTGGACGATTGGTATCGCCGCACCATCACCCGGACGGGTGATGGTGAGTGGGGTATAGTCATCGGTACCATGGACGGCCGCGTGCTTTGGAGTCTCAATCCCGAGCTCGAGCTGATTCCCGCTTCCACGGCGAAGCTGTTCACCACTGGATTCACCCGGGCTCGTGCCGGTGGCGGCGCCAGGATCTCTACTCGAGTGATCGGGCGGGGGCGGCTGGATTCTCTCAGTGGCCGCTGGGAGGGAGCTTGGCAATTGGAGCTCGGGGGCGACCCTACGCTGGAGCGACCCGGCAGGTCAGGCCCTACGTTGCGGGAGCTCGCCCGACAGCTGCGTGATCGGGGGGTGCGGATCCTCGAAGGGCCGTTGGCCCTCACCAGCCGCACTGGACCGGCTGCATCCCGCTACCCCACGGTGTGGTCCACTGAGTTCGAAGGACAGCTTTACGCTCCTCCAGTGGGTCCGGTGACCCTCCACGAGAACACCATCTCCCTCACCTTTCGCCCGGGATCGGACGTCGGGTTCCCGCCGACTCTGGTTTCGGCCTACCCGGTAGGCGTGGAACGTCTGGTGCGAATCAATGCCAGCACCGTCGGTGGCAACCGACGTCGCTTACGCTTGGTAGCCGACACCGACGGCGGCTGGACGGTCCAGGGCAGTGTTGGTATCGGTAACCGAAGCGTAGGACTCTCTGCGGTGGCCCATAATCCGGTGAGCGTCCTGGTATACGCCTGGAGTGCGGCGCTGGATCGAGCGGGGATTCAATGGATCAATCGCAACGCTCCAACTCCGACCTGGGATGCTGCTCCCGCTGTACTGGCTAAAGTCGAGTCTCCCCCGTTTGACAGCGTGGCAGTGGAGATCAATCGGCGCAGCCTGAACATCGGTGCCGAACTGGTGTTACAATGGGCAGCTGCCAGTCAGACCGCAGGTCCTTCTCTGGTTGTGCAGCACGTACGCGACGTCGTGGGACCCAAGGCCCAGGTGCAGCTGGTGGATGGTAGCGGACTGAGCGAGCTCGATCGGGTCAGCCCGCTTACTCAAATGCTTTACCTGGCGCGCTATCCCCAATTGCGTGGGGCGGAGCGTTTCCCCCTTCTGCTCCCGGCAAACGGTATCGGAACCCTGCGAGGTCTACGAGGTGGTATGGCCCGAGGAGTGGTACATGCGAAGACCGGGACTCTCGACCGCGTGGCTACGCTCGCCGGCTATCTCGGCCGCACTGACGGCGTACTGGTGATTTCACTGATGTACAACGGTCGCCGCATTGGTTCGGCCCGCGCTGCGGAGTGGGAGCTCTTCCGACTTCTGGGGGCGGAGGGAGTCAACTTGAGTGGCGCACTCGAAACCCACATGGGTGGCCCGAGCAATCCCGACGATGAGGCATCCGACTCGACCGACAGTCGCTAGCACTCCGCCGGAAATGCTGCGTTGTACGCGACAAC
This sequence comes from Gemmatimonadales bacterium, assembly GCA_035695405.1. GTDB lineage: Bacteria > Gemmatimonadota > Gemmatimonadetes > Gemmatimonadales > GWC2-71-9 > CAVVWJ01. The sequence goes on from DASSED010000099.1 coordinate 4,771, forward strand.
CCGTTGTGGCTCCTCGCACGCATCCCTCTTCCTTCGGCTGGCGCCGCCCCCATCTGGTCAGTATTTACCCTGGACCCCTCTCACCCCTCCCTGACATCTCACATGCGCTCCAGGCTTAGCAATTTCAGCAGTTTGGGTCCTCTTACCGCCGATCAAGCCGGGCCGCATCCCGACCCCGGCGTCGGCCACGGAGGGGCGAGCCAGACCACTGGTAGGATTAGGGCAGCGGCCTCATGATCACTGGCTCGTGACTTGCGGTAAGTCCGCGCATCCACTGCAAATAAGACGCACATCCCAGTCGAGGAACAGGTATGGATTCCACCGCCAGAGAGGCCAGGCTGAAGCCTGAATTTGCCAGCCTCTACCCTCCCCTCACGGCAGACGTATGGCAGCCGGCAGCCGAGATGGGTGCGCGGGTCCTGCTCTGGCAGGTGCAGCAGCAGGGGACTGCTGCGCTGGGCACCAGACTCATGGACGAACGGCACTTCGAGTTTCGAGGGGGGTGGGAGCGAGGCAGCGAAACCGACCTCAGAACTCGGGTCTGCGATCCTGCCTTCAACGGACCGGTCTAATACTGCTCGATCAGCGCCTTGGCGGCGCGTTCGAACAGCCGCCGGCTCAGCGAGCGCTTCTGCCATTCCTCCAGCCGAATCTCCTTGGACCGGTCGAAATCGGCGGTGAATCCTTGCTCCGCCGCCCGAGCAAAATCCCGGTCCGCAATTCCGAGCACGTTCTCCTCGTTGAGCTCCATACTCCGCTCATCCATGTTGGCCGAGCCCACTACGGTCCACACGCCATCCACTACCACGATCTTGCCATGCATCATCGCGGGCTGGTATTCGAAGATGCGGACGCCCGCCAAGAGTAGCTCCTCGTAGTAACTCCGGCCCGCGGCCTGGACCGGAACCGCGTCGGTATGGTTACCCGGCACCAGCACTCGAACATCGATTCCTGACCGAGCTCGTTCGATCACGGCATCTCGGAGACGGCGGTCGGGTATGAAATAGGAATTGGAAATCCAGAGCCGGCTGCGCGCGTTGGTGAAGCTCAGCCAGAAAAGCAGGCGGATGGGTTGGAGGGCATCTGAGGGCGAGCTCACCACCGACAAGCCGCACGGTCCCTTGCCTGCATCCAGCGGGGGAAAGAATCGCGGCCCGGCGAGGACCTCCCCGGTGCAGTACACCCAATTGCCCGCAAAGGCTGACTGGATCCCAGCAACCATGGGCCCGGTGACCTGGGTCATGCTGTCCCGCCATTCGTGCGAGTTGGTCACGTTCCCTTTCCACTTCGCCGATACCGCCGCGCCTCCAGTGAATGCGATCCGACCATCTATTACGATGGCTCGGCGGTGGGTACGACGATAAATCCGAACCAGATTGCGGAGTCCAAGCGGCCGGAAGCGCTGGACGTTGACCCCAGCTTTGCTGAGCTCATCGCGGTGGCGCTTCTTCATCTTCATGCAGCCGAAGCCGTCCAGGAGCAGACGGACCTCGACCCCGGCGTGCGCCCGCTCTTTGAAGACATCCATGAACTGACGCCCGATCTCATCGGGCTCGAAGATGTACACCTCGAAGTTGATGGTATCCTTCGCTTCCCGGAGCGCCTTCAGCATAGCCGGGAAGAACGCATCGCCGTTCTGCAGCAGCCGGGCTTCGCCCCCTTGGAAGATCGGGTTGTTGAGAAACGAGGCGGTCCGTTCCACGAAGGCGTCGGAGCCGACGTCGGACTGGAAGCCCTCGGTGTAGTCAGCATTGGGCCAGTCCGGGAGGAACAACGCGCCGAACACCGAGACGATGGCAATGATGCCGATGGCCATCAGCAACCATCCCCACCAGGGCAGGTCAGCTCCGAAGCCGAACCATTCACTCACGGTTGCGCTCCATGTCTAATTGAAGTCGATCCTCGCGAGCAACGGGTGGTGATCCGAGCCGAAGACGCGAGGTCCGCGGTCACGCGGGTGCTCGTCCAGGCGGTGTACCTTCGCCCGGTGGACCAGATGATCAGGGTCGCGAATCAGAAGATAGTCCAGCACCAGGCGCGGCAGCGCGTGGAAGGTGTGCCGCCACATAGGCGAGGTCGGAGGCACCCCGAGGGTGAATCCCTGGGCGCTGAGCACCCGCCAGGCGCGCTCGAAGCGTCCCCGGCCCAGATTCAGGTCCGCTCCCAGGACCACGAGTCCATTGGGGAGCGAGTTGACCAAGTGCTGTGCCTGTACTGCGCGCCCCGCTGCTCCGGACCAGCGGTGCCCGGGTGGTCCGCGGGGATCCAGGTGGGCACTGACCAGCCGGATCCGGGAGCCGCCGAGCTGCAGAGACGCTGCCACCACCACTCGGCGTTGCAAGACCAGTGGCAACTCGATGGCCTGTGCGTCCTCCAGCGGAAGCGACGAGAGAATGGCGTTGCCCCGATCACTTCGCGCGGTGGAGTTTCGCATCGAGGGGGCGTACCGCAGGTTGAGCCCGAGCGCTCGGGCGGATTGCGCCACATCCTCCTGAACTCCTAACTGTGCCACCAGCACGCGACCCGCCGGTCCCACCGGCTGGGGCGGAAGGGACTCGTCACTGCGATACCCTTCCTGAATCAGCGCAACGAAAGGTAGATCCCGCTCGGCTCCATAGGCCTTGAAGTCGCCGGCGCGGATGCGGGTGACCAGTTCCTCGAGTTTGCCTCGTCCGATCCACACGTTCCAGCTGAGTACCAGGAGTGACCCCGGAGAAGCCGGGCTACCGCTCCGGAGGTCGAGTGCCACCGGCGCACCGACATTCCGCCGCCACGCCTCCATGCGGCGCGAACCCCCATCTTCGTGCAGCACCAGGTCAAACCGAGGTGAATTCATCCGGAGTGTGTATTTTCCAGCCCAGCGAGAACCACATGATCAACCAGGTCCTGGGAGCGTCTTGGCACATGAAGGCAACTGACATCCGCCGAGGGCACGTGATCTTCTTCGAAGGCCAGCCCTGCCGGGTAATGGAGTTCACCCATCGTACCCCCGGCAATCTCCGGGCGTTTGTGCAGGCCAGAATGCGGAATCTCAATACCGGCGCCACCTTCGAGCATCGGTTCAGCGCCACCGAATTCATCGAGGAAGCCCGGCTCGACACCAAGCAGCTTCAAGTTCTCTATCGGGACGCCAACGGCATCCATGTCATGGATGCGGAGACATACGATCAGTACACGCTGGACGATGAGACCGTGGGCGACAGCGGCCATTGGCTGGAGCCAGGATTGAGCTTTCAGGCGGAGTGGCTGCATGGGCGTCCTATTGCTATCGAGCTGCCGGCCGTTGCCGAGCTGGAGGTGGTCCAGACAGCGCCGGTCATGAAGACGGCCACCAAGACCGCGAGCACCAAGCCCGCCCGCCTGAGCAACGGGGTGACGATCCAGGTACCCGAGTTCATCAGCGAAGGAGAGCGGGTCCGGGTGAACCCACGCGATGGCGTCTATCTGGAGCGCGCGAAGTAGGATCCCGCATGGACGCTGTGGATGCCATCATGGCTCGAACCTCGGTTCGACGCTTTCGGCCCGACCTTGTGAATCGTTCTCTGATCGAAGAGTTGCTCGAGTGCGCAGTCCGCGCGCCTAACCACAAGCTGACTCAACCCTGGCGATTCGCCGTGCTCACGGGCCCTGCGAAAAACCGGTATGCCGAAATCCGTGCGGCTCACCGCCTGAAGCGTTTTTCCGATCCAGCCAGCGCCGAAGCCCGGGCTGCGGCCGAAAAACAACGCCTCGAGACCCGAGATACGCCGGTGTTCATCGTGGCGATGGCCGCCACCAACCCGGACGAGCTGACCCGGGAGGAGGATTATGCCGCCACCATGATGGCGTTGGCAAATCTCATGATTGCGGCTCAGGCCCGCGGCCTAGGCACGTACCTGAAGACTGGTGGGGTCATGAAGGATCCCGACCTGATTCAACTGGCGGGAGTTCCCGAGCAGTTCCGTATTGTCGGCGTGGTATCGCTGGGCTATCCGGCGGAAGAGGAAACCCCTCGGCGCCGCACCTCCGCGGCGGAGTTGACCCGATGGGTGGATCGTTGAGCGTCACGTCTTCACGCCGCCCGCGGTGAGGAGCTCCTCCAGGCGCAGCGCGTCTCGAATGGCAAATCCCTTCCAATCGTTGTTGAAGTAGAGATACACGTCCTTCCCGGCTGACTCCACCGCGCGGACTTGCGCTGCCCACGTCTTCAGCTCCCCCCGGGTGAAGCCGCCTTCCTGCTCCTGTCCCCGGTGCATGCGAATGTAGGTGAAGGAAGCCGTCGTGACCCGATCGGGCTGCACACTCCCTCCGACCGGGATACAGAGTGCTACGCCGTGCTCAGCCAATGTCTGATAGGTCTCCCCGATAAACCAGCTTTGATGCCGAAATTCGACGACCCAACGGTGGTCGGTGGTAAGGAGGGTCAGGAACTCGCGAAGGCGGGGCAGGTCGATCTGCTGGGTCGGAGGCAGCTGGAACAAGACCGGTCCAAGCTTCGGGCCCAGCTCGATGGCCCGGTCGAGGAACAACGCGATCTCGGCCGAGACGTCACGCAGGCGTTTGATATGGGTGATGTAGCGGCTGGCCTTCACCGCGAAATCAAAGCCCTCCGGTGTGCTGTCGCGCCAGCGGGTAAACATCGTGGGCGTCGGCAGGCGGTAGAAGGGGTTGTTCAGCTCAACCGTGCGGAATCGGGCGGCGTAGTACGCCAGTTCTTGCCTGGCGGGCAAGCCGGCGGGGTAAAAGACGCCCTTGCGCCAATGGGGGTACACGTAGCCCGAGGTCCCGATACGGACGTCAGCCGAGCCTGACATGATCGCTTATGACATTGCAGGAAGTCGACTTCCGGGATAAACTTGCGCACCGTCCCCAGGGCCTTCGACCGAGTGGCGTGACAGCCATCACCGCAGATGGCCCCCCGGAGTGACAAGGTGCGAACTTGGCGCCCAGTATCGATTGGAGTTGCCCGGCTGGGCGACCAGAAGGTCTGCACACACTTACAAGGGGGATGGAATGAAGAGGATACTCACAGGACTAGCGCTTCTCGCGGGATTGACCGCGTGTAACACGAAGGGTGATCAGGAGTCCGCGCGAGTGACCGCTGACACCAGCGTCACGCCGGTGCAGACGCAGGACACCACGATCGTGAAGAAAGAGACCAAAGTGGATACCGACGTTGACACGATTCACAAGAAAGGCGACGTAGACCGGGATTCGGTGCGTCATTAGCCGTCGCCGCTCATCTGATGAACGCCCGGCGGCGCCGGCTCTGCCGGCGCCGGCCACGTTCCCCGCAGCACGAACAAATTGTTGAAAGGCAGAGCGTCTCTCAACGTGGCCGCACAGAGCCCCTCGCGTTCCGGACAGCTGCTGCTCTTCGGGCGCAACTTCATAAAGCACCCTCGCATGCTCGGCAGTTTGATCCCGAGCTCCCGCTTCCTGGTCAATCACGTTCTCTCCGAAGTCGATTGGAACCGCGCTCGAGTGTTCCTGGAGTACGGTCCCGGGGTCGGCACGTTCACCAGCGAAATCCTGCGGCGGATGCGGCAGGATGCGATTCTGGTGGCGCTCGAGACCAACACTGACTTCGTGCGATACCTGCGCCGGCGCTTCAGAGACAGCCGGCTCCACGTGATTCATGGCTCAGCCGCCGAGGCAGATGCCGCCCTCACAGCCTTACAGTTGGGGCAGGCGGATTACGTGCTTTCCGGCATCCCCTACACCACGATGCCACCGGAACTGCGGGAGACCATTCTTCGGAAGACCCACGCAGTCCTGCATCCCACCGGAGCTTTCCTGGTCTACCAGTTTACCCGTGCCGTTCTGCCCTACTTGCGGCAGGTCTTCGGTCTGGTGGACCAGGATTTCGAGCCGCTCAATGTGATGCCGGCACGGCTGTTTTACTGCCGGCACCACGATAACGGCCACGGACCTCGATCTAACGGTTCTGGGCGATCGGCGTTTCGTCGGCCTTCGGCGCCAGAGCCGATTGCGAATGCCAGACCTCCTCGATCGTACGGCTGATCTCCGGCAGGACGTCCTCCCGAACCGATAGTCCCTCTTCTCGAAGGAAGCGAAGGACTGCGCCCGGCACCACATTGTGGAGCAGGGTGACGGCACGGGCATAATCGGTGAAATGCTGCTGAGCGAGATCGGCCACCTCCCGATCGTCCAGCGCGAGGGCCGTCGTATTGAGCATTACGTAGCCGATGGTGGCCAGGCTGAAGGCGGTGTAGTCATCCCGTAGGTTCTTGGGCAGGCCTTCATTGCGCACCAAATCGACGGCGGCCGCGCCCAACCCAAGGAGAGCCGATCCGACCCGCTTGATCGCATCAGTGCCGCTGCGGGCATGCCGCTGTTCGCTCAGCTGCTTAAGGTCCGCGATGTGATGCTCCACCGTACGATGGAGCTGCTTCAACTGGCTGACCACCTCGGGATAGTCCTTCAGGTCCTCGACCTGGCCCCGGAGTGCCTTCTCGATATGATCCTCCAGCGATAGCATATCGGTCACATAGCTGTTGATTGCTTCATCCCTGTCTCGTCCCACGTTAACCTCCAAGCCAGATATGAGGGGTGTGCTCCGCGGTCCTCGACTCGCGGCGAGCCCGAACAGTGCTGTGCGCCGACCCTCGCGTCTGTGCCCACGATCACGCAGTGTTTCGCAAGGAGTGCTGGTGAGCCGCTACATCGGTGCCCATACGGTCTTCAACGGAGGGATCCACATGGCCGCCCTCCGAGCCGGGAACGCGGGAATGTCCGCCCTGCAGATCTTCACCGCGCCGCCCCAGTATTACGGCGACAAGTCATCCATGCGCCCGGAGCGGGTTCAACGGTTTCATGAGGCCCTCCGCCAGGCAGGAATCGGCCTGCCTCAGGTGGTGGTTCACGCCGCGTACGTCCTGAACACCGCAACGGATGACGAGACCAAGTGGGGCCGCGCCCGAGGCGGACTAATAAAGGAATTGGAGCGGTCTACGGCACTTGGGGTGGGCTGCGTCTGCTTCCATCCCGGCGCCGCCACCAGTGGTGATCGTGAGGCGTCAGCCGAGCGGGTCGCTCGGGCCATTGCGGACGCCCTGCAAGCGGTCCCCGGCAAGACCCGACTGCTGATCGAGAATACCGCGGGGGCAGGGCAGACCGTGGGGCGAACCCCGGCGGAGATCGGGGCCATGTTGAGCGCCGTTCCAGCCTCCTTGCGACACCGTACCGGATACGGGCTCGACACCTGTCATCTCTTCGCATCCGGGTGTGATATCTCGGCGTCGGAACAGAGCCTCAGGGAAACTCTCGACCGGTTTGAAGAGGCGGCCGGAGCACCGCCTTCCTTCTTCCACTTGAATGACAGCGAAGGCGCGCTTGGGTCAAACAAGGATCGTCATGTACTGATCGGAGAGGGGAAGATAGGAAAAGAGGCGTTCGGCTGGCTCTTGCGCGATGAACGGAGCTTGGGCGTGCCCCTTATTCTGGAAACCCCGGAACAGCGCTACGACATCCCCGATGACGATCCCTCGGCCGACCCATATGACGTCGCCATGATGAAGCTGCTCGCCTCGCTTGCCTGAGCGGCACCTTCCCGCACCTCGCATCCTTCGCGGCAGAGCATGCGCCGCTCGGCAATCTCCGGGCGCTGACCAAAGCGTAGTATTACCGCGCAGTGTGTCCCTAAGTCGTTGAGAGAGCATGGAAGGCTGTGCTGTACAGAAAGAGTACAGCACATGTGCCCGCTTCTTGCGTACCACCACCCCTCGCTCGATGAGCTCAATGGGGAGAGTGTATGCGCGAGAACGCCAGCGAAGCAGGTTTGGGTCCCACGGCAGTTCCGAGCCGGGGGTTCATCACTTTTCTGGCTGCGGCCATGTTCACTGGTGCGTTGCTTCTCACGCCATCGGCGCCGGATGGGATAGTAGCTGCGCGCCACGGTTCCCTGAACCGGTCCGCAGCGCTGATCGATTCCCTGACCCAGCCCACCGACAGCAACTCTCTGGAGCGGCAAGTGGTGGATCGCTATGACCACCTGCCTTTGGCCCAGATTCTCCGTCGAACTGCAGATCCCGAGATCGCGAACCGCGTAGCCCGCGCCATCGTAAAGGAATCGAGGCAGCTCCAACTGTCGCCCAGCTTACTTGCTGGGGTGCTCCTCACCGAGAACTCGCGGTTGGAGCCCCAGTCGGTAAGCCCGCGCGGCGCCGTAGGTCTCATGCAGGTAATGCGATTCCACGCCGGGGTGTTCGACTGCGATTCAGATGATCTGCTCCAGGTCGAGTCCAACATCTGCCACGGAGCCCGGGTGTTCGCCGGATACCTGAAGCGCTCCAATGATGTCCGGTCGGCTTTACTGCGATACAACGGATGTGTGCGAAGCATGGCAACCAGAAGCTGCCGGCGATATCCATCGAAGGTCCTGCGCCAGGCCCACGAGATCAGACAGCAGCTGCTCCTCTACTTGCCACAACACCCAGGAAACACGAGTAACCCAGGCGGACCAGCCTCATAGTAGGGCTTACAGGTCTTCCAGTATTCCCTTCAGCACCCTTCCCAGCTTACGCCCCAGCCTCTCGAGTTGATCCAGCAGCGGTGCCTCATGCTCCTGGCAAAATTGCGTAGGCTCGGTTCCCGGCTTGAACCACTCGTTCCGGGTAACCGGACACCATTCGTTTGCCAGCGCTCCGTTGTATGAATCGATTCTCCGCAAAACCAGGCTACCCGGAGGATTCCATGCCTTACTGGATGAACGTTCACGCCATCCGTTCAGATAGAACATGGCCCACGCGGGAGCCGCGAGTCGGCCGCCAGAGGCGTTGGCGGTAATGGCACGGGGCGAGTCGTAGCCAAACCATACGCTCGCCACGACGCTGGGCGTGTAGCCGATAAACCACACATCGGCTCCGTTGTTCGTAGTACCGGTCTTTCCCGCTACCGGTCCCCGGACTCCGAGATCGCGGATCACCCTCCCGGTGCCCTCGTCCACCACCGATTGGAGCATCGAGGTGATCTGAAAGGCGTCGGCTTCCTCCAAGACGGGCTGAGACTCCCGGAGCGGAGCCCGCCAGAGAACGGTGCCGTCGCCGGCCTCAATGCGTTCGATCAGATACGGCTGGACGGCGAAGCCACCGTTGGCAAAGGGAGCATAGGCAACAGCTAGTTCCAGAGGAGTAACTTCCAGAGCGCCGAGGGCGAGCGAGGGGACCGGGTCCATGTGACTGCGGATGCCGGATCGCCGGGCTAACGCCGCCACGCGCCTCTCGCCCACCGCCTGACTCAACCGGACCGTCGCGGCATTGGCCGAGCGCATCAGGGCCCGGCGGAGCGTAAGCGGTCCCCCGTACTCTCCCCCGAAATTTTCCGGTCGCCAGATCCTGCCCTGATCCTCGACCTCGATGGGCGAATCGTCCACCACAGTGGCCGGGGTATAGCCGGCTACCAGGG
>DASSED010000100.1:0-3869 GCA_035695405.1 Gemmatimonadales bacterium
CTCACCGCCAACCTGCAGCACCCGCACATCCTTCCGCTTTTCGACTCGGGCGAGGCCGACGGCTACCTGTTCTACGTCATGCCGTTCGTGAAAGGGGAGACGCTGCGGGACCGGATGACCCACGAGAAGCAGCTCCCGGTCAACGAGGCGCTCCGGATCACGCTCGAGGTGGCGTCGGCGCTGGACTACGCCCACCGCCAGGGCGTGGTCCACCGCGACATCAAGCCGGAGAACATCCTGCTGCACGACGGCTCCGCCCTGGTGGCCGACTTCGGCATCGCCCTGGCCGCCAGCAAGGCGAGCGGGAGCCGGATGACCGAGACCGGCATGTCGCTCGGCACCCCACACTACATGAGCCCGGAGCAGGCGATGGGCGAGCGCGAGATCACCCCGCGCTCCGACGTGTATGCCCTGGGCGCCGTGCTCTACGAGATGCTCACCGGCGAGCCGCCGTTCACCGGCTCGACCGCCCAGGCGATCGTCGCCCGGGTGCTGACCGAGAGCCCCCGCCCGCTCCACACCCAGCGCCACACCATTCCGCCTCACGTCGAGGCCGCGGTGCTCACCGCCCTGGAGAAGCTCCCGGCCGACCGCTTCGCCACCGCCGCCGAGTTCGCCCATGCGCTGGAGGACAAGACCTACGCGTCGAGCGCGTCGCTCACGGCAGCCGCTCCCGCAAGGGTTGAGCACCCGGCTGAGGCTCGCCGGCGAACCGGCCTGCTGGTCCCTGCGCTGGTCCTGGCGCTCGTCGCCGCACTCGGCGCGGCGCTCTGGGGCTGGCTCCGTCCGGCCCCGGCCGCGCCGCTGGCTCAGTTCAGTCTCGCGCTCCGCCAGAATCAAGGTCTCCAGCCACCGTCGGCTAGCGGCGGTGCCCGGATCGCGCTGTCGCGGGACGGACGGATGCTGGCGTACATCGGGCCGGCCGAGGGGGGGACTCGCCTCTGGCTTCGCCGACTGGATCAGCTCGACGCCACCCCGATCGCGGGGACCGAGGGCGCGTCGAACCCGTTCTTCTCTCCCGATGGCCAGCGGATCGGGTTCAACAAGGATGGGACATCGGTGCGGATCGCGTCGCTGGCAGGTGCGCCAACCGTGACCCTGACCGACAAGGCCAACACCACATCGAGCGACTGGGGCGATGACGGCTACGTGTACTTCGAGGTGGACTCCGGGGTCGCGCGCATCCCCGCCACCGGCGGCAGCATCGAGCCGATATACACCATCTCGCCGGCCCGGAAGGAGATCGCGACCGAGTGGGTGCAGGTGCTTCCCGGCGCCAAGGGGTTGCTCTTCCGGCTCCGGCATGCCGGACAGGGTGCCGGCGACTTCGAGATCATGGCCATGGCGCTGCCGCACGGCACGGCTCACTCGCTGGTGCGAGGGGTCTATGCCCGCTACGCCCCGACCGGACACGTCCTCGTGGTCACCGCCGACGGCAAGCTGATCGCCATTCCGTTCGACCCCAAGAAGCTCCAGCTCACCGGCGCGCCCATCGCCCTGCTCGAAGGCATCGGGGTACGAAACGGCGGATTCAACATCGATCTCGCGCTGGCCTCGAACGGAACCCTGGCGTACACCACCGGAGGCTCGCAGATATCCCGGCGAGTGGTGTGGGTCAGCCGTGAGGGCGCGATCAGCCAGGTGGAGCCGGGATGGGACCCGCAGGGCGTGATCGAATCGGCCAACCTGTCGCCCAATGGGAAGGCGATCGCGGTCGGTCTCGCCCGCGAGGGACGGCGCGACATCTGGATCAAGCAGCTCCCTTCGGGCCCGTTCTCCCGAATCACCTTCGGGGACACCTCGAGCGTGCGTCCCTCCTGGTCGGCCGACGGCAAGGAGGTCCTCTACGTCGGCGATCGTGCCGGAGCCGGCGTGGGTCCCGCCTACACCCATCGGGCGGACGGCACGGGGGCCGCCCGCCTCTTGTTCGCTTCGGATACGTTCGATATCGGGCAGATCGTGGCCTCACGCGACGGCCGCTGGCTGGTGCTTCGCACCGCTCCCGTCACGGGAACGAGCACACCCAACATCGTGGGCGTCAAGATCGGTAGCACTGCCCCGGTGCCGCTGGTGGCCACGCCCGCGCCGGAGCTGTTCCCCGCGCTCTCACCCGACGGCCGCTGGCTGGCGTATACATCCGGAGAGTCGGGCCAACCGGAAGTCTACGTCCGGCCGTTCCCCGAGACCTCCAGCGCCAAGTGGCAGATCTCGACCGCCGGCGGGACCGAGCCGGTGTGGGCCAGCACCGGCCGGGAGCTACTGTACCTCAACGGCAAGGTCGAGATGGTGTCGGCCGAGATTCATCCGGGCCCGTCCTTCTCGGTCGGGCGACAGCACGTGCTCTTTCCGGCCTCGCAGTTCGCCCGTCCTGGACCGGTTCCCTCGTTCTCGCTGTCCCCGGACGACAAGCGCTTTCTGATGGTGCGAGAGGGCGACGGGACCCAGCAGAGCGAGCTGATCGTGGCGGAGAACTGGCTCGAAGGGCTGCGAGGGAAGCGGCGGTAGGCCGGCATCGGCGACTGTCCGCTGAGCTCCTCATCCCGAACGAAGTGAAAGATCTAGCCCGCGAGTACAGTAGATCCCTCGCTGCGCCCGGGATGAGGAGCGAGAGTACAGCGGTACGGCGGTAAGCGAAGAATCTCTGGAAGGGGATGCCAACGAGCGAGAGAGAGCGTGAAGCCATAGGATAACGGTTACTGAAGACCAGTAACCATCAGGAAAGCCGAAAGGGCGGATACCGGTCGGTCGTGAGCAGGAACGCGTAGGCCGCCACCCTGAGCCACCAGCGAAACACGCCGACCACGTAATCGAACAGTGACCTGGGATACCGCCCGGTGAGCAGGATCGAGAACCAGGCGATGAACACAGAGAAGACCACCCCGACGATCAGAAATGCCATCACGATGTAGTGTGGAATCGCCAGGAACCACTTGATCAGCGGGAGCCAGCGATTCAGCTCGCGCGCGTCGGGATAGGGAATGTCGATGTGAACCGCCTGCTCCTCGTCGGTCGAGGGATACTCGTCCCGCAGTAGCGTGAGATAGGCGGCAACCCGGGTGCTGAAACGGACCAGCTCCAGGTTCCAGTCGAACCACCAGCGGGGATACTTCCGGCGAAACACCAGCATGAGCATGACGGCGGCGAAGATGGTCCCGCCCGCCGCCAGGGGCCGTTCCGCCCCTTCCTTCTGTATCGCCGGCCCGGAGACCAGCGCCAGGATGGTGACGATAGGAATGGCAAGAATCGGCCGAAAGAAGCTGGTGACCCAGCTCAGCTCCCGGTCCGGGTAATCGATGTCCAGGTAGGCGGGATAAGGATCTGCTTCGTCCATCGTGAGAATGTAAAGCTCGCGCGGCAGCGGGCTAGAAGCGGGCGCGGGATAGCGGGGCAGTTAGCCTGACCTCGTCTTAGGGGATAGGTTATCCCTATGCAGCTCCCTCCCGATCTCCTGCGGCTCTCGAGCAAAGAAGGTGCTCGCCGGCTGGCTCTGACGTACCTCAAGACCGCATCCGCACTGCGCGACCGGCTGGCCGATCCCGATGATCCCGAAGGGCTCCACGACTTTCGGGTGGCCATCCGGCGGCTGCGCAGCGCGCTCAGAGCCTACCAGCCGGAGCTCCGCTCCACCGTGCGCAAGAAGACCCTCCGGCAGCTCGAGCGGGTGGCCGATGCCACCACCGAGAGCCGGGATCTCCAGGCGCATCTCGCCTGGCTGGGCGAGCAGCGGGAGAAGCTGTCGCCCGAGGCGCAGCCGGGCCTCGCCTGGCTCACCGGCCGGCTGGAGCAGCAACGCGTGACTGGCTGGGACCAGATGATGAAGCTGATCGACGCCACCTTCTCCGACATGGCCGAGCGGCTCGACGACGAGC
>DASSED010000101.1:0-9727 GCA_035695405.1 Gemmatimonadales bacterium
ACTTATAGATGGTGAAGGGGCGTCCACCGAGGTCGCGTTCCCGGCGATGGTTCTGAGCCACCCGGGCGGGCCGGCGCCGGTCGAGCCCGACTCGCACCTGGGAGTAGAACACCGGCCCCCGCGAGGTGAGCCAGACCAGGACTGCGATCAGAGCCATAAGCGGAAGGATTATTGCCAGTGCCATGGTCGCGACCAAAAGGTTGACCAAGCGCCGGGACCACTCCGCTTTCAAAAACTCGAAACTTTCCCGCTTTCCATAATCGGTGAAGCGGGGACGGACCAGTGGATCGAAGGCGCCCGTTACGACAGGAATCGAGGGATTGCTGCTGCGTACCCCTGACATGGCAATTCCCATTTGACTTGAAGACCTATACGGTGAATGGGGGCCATCACTTAGACAAAGCAGCACTCCCATCAGCACCGGCCGGGTGCCAATAGAGCTTAATACCCACCCTCCAGCGCCCCTGTGATCTTACTCACTCAGGACAGCGACATAGCACTGGAGCTATGACTGAGACCGGCGTTTGCCCGGCGGTCGAGTCTCCGTAAGCAGAGGATCAGGAGCCTCGCCCAACCCAAAGCTGGCCAATCGCTGGGCAAACTCAGTGAGCTTGCTCAACAGCCCCGTACTCTCCACCGAGCCGGCGGGGTCTCCCGCTGGGGCTGGGGACGGAGCTTCGGTGGGGTCGAGAGGCGTGCTCTCGGAAATTGGCTTGCCTGGCATCGCAGTTCGATCAAGGGTATGGGAGTGAGGCTGGTCTCGCGGGAGGATCCTTCAAGGATGGAGCCGTAAATTTGCCGCTGGATGTGAAGGCCCCGCTGGCTCCTAACCAATCATCTAAGAGTCTATCATGAGTTGATTTACAAGGATCAGCCAGGAGCGGTCGAGTAACCGGGAGAGAAGAAGGGCGTTGCTGGAAAACCACAACTATCACGGCTCGATTGCTACAATCTGCACGGTGTCAACTGCCGTAGCATCCCAGCATCCAATGTGTGGCGCTGCCTCAGCGATCTCGCTTGGATCGTGGCGCCACGCCCAGCTCCAACTGGATGTGATGTACAGGGTTAATCTTTTTGGCGGGAGGCGCACGAGTTCTGCTATCTGACCCACGCTCCCAGCTCCGGTTTCTCATCTCTGACTGAAGACGCATGGCACATCGAGACAAGGCATCCTCAGCGCCGCTGGTCCTCATCGCAAACGATCAGGAGTGGTCCGCTCGATCGCTGGAGAGCATTCTCGGGCCCAGCGGCTACTCGGTCGTTCGCGCCTACACCGGCCAACAGGCGTTGGAACGGGCCCGGACCGCGCAGCCAGACCTGATCATCCTCGACGCGCAGATGCCCGATCTTCACGGATTCGAGGTCTGTCGTCAACTCCGTACCGACCCCCGCTTCAGTGCTACCACTCCCATCATCATCACGACTTCAGGACCATCCGGCCGAACCCAGCGCCTCGAGGCCTACCGCGCCGGGGCGTGGGAGTTTTTGGGACAGCCCCTGGACGGCGAGGCGCTCCTGCTCAAGTTGGCAACATTTCTCCAGTGCAAGCTGGAGGTGGATGGGCTACGAGACGAATCTCTGCTCGATCCCGGCACCGGTCTGTACAACATGCGCGGACTTTCGCGCCGGGCACACGAGATCGGAGGCGATGCATTCCGCCGCCGCGACCCGCTGGCGTGCGTGGTTTTTTCCCCGGAGCCGGAAGGCACCCTCGGACAGGAACCCGCCGACGAAGAGGCTCAGCGCATTGCTGAACAGGTGGGCCAGTTATTCAAGCGCGCGGGCCGCGCCTCCGATGCCTTGGGTCGGCTGGGACATTCTGAGTTTGCCGTCATCGCCCCAGGGACCAACAACGAGGGTGCTGTGCGGCTAATTCAACGACTGGGGGGGACCATAGAGGCATCGCCGATCCCGGTCCGCGGTGGTGAGAGAAGCCTCAGGGTTCGGGCCGGCTATTGCGCGGTCCCCGACTTCGCCGAGTCGCCTGTGGACGTGGTAGAGCTCCTGCTGAGGGCGACAACCGCCCTTCGGGAACTCAAGCGGGACAACGATTCCGAGCAAATACGGGCATTCGAGCAGACGCCGCTCTCCTACCCAGCGTGATCCGTCCGCTACAGGTGTGGATGCCAACCTACGAAATGGGGCCAACTTACCCAGTCGGACTGTGGTGCGGCGCCATCACCTGCTTGACTTTCGCCTCAATCTGTGGTAAAAACGTTACTCCTGGTGTCTCTCCGGGGCACCGTAATCGCCCTGATCCCGGGTTTTCCTGGACCAGTGTGGGCTGTGCTGGACCAGGTCTGAGTTAAACCGACCGCGCCTGCGGTCTCCCCCTGGAGTACAGGATGGCTAATCCTCTGGTTCAGTCGGAGCGGAAGATTCCTTCCGTGGCTGAGAGCACTGCTCGCGATCCCCTTTCCATTCCTGGTGAAGTCAAAGCGAGCATCCGGGTGCTCGTCATCGACGACGAGCGCACCCTGAGAGAGAGCTGCGCCAGCGTTCTCCAGATGGACGGATATAACGTGACCCTGATTGGTCGCGGCGAAGAGGCTCTGGAGACGGTCCGGCGGAGGAAGTTCGACATCATCCTGGTCGATCTGTACATGTCCCAGGTGTCCGGCCTCGAAATTCTTCAGACCACTCTGGAAGCCTACAAGGATACGATCGTCGTGGTGATGACCGGGAACCCGAGCGTCACCAGCAGCATTGAAGCCCTGCGCGCGGGCGCCTGGGACTATCTCCCGAAGCCCTTCTCGGCCACGCATCTTCAGGTCCTGATCGGACGTGCCTCCCACGCCGTCATGATGGCGCGCGAGGCGCAGGATCTGCGGGTCCAGTTGATGAAGCAAGTTGGGCACAGCGACAAGATTGCCCTCATCGGTATCTCTCCCCTCTTCCGCAAAGCTGTCGATTTGGCCCGGAAAGTCGCACCGACCGATGCGTCGGTGTTCATCAGCGGTGAGAGCGGTACCGGGAAAGAAGTGATCGCCCAGTTCATTCACCAGAATAGCCGGCGCGCCAGTCGCGCACTGGTGCCGATCAACTGTGCGGCGCTTCCGGAGCCGCTGCTCGAGTCCGAGATGTTCGGACACCGCAAGGGAGCGTTCACCGGTGCCGATCGAGATAAGCCGGGGCTGCTGGAAACCGCTAACGGCGGCACCCTCTTCCTGGATGAGCTGACCGAGATGACGATGCCGCTTCAAGCCAAGCTGCTTCGGGTCATTCAGGATGGCGTCGTACGGCGGGTCGGGAGCGAACAGCAGGACGCGGTGGTAGATGTGCGCTTCATCTCGGCCACCAATCGTGAGCCGCAGGAAGCGGTCGATGAGGGGGTCCTGCGAGGGGATCTGTTCTATCGCCTTCGGGTCGTCCCGATCAAGCTTCCACCATTGAGAAAACGGCCGGAGGACATCCCGCTTCTGGCAAACCATTTCCTGACCTATTACTGGCAGCGCCACCGTCAAATGGGCGACCGCCTGCCCCGGCTGAGTGATGCCAGTATAGCTTTCCTGCGTTCCCGGCCGTGGCGGGGGAATGTGCGCGAGCTACAAAACGTGATCGAACACGTCGCGGTTCTGGCCGAGCCGGACCAGACCATTCAGCCGAACGACATACCGGTCTACGATGACGGCACCGAGTGGCCCGCGGAAAGCGTGGCTCCGCCCGGCGTGATGGAAGAAGCGTATCATCCGGCCAAGGACCGGGTCGTGGTGCAGTTTGAGAAGGAATACCTGACTCGTCTGATCAGCCGGGCCGGAGGGAACATGTCCAAAGCCGCCCGGCTTGCGAGCATCGATCGCACGACGTTGTACCGTCTGATGGACAAGCACGAATTTCATAGAGAAGACAGCCCAGGACCCATGGCGTGATGCCCGAGACGGTCCTTCCCGCTTCGAGTAGCGGAGAGCGCCGCCGGATTGCGCAGGAAGCCCAGGCGCCACCCCGAGCCTGGGACCCGGCGGGAGCGACGACCGAATCGGTGGCGCCGGCCCTGTGGGAGGCGCTCCGCGAGTCGGTCCTATGGGCCGATGCCGAATGGCACCGGGTGGTGGAACACGCCGCCGGTCCCGAGGAGGCCACGGCCCATCTAGCCCAGCTCTCTGCCGCCATTCGGCAGGAGGCCGCGGGATTGCCGGCGGACACGAGCGCCATCCCGAGAAATGCGCTGTGCCGCCGACTCCTGGGATTGATCCGGACCGCATTTCTCGACCGGGTGCGCCAGCTTCCACCCCCCGATCCGGTTCAGCTGCTCAAGCTTCTCCACGCCATTGAAGTGGTGGGCCAGCACCTCGAGGCGGACTGGTCCCAGCATTTTGCCGATCGGCTCTCGTCACCCGATGGCCTGGAGCTCGTGGTCGAGGTGGCGCACGACCTTCGGTCTCCACTCACCTCCATTCTCTTCCTGGCCGAGACGCTGCAGCGCGGCCGCAGTGGTCCCGTCACGCCGGTCCAGGAGCGGCAGCTGGGTCTGATCTACAGCGCGGCATTCGGGCTGAGCTCGGTGGCGAGTGATGTAATTGAATTGGCCCGAGGCGGGGATCGCCTGGTCGATCTCGATCCGATACCATTCTCGGTGCGCGATATTCTGGAATCGGTGCGCGACATCGTTCAGCCAATCGCGGAGGAGAAGAGCCTCACGGTGCGGGTGACGGGCCCCGAGGCTGACTTTCGCATCGGTCATCCCGTGGCGCTGAGCCGGGTGCTGCTCAACCTCACGACCAATGCGCTCAAGTTCACCGCCGAGGGATTTGTGGAGGTGACAGCCGTACCCCGGACGGCCCGTTGTCTCGAATTCTCGGTGCGCGATACCGGACGCGGTATCCCGCCCCAGTCCATGGCGACGCTCTTTGAGCCGTTCCGCCGACGGCAGAAGCTGGGCGAATACACCTTCTCGGGCTCCGGGCTGGGCCTTTCCATCTGCCGCAAACTGGTCGAAGCCATGGGATCGGTCATGCAGGTCGAGACCGCTCCCGGCTACGGCACTCGCTTTTACTTCGTGCTCGATCTTCCCCAGGCCGGAGAGCCGCAGTTCGGCTAATCCCCTACCACCCCCCGGGGCATTCCGATAAATTCTTGTTGCTAGCGGCTATCCGCAGCTGCCACGGCGGGCTCTCCGGAGCCCGGACCGATCCCCCGGTGAGTTGAGCTGCGTCGGCGACCCGGCCGACGAAAGGCGTTCCCGGTGAGCTTGGCAACCATTGCCCGCATCCTCTCCGAGCTGCAGCTGCTGCGCCCGAGAGAAACGGGCTCCCTAAAGAGGTTTCCGTTACTGGTGCACTCGCTCGACGTCCTGCCGCACTCCGGGTCCGGCCAGGCGCAACCGGGGAGCGCCGGAGCGGTAAATCCGGACACGAGAGCTACGTGAATCGACCGCTGATTCGGCCAGGCCGACATCTCAGCCAACCGCAAGTGCACGCCCCCCACGCCGCCCTGCTGATCGACTTCGACAATGTTACCCTCGGCATTCAAAAGGACCTGACGAAGGAGCTTCGCACCCTCCTCAACAGCGACATCATCAAGGGTAAAGTCGCCGTGCAGCGTGCCTATGCCGACTGGAGACGCTACCCTCAATACATCGTACCCCTATCAGAGTCCTCCATCGATCTCATCTTCGCGCCGGCCTTCGGGTCCAGCAAGAAAAATGCGACCGACATCCGGCTGGCGATCGATGCTATCGAGCTGGTCTTCACTCGTCCTGAAATCGGAACCTTCATTCTTCTCTCCGGTGACAGTGACTTTTCCACCATGGTCATCAAGCTCAAGGAGTACGGGAAGTACGTCATCGGGGTGGGAATCCGGGAGTCCGCGAGTGACCTCCTGATCCAGAACTGCGATGAGTACTACTCCTACAACGATCTCGCCGGACTGACGAAAGAAGTCGACACCCCGTCAACCCAGCGAGACCCCTGGGAGCTTGCGGCCGAAGCCGTGGCGCAGATGTCCCGCAATGGGGACGTGATGCGGTCCGATCGACTGAAGCAAGTCATGCAACAGATTGACCCCAACTTCGACGAGCGAAACGCGGGGTTCAATCGGTTCAGTAAGTTCGTCATCGAGGCGGGTCAGAAAGGCGTGGTCCAGATCAATAAGCTGGAAAATGGACAGTATGAAGTGGCTCCCGCCCCCGGTTCCGCCCCAGTCGTGCTTCCCTCTCCTGCTCGACCGCAATCGGATGGGCGCGAGGGACGAGAGGACGGTGGCCGGAGGGGGCGGGGGAGGAGGGGTCGGGGGGGCCGAGATCGAGCGGGGGCCCGGGAGGGAGCAAACCACCGGGAGCGGGTTGCTTCTGGTCCGAGGGAACCAAGCGGGCAGGCGTCCCGAGGATCGTATCGCACGGATCGCGGGGGAGCGCTGACGCTGGCGCGCGCTTTTCAGTTGATGTCCCAAGCGCTGTCCGAGTTCCGCTCGCCGGTGGGTCATGAAGCGCTCCGGCTTCGGATGGTCGCCATGCACGGCCGGGAAGACCCGTTACTGGATTCGGCCCGCTTCCCTCGCTTGCTGCGCCAAGCCAACGATGCAGAGGTGGCGGATGTCCGCAAGGTGGGAGATGACGAGTACGAGATTTCGGCCCAGCGAGCGCCGGTCCGGCAGCCTCAGCCACCCGCTGCGCAGCGGGAAGAGCCTTCAGCTCCGATTTTGGAAGGTGACTCTCTGGGCGACACCGGTGTCGCACCCGAAGCCAGCAGCCCCTTCCGCGAAAATGGCCAGCGTTTCGGGGTTCGTTTCCGCCGCGGCTCCCGCAGTCCGACCAGACCGGGAGAGGTCCCTCTGATCGGAGTGGTACAGATGGAGCCGCCCCCTGAGCCCGAGTTGCCGGTGGCAAGCTCACCCGAGGCACCGGTGCCGGAGGGTAAGCGTCCCCGAGCCCGACGGCCCAGGAAGAAGGCCGCTGCCGTACCCGCCGGCACGGCTGGCCAGCCCAGCGATGCGACTGGAGAATCCCCCAGTGGCAAGGTGCGTCGACCACGGGCCAGGAAAAAGACCGAATGATCGGGTTAAAACGGGCAGCCACGCTGCCCGTCAGTTTTTTTGCGCGGCCGGCAGAGACCGTAGCCGCTGATCTCCTGGGCGCCGTGCTGGTGTCGACCGTGGATGGAGAGCCCACTGCCGGGCGGATTGTCGAGACCGAGGCCTATCTGGGCTATAATGACCCTGCGTCCCACGGCTACTTGCACCGCCGCAATCGCCGCAACGAGGCGTTGTTCGGGCCGCCCGGCTCATGGTATGTATACCTCTCGTACGGCATGCACTGGTGCGCCAATCTGGTGTGCCAGCAGGCCGGTCTGGCCAGCGCTGTGCTGCTGCGAGCCCTGGAGCCAATGGAAGGGCTTGAAACGATGAAACGGCGGCGGGGCACACCGATGGACCGCCAGCTCTGCTCCGGTCCGGGAAAGCTGTGTCAGGCGCTGGGCATTACTCAGGCACTGGATGGCCAGCGAATGGCGCGCAGCTTGGTATTGGTTCATCGACCGCGCCGCAATGAAAGCCGCATGATGGCAGTCACCCCCAGGATCGGGATCACCAAAGCGGCCGACTGGCCCCTTCGGTTCATCGAATCCGGCTCTCGCTGGCTCTCCCGGAAATAAAAAGGGCGGGAGGTCGACAGACCTCCCGCCCTTAACTCCTGCAATCAAGAATCAGTAGCCGCCGCTGCCGGCCCGCTCCCGAGCACTGCCTAGACTGAAGCGTAGGCCGCCTGACAGTGTGTGATACGCGCCGAGCGTCCACTGACCGAAATCGATTCGTCTGAAGAGAATCTTATCGTCCCTTCGTTGCAGGACATTTTCAACCTGCTTGTAACCATGCTTGGTGGTTACCTGATATTGGCCGAAGGCGCTGAACGGGCCTAAGCGGAACTCAAGTCCGGCCGTCCCCGAAAGGAAAGCCGAGCTGCTGAGGTGGCTCTCCACGCTTCCGTCGGCAAAAGGACCCAGCGAGTTCGAGGTCGTGTGCACGATGCCCAAACCCACGCCGACGTAGGGCTGAATGTTGGGGAGCTTCACGGGATAGGCCAGCAGCGTTGCGGAGTAGCGCCGCAGGCCCTGAAACGAGTACATCTGGTCGCCCGAGTTTACCACGTTATCCAAGCTGTCTCGAATCTCGAAGGATGCGAAGGTCAGCTCATCCGAGCCGAAGCCCTGATCCACGGAGATGAGCAGGCCCGTGCGTCGGGCGGTGATCAGAAGGTCGCCTCCAGCCATCGGGATGTATTCGCGCCCGGTCAACGGGGAGCGAAAGCTGGTGACGCCTCCATGTCCACCGATATACCACTGGAAGTTGCCGCGGCCCGGCTGCTGGGCCGAGACCTGGGCCGCCCCTAGGCAAAGGGCCAGCACCGTGACCGGGATGCTTAGGGTGACCTTGCGCATCAGCCTGCCTCCGTAAGGTGTCTGCGCCAGGGGCTTCCTAGCGCTTACCGGCGCTCATTCGCGCGGTACGTCAAAATGCGGGAACTCCTGCTGGGAAATGCGCGGGAGGGGGAGGTGAAGCCGGGGCCGGACGGCCCCTTTAGCCACTTGGCCTACAAGAACTTGCGTTCTCGCTGCCGGCTCCCTCTGCCCGTCGGAGGGGGCGGAAGTGCAAAGAGTGGGCCGACGAGGCGAACCGGAGGACGACCGAGGATTCAGATCAAGTCGAGCTCACGCCCCACCTTTCTAAAGGCCGCCAGGGCCTGGTCCAGATCGTCTCGGGTATGAGCGGCCGAGATCTGACATCTAACGCGGGCCTGGCCCTGAGGAACGACTGGGAAGCCGAACCCGGTCACAAAAACACCCTGGCCCAGCAGCAGGTCACTCATGCGAATGGCTGCGGCAGTCTCCCCCAGGATCACTGGGATGATGGGGGTCTCACCCGGCAGGGGCTTGAACCCCAGCTCGATCAGCTGCTGCCGGAAGTAGTGAGCGTTGTCGCGAAGCGCGGTGACCCGTTCCGGGTGGGCCTCGAGGCACTCGATACTCGCGAGCGCGCTGGCCGCGACAGTGGGAGGCAAGGCATTCGAGAACAGTTGGGGCCGGGCGCGCTGCGTCAGGTAATCGCACACCGCGGCCGATCCCGCGACGAAGCCACCGGCGGCGCCTCCGAGTGCCTTGCCCAAGGTAGACGTAATGATGTCCACCTCGCCCAGTACTCCAAGATGTTCGGCCGTGCCTCGTCCCGTCGCTCCCAAAACGCCGGTGCCGTGGGAGTCGTCTACCACCAGCACCGCATCATGTCTCCTGCAGAGCTCCAGCAGCTCGGGTAGCCGGGCAATGGCCCCTTCCATTGAGAAGACCCCGTCAGTGATGACCATCTTGACCCGGCGGTCCCGTGCGGCCGTGAGCTTCTGGTCCAGGTCGTCGAGGTCACCGTGGCGATACACCGCGCTCTGACACTTCGTGATTGCTTTGGCCAGTCGAATGGCGTCGATGATCGAGGCGTGGTTCAGCTGATCGCTGATCACGAGGTCCTGATCGGTGAGCAGCGTGGCGGGCAGCGCCTCATTGGCGTTCCAGGCACTGACGAAGCTGAGTGACGCGCGGGTTCCGACCAGACGGGCGCACGCCGCCTCCAAGGCCCGATGGATGGTGAATGTGCCGCAGATGAACCGGACCGATGCCGTTCCCGCACCGAAGCGGTCCAGCGCTTCTTTACCGGCGCGGATGACCGACGGCTCGTTGGACAGTCCGAGATAGTTGTTGGACGAGAGGATAATGACTTCGCCCCGACCCTCCATGCGTACCCGCGGCGC